>JAFGNZ010000310.1 GCA_016926755.1 Myxococcaceae bacterium | reverse complement strand
TCCTTCCCAAGCTGCCAGCGCGCCCTTCACGACGGGCAATGATGCGACCGTGAAAGTGGAAAAGTTATTTCCTCCAGCCTCCTTATGCCGTGGCTGCATTCGCTACGAAGGAGGAGGCGGAAGCCTGGCTCAAGCAACTCCCACAGCCTCCTGATTCCGCCAGCATCTTGATCGCCAATACGTATCACGACGTTGTCCATGACAACCAGGCACAAGGGTTCCGCCTGCCACGCAGCCGCGCCCTCGAGTACTATCTTGCCGACCTCGAGAAAGAACATCCGCCCAGCGCGGTTGCGTCATTCGGAAGTCTTGATGCAGCATCTGCATGGCTGCAATCACAATCCGACCCACCCAGATGGGCGTGGGTGTTGATTGCGGGCGAATTCCACCTCGCTGCCCATTATCGCAACATCCACCACCGAGTCCTCTATCCGCTTTCCATGTCCAAGGGCTATGGGGAGGGTTAGCCGGTAACAGCGCGACCTGCTTGGGGTTTTGCTTCCGCCTTGATGCGGGTTCGATTCCCGCCGCCTCCACTGTCTTACTTCGTAGATACGGATGGTTAGACGCTGGCTCCATCCGTGTTGCACGTATGTCGCACTCCGGAACAGAGTGGCGGTCGAGAACCCCGACCGCCACTCTGCGCATGTCCGGGCTCAGGTGGGCGTGCCGCTCCGTCATTCGATGGTAGCGTGTCCCATCAACTCCTGGGTGACCTTGAGCGGGACGCCCCGCATGGCGAGGTGGCTGGCCGCTCGCCGCCCGCGGTATCCTCCTCGCGGAGAAGCTCCTTCCGGATGGCGTCGGCAGCGTGCTTCCCCGCTCACACTGATTTGGCGTAGGCTTCATTGCGCTCATCCGATGAGGGAGACGCAATGAGGCGCCTTCGTTGCTGCTTCGCTGTGGCTTTTCTTCTGCTCGCGACGGCCTGTGTTTCCATCGTCGGCGGAGCGGGTGGAATCTCTCCATCGCAGTTCCACTTTTCCCCTATCGTCTCCCTCAAAGGAAGAGGTCCGGGTGGATGGAAGATGGCGCGGTTGATCATCACGCTTGCGCGCGTGTCGGAGAGTGGAGTGCACAATGTCCCGTGCCAGGTCCAGGTCGAGGTGCCAGAAATCAACTTCCTCGGGACAATCGCCGATGGACTCGCTGAGGAGGCTGCAGCAGAAGCTGCGGATGCCGCCGCGGAGCTGGTTCTCCCCCAGGGCCTTGTCTCGGCCGTGATGTGTGAGAGGTTTCGTCAGGAGATGCAAAGACTTCTATCGGTGCCCATTCCTGGAGCCAGAGTTCGCGATTTCATCGATATGTAAACCTCACTAAGGCTGGTATGGACCCTTCGTCCCCTCATCTCTCCACTCCTCAGCTCCTTGAGGTGGTGCACCGCCACTACCCCTCCTACGTCCATAGTAGCGAGGAGGGCTATGGCAGCTCGGAGCAGTATCAGCGCCTGTTGAAAGCGCGCCAGGAGGCGTCCAGCGGTTCCGCACGCTGGGAGGAACTGCTCCGCCGGCTCGAAGAGGCCCTTCCAGACTGCAGGGCCGAGGACTGGACGGCTCTCTTCTCCAACGACAACTGCTGGCGTGCCAGGATGTATCTCCCAGAGCCCCCGGTCCTGGCCGATGGTAGCAAGGAAGTACGTGCCGTCGTCGTACTCGTCAGCATCATCGCCCCTGTCTTCGTGCTCTACAGCGCGCTTCAGCACCACGTGGGCAGGAGAGCTTCACCCTCACGCACCTTCTACAGCGACATCCCGGAGACTAGGCCGTACGTGGAGAAAATCGAGCCCCTGGTGCGCTCTTCTCTCCAAGTTCAGCGGGTGCCCACCGAAATGCTCTTCACCCCCGTTCCCGACATTCAGTGCGGCAATGTACACATGGGCGACGCCCAGCTCATCGATTGCCTCTTTACAGACGACCGGTGGTGACTTCGCTCCTGTCGCCTTCTGCTGGAGCCCGGAGCGAGGTTCCCCCTGAGCTGGCAGATACCCCGGAAATGTGGCGCTTGCTGCGCCTGCTCGGACGCCTGCAAGGGCTCCAGCTCAAGCTATTTCTGCGGCTCGTGGCCCTGATCACTGAGCGCAAGGGCGGTTCAGGCGGGTTGCTCAGAACGTGAATTTTCCGTTCCAGAGCTCCAGCGGGATGGCGGTGCTGCTGAACGGGTTCATGTCCCCCACCGACTCGTCCATGGTCTCCTTGAGGAAGCCATTCAGTTCGCTGCTGTAGGGATTGAGGTTCATCTCGGCCTTGGCGGTGAAGGTGCTTCCGCGGCGCGCGGAGGCCACGAGACTCACGGTCACCGTTTTTCCGTACGCGTCGCTGATGCTTGTCGTGATGCCGGCGGTGACGTCGGAGGTCATGCCGCCCGTGGGTGTATAGCCGATCTCGCCGCCAAGGCTGGCCGTGGTCGGCCCGACACCTACCTTCACGTTGCTCGCGCCCGTCACCGAGTAGTCGCTTACAACACCCCTGCCGTCGAGTGTCACGGAACCTTTCACATTGAGTGTGGCGGCGATGCTGACGTCCCCTTCCTTGGCCGCGGCGCCTACCTCGAGGGAGCCACCGTGCGTAGTCGCGCCTGTGAAGGCGTTTTCCGTGAAGGTGTATTCGACCTTGGGCGACAGCGGGATTGGCAGCTGAGCCTCGAGCTTCAGGGTTGTGCGGGCCGCCGAAATCCGACCTGTCATGAATGGGATGAACGGGATCTCCAGATCCGTGCCATAGGCATCGAGTTTCCGAAAGAGCGGAGACGCCGGCGGGATATCGCCGGAGGCAAATTGCAACCGCGCGCGACGTTCATCTTCGAAGCGAATCCGTTCGAGTTCCCTGGCCTCCTGCTCAGCCTGGGCATGTAACGATCCGACGTCGCAACCGCAGTCCCACTCCTCGACGTATTCGTAAGAGCCGAAGGCGGTGACCACGTTGAGCAGGCCTTGATACACAGCCCAATGGAGCATTCGCTCAACCTCCTGGTTCTTCTTCTCGCGCGCATGCGGGTCGGAGATCAGCGCGACGTGCCGGAATACGTCACGGTAGAATCGTTCGGCCCGGCGCTTGATCTTGCGCTCGTAGGCGATCACCGCGACCTGCGTGGCTTCCTTCCACGCGATGCCCGTCTGGTCGTTGTACTGCGGGATGAATCTCTTGTGGATGTTGTGCTCGAGCAGGCGCCAGTGCGCCGTATGCGTGTTCTGGCCCGCCCATTGCGCAGCCTCCCGCCGCTTTCGGAACGCGTCCATCTCGGCAGCTTCCTGCGCACGGATGGTGGCGATTTTCTTTGCGTGGAGATCGGCGATCTCGCCGAGCAGCTTGCGCGTGCGACCGTTCACCGAGTAGAAGTACGTGTTGTAGGCGTGCAGCTTCTGCCCGAGCATCGAGGCGTTGTATTGCTGGATCATGACGTCCATCGGGTTGGCGTAGTCGTACGGCTTCAGGCGATAGACGGCAAGCACAGGATCGACCGCGGCACCCATGGAGAGATGTGTATCCGTTTTTCCCATCGCCAGTTCGCGCTGGGCCTGCTTGGCCTGGCGTCTCATCGCTTGCGCACGCGCCATGGCCTGATCCGCGCCTGTCACGGTGGCGTTGAGCTTGCGGCCCTCGTACTTTTCCGGGTGGGCTATGACATCGTTGATGTCGACGTCGTAGGTCACGCTCATGCCCATCCGCGCCAGCGCATCATTGGATTGCTGCCTCATGCTGCCGAGCAGCAGGAAGCCATAGGAACCGACACGGCTCCCGAACTGGCCGAGCGCGTCGTAGCCATCCGGCTTGTTGATCGAGGCAACGGTTGAGAATTGCGTCAGGCCTTCGATATCCGGCGCACGATAGTTTCCCTGCACGGGCAGATCGTTGACGAACCGACGCATCCGCTCACGTTCACTCGGGTCAATCTGCTCGATGAAGTCGGCCGCGGTAAGGAACACCTGGGCATCGAACTTCTGCAACACCGCCTCGATTTCCTCATCGGGCTTGTCCGGCGTCAGGTCTCCACTCTGGCGCACTTCATCCAGGTTCTTCGAGCCTCGGGCGACGGTGGCATACATGGCCGATCGCGCGAGGTGGTTGTCCTCGAGCGCCGCCCGCGCCAGACCGGAACGGCCCTGCATCTCATAGCACGCGGCGAGGGCGAGGGCGGCATCGAAGGAGTCTGGCGCGTAGAGTTTGGCCGCGAGCAACACCGGCCGGGCGCGATCCGGCGCTTTCATGTCGACGTACAGGTTCCCCAGGTTGATGAGAACACCAAGGCTCCGCAAGGTCCATTTGCCTCCGTCGACACTGCGCGCGAGAGCGTAGCGATACACCACCTCGGCATCGGCGCGGTAACGCTGCAACTGGGGGTTGTCGGTGGCGGACGGGTACATGCGCTCACCGCCGGTCACGATGGCCGACGCAGCATTCTCGGCACCCAGCGCGCTGTCGGGATCCAGCGCGAACACCGCCGCCGCATAGGCGATGATGAAGCGGGGGCGATTCAAGTGTGTCACCGCGAAGGCCACATCATAGGAAATGGCACTGGCACGCTCGCGATCCGCGGGAGCGACGCTGCGCGGGCTCGCGCTGAAGTTCGGAGTCCAGGTCACGCGAGCTGTGTAGTCTGCGGTTGCGTCGGCTTCCAGCGCGGCTCGACTCTCCTGAAACCGGCGCTGGACGATGCCGATTGCCTGGGCGCGCAGTTGGGTAAACTCAGCCGTGCCGGGTGAAGGAAGATTCTGGATAGGTCCAACAGTCTTCAGGTCGTCGACGAGTTTCTGCGCGCGCTGCTGCTTCTCGCGCGCGACCTGCGCGGGATCTGCCGGCGGCATGCCGGACTGCTGCATGGGCGTGTAGGTCATTTCCGCGCCGGCAGGCAGCGGCGGCACGGTCACAAGCGCAAGTGCGGTGCCCGGCGCAGCCGGAGCGGGCGAAGCGGCGGGTGCGCTTGCCGCAGCGGGAGATTCCACCGGCTCGGGCGCGGGCGTGGCCTCGGGCTTTGGAGCCTTGCGACCGAACGGTGGCTTGACCTTGGACGTGCTCGGAAATCTCGGGCGGTCGTCGTCAGCGGCGGAGGTCCCGGCGACGGCCAGGACGGCCAGCAAGACGAGCAGGATCTGGCGCGCGGGATGGGACAACGAGCACGCGCGGCCGCGTGCCTTGGATGAGGGGAGAAGGCGCATGACGGAATGGTTTGCCTCGATCAGGAACGTCTGCGCAAGCGCGTTCTGTAGACGGCGGTGAATATCCGACGAATTTTGACGGCCCTGCTGGGGCCTGGAGGTGGTAAGAATCTCCCAACACGGGGGAACGGCACTATGAAACTCACGCTAAAGATTGTGGCGCTCGCTGCGGTCACCTTGTTGTCGCCGGGCTGCAAGAAAGGGAAGGACGCACAGGAGGCCCCGGGCGGTACGAGGACCGAGGAGGGGACAAGAACCGAGCCGGCCGGCAGGAACGACACCCAGGCCGCCGCCGAGAAGGCTCCGGCGAAGAAGAATCCCGAGGGCTGCAACAGTGACTTCGAGCAGGAACTCCAGGCGAACCACACGCTCACCGAGCAGTGCAGCCCGTACACCCTGAACCGGGACCTCTCCGTGGAGGGGTGGGACCTCACCATCGAGCCGGGGGTCGAGCTGCGGTTTGGCCAGGACGTCAGCCTCACCGTGGGCTACACCCAGAACGGTCGCCTCACCGTGAAGGGGACGGCGGAGAAGCCGGTCCGCTTCGTGTCCAACGGCCGCAAGGAGCCCGGTGCCTGGAGGCAGATTGCCCTGTGGGCGCACGCCGGGGGCTCCACGATGGAGCACTCCGTCATCGAGCACGCGGGCGCCAATGACGCTGCGGCCCTCGAGTTGCACGCGACCAACGTCCGCATCAAGAACGTCCGCTTCGTGGGCCTCCAGGGCAAAGCGCTGCGCGAGGCGTCGGAGAGGGCCAGGACTGTCGAGATCGCGGACAACGACTTCTCCAAGGCGGGTGACACAGAGGTCATCGCCGAGCTGTATCTGCGCAATGTGGGGGCCCTCAAGGGCGCCAACAAGTGGCCGGAGAAGGCGGTCATTCTACTCAGCGGCGACGTGGGGCAGGACGTCCAGATTCCCAACCCCGGCGTGCCCTACCGGGTGCTCGATGAGGTGAGCATCGAGTCCGCCGAGGAGGGCGGCACGGCGGTCGTCACCATCGCCCCGGGTGTCACCTTCCAGATGGGCGAGGGGAGCGGCTGGACCGTCGGCTACAGCCGGTCCGGCACGCTCAAGGCGGTGGGCACTGCCGAGCAGCCCATCATCTGGACTCGCTACGGCGATGCGGAGCCGGGGAGCTGGAAGGGCATGGCTTTCTACCAGCACTCCCGGCCGCCAGCGCTGGAGTACGTGCGGCTCGAGTACGCGGGCGCGCGGGACGGCGCCGCGCTCTACTACAATGATCTGCCGAAGCTCGGGAGGCTGACGCACGCCGCCATCCGCAAGTCCGCGGGCCACGCCGTGCAGGCGCGCGGCGACAGGACGGAGGCCTTCGAGGCGTTCAGCGACAACACCTTCGAGGACATCGCCCAGTCCACGCTGGACCTGAACACGCAGCTGGCCTCCCGGCTTGGCCCGGGCAACACCTATCCGCTGGGCACGACGCTGGATATCAAGGGGCACGTCAACCGCGACACGGTGCTCACGGCGCAGGCCGCGCCGTACCTGGTGCTGGAGGACATCCAAGTCCAGGGAGAGAGCGACCTGAACCCAGCCACGCTCACCGTGGAGGCGGGCACCACCGTCCACCTCGGGCCCGAGGGCCAGTTCAGCCTCGGCTACAATCAGCCGGGTGTGCTCAAGGCGGTGGGGGCCACCGACAAGCCCATCACCTTCACGGCCGCGGCCGTGAATTGGAATGGCATCGAGGTCTACGAGAAGGGCACGCTGCAGGTGGAGAACGCGGTCATGGAGAAGGTCTCCAGTGAACGTCCCGCTATCCAGGTGGCCCGCGGCTCGAAGGGCGGCACCGTGAAGGCCGTCGTCTTCAAGTCGGTGAAGAAGCCGCTCCGCAACTGCGCCGGGAGCAAGCTGATCCTGGAAGGCACCAAGATGGACCCTGGCAGTGTCATATCCGTGGACGGCTGCTGACTGCCCGCTAAGAGCTGCTCTTAGCGGAGAGGTGTAGCCCCTCTTCCCATCAGATCAGAAGCCGACTCGGAGCAGCGGCAGGTATGGTGGAGGGTGAGCAAGGTGGCGTCCTCTGGCGCCGCGTCCACCGTCTGGGTGCAGGCCTGATTCATTGTCTGTAGCAATGAATCAGGCTTGGCCCATGCCCCCCCAGAGGAAGCCTCTGCGGTAGAGTTTCCATACATGGATTTTCCCGAAGAAGGCCTCCAGCGTCTCGATGGGAACATGGCTGCATCGATTCAGCTCGCCATGGATGACTTCCTGCCGTGGGATACACCACCGCCCCCCACCCTCGCCCATCCACGAGGACCCCTGTCTGCGGCGCCGTGAGTCCTACGATGTGACCGCCGTGCCAGCCCCGGAGGGCGTCATGCTGGTGCGATTCGACCTGAACCTGGACATCTGCAGGTCCACCGATCCGCTCATCGACATCGTCACATATGCCATCGACATCCGGACGATACGCATCCTCTCGCGCGAGATGCATACGCGGCCCAACCCTACACGCCTCCAGCCGCCGGACATTCCTCCTCCCCTTCCCTGGATGAGGACAGCGCGCTGACACGGCGGCGCTAGGCGTGCTCCTCGCGAGCAGCCGGCCATGCGATGGTGAGCAGGATGGCGCTCTGCTCCACGGCTTCAACGTCGTGCGGAACACCTGGTCCGAGCCCCATCAGGCAGCCCGTGGGGAGGTCCACCCCCCGCTCGCCCAGCTTCAGAAGCACGTGTCCCTCCAGGGTCTGAATCGAGAGCCGGCCCCTTGTCGTGTGCTCGCCGAGGCTGGCTCCCTGCTTCATGACGATGAGGACCACTCGCAGGTCCGGGTACTTCACCAACGTCTTCGCGTTGTGCCCGCCCGCCCGCAACAGCGCTTCTTGTCGCAGCTCCTCGATGGCCCTGGCCAGCTCCACGCGCAGAAGGGGGGCACCCAGGTGGCGAGCTTCCCCCTCGACATGATGCGCCAAGGAATACCCTTCCTCGACCTTCTCCATGCTCTTGCCTCCTGGGCCCCTTGCTGGCGCCCTTCCTCTTGGAGGTATTGCTCTCGGAGGCGGAACGATATGGGCGAGCGAGCTCCCGTGCGCCGGGGCGCTGAGCAGCCATCCTCGAGGCTTCGCGCCGTTGAAGCCCTTCCCCACGTCGACGCTGCTCTGGCGCAACACCGGCAACGCCCAGCCGCCCCGGTACTGGGGCATCCACTCCGACGGCACGCAGGCCTGCAAGGCCGAGTCCGGCTCGTTCTATCGCTACTCGGCGCCGCTCTCCCCTGCCGAGAACAACGGCCTCATCACCGCGCTGGCTGGCGGCTACGCGTGGATCAACGTCACCGACGAGGCCGTCGAGGGGAGGTGGGTCTCGCGGCCCAACCACGTCATGCAGCGCGCCGCCGCCTACCAGCGCGACGACTACAACGCCACGCTCTACCAGGCCGTCAACGCCGTGGACGGCGCGCTCTCCACGTTCACCCACACCACCAACGCCAGCGCCTCGCCGTGGATCGAGATCGATCTGGGCGGGCTCAAGGAGATCGAGCCCGACGGCATCAGGAGCTGAATCGGCTGGAACGGCTGGGGGGGCACCTCTCCCCAGCAAGAGCGTTTCCAGGGCTACATCGATGAGGTCCGCGCCTTCGACGGCGCCCTCACGACCGGCGAGATCGCCGCCTTCGCCGTCGGCGCCTTGTAACCCCTGGCCTGGCGGGACTGCCCGTCCGTGCTCAGGGCGCGCGGGGCTCGGGGCTGCGGCCAAAGCCCAGCCCCAGGGTGGGCAAGGCTGTCCAGTAGCTGTAGTCCACCCGGGACCAGGTGGCCTCGGAGAAGACGCTCAGCCCCAGCCCCAGCCGCACGGGCCCGGCGCGCCAGGCCACTCCCACCAGCGCCCCGCGCGGCAGCAGCAGCCGCGTCTGCAGCCCCAGGCTCAGCGCCAGGTTCGCCCGAGGCAGCAGCGGATACTCGTACACCAGGGACTGCGAGCCGAGCGACACGCCGAAGTCCAGCCCTCGCACCGGCGTGCTCCACACCCCCTTCACCTGGGTCAGGAAGCGGACGGTCGGCGTCAGCGCATCCACGCCCAGCCGCGGCAGCTCCTGGTGGAGCCACAGCCCCGGATCCTCGGACAGCACGTCCACCCGCTCCCAGCGCACCCCGGAAGGCTCCGCCGCCAGCACCAGCGCCGTGACTAACGCAAGCATGAGGCCTCCTCGGGAAAGTCGGTGATGAGGACATCCACCGGCCAGTCGCAGAAGTACTCCAGCAGCTCCCGGCTGTTGGGGGAGAAGACCTGCACCTGGAGCCCCTCGTGGTGAGCCCGCTTCACCAGGTGCTGATCCGCCATCTGGTAGGGAATGACGACGCCGTCAGAGCCGGCCCGCGTGGCCGCCGCCACCATGTCGTCCAATCCCAGGCGGGTGAGCATCTCGTGCTCGATGACGATGCTGGTGGGCGAGCCGCCCGCCGGGAACCAGGGCCAGGAGAGGGCCGTCGTGACGGGGCCGCGGGCGCGGAAGGCCTCCAGCACCGCGGGCAACCCCGAGTCCACATACATCGGGTTGGGCAGGCCCCGCGCCTGCCAGCGCCCAAGGATCTGTTCGGCAAAGGCCTCGGCCGACGGGGTCAGCTCCGGCTCGCACTTGAGATCGATGTGCACCAGCATCTCCGGGGCCGCGACCAGGGCGTCCAGCACCTCATCCAACGTCATCAGCGTGTCCGGCACCACCTCGGCATCGGGCGCGTCCGAGTTCTCCACACCTCCACAGCGGTAGCCCTCCTGCAGCTCCTGCAGCGTCAGGTCCTGGATGAACACCCGCCCCGAGAGTGAGGCGCCGTCGGCGGTGGTGCACAGCGTCTCGTTCAGCCAGGGATCGTGCGCCAGCACTGGCACCAGGTCCCGCGTCAGGGTGACGTCGAATTCCATCCCGGGGTAGCCGCGCGCGATGCTCCCGCGAACGGCCGTGCGAGAGTTTTCTGGCCAGTTGCCGGACCCGGCACGGTGGGCAATGACCTTGGGCCGTGGCTCGGAGGCTCCACCACAGGCGGTTGCCAGCAAGGCTGAGAGTAGGAGAAGGCGTGCACGGATCATGAGCCAGAGCGTGCGCCACGCCGGCCCGCGCGTGCCAGGGGAAACTCCCAGTTCTCCAACGTCTGCATGGCGCCGAGCGAGCGCGTCAGCTCCCCGGCTCCTTGCTCTCCACCATCGCCGGCTCCTTCTTCTTCTTGGCGAAGGGCATGAGCAGCCGCTCCACCGGCTTGCCGCCGATGAGGTGCTCCTCGACGATGGTGGGCACGTCCTCCAGCTTCACCCCGCCGTACCAGACGCCATCCGGGTAGACGACGACGGAGACGCCCAGGGCGCAGGTGTCCAGGCAGCCCGCGGCGTTGGCCCTCATCTGCCCCTTGAGGCCGCGCTTCTCCAGCTCCGCCTTGAAGGCGGCGCGGATCTCTTCGCTGCCCTTGGCGGCGCAGCACCCCTTGGGGTGCCCATCTGGGCGGCGGTTGGTGCAGACGAAGACATGGCGCTGGAAGGGAGGAGGCATGACGTCCTTCTCCTAACGTAGCCCCTGTCTGAAAGCGACCGCCGCGCGCGCCGCCCCCCTCCCGCCTTCCAGCGGGGGGACTGGGCAACCCGACAGGTCGTGACCAGACTCACAGCAAATATCCACCTGTGATCAGGGCGCCCTCCAGTCATGACCATACATGACTTGTCACATGAAGACTTTCCACGCGAGGCAGGGTTGATTTTGACCGGCCTTTGGCTCTACAAACGCGCCCCCCAACTGCTTCGGCTGGCCCCCGCCCTCCGAGCAGACCGGGCAGACAGCACAGGCAAAGCCCCCATCCATAGGGTGTGGGAGCGTGAGGGACACACGATATGGGGTTGGGGTCGTCTACTGGGTGGGTCTCTCACTTTCTTGCTGGCTGTCGCCCTCGGGGGTCGCTTTTCCGGTCCAGCCCCCGCCCGCCTGAACGCTCGCCGCGCTCAGGCAGCGCCCCGTAGATCTCCCTGGGATCTCGCGGGCTTAGGCTTTTGCAAATTTTGCATCCATACTCTGAGTGAATCGTGGAGGTCAGTCCATGGAGAAGGAACTGGGTTCGAAGCCGGCGGTGAATGGGAAGAAGGCGGCGAGGAAGGTGAAGGGCCCCACCCCCGGGCTGACGGTGAAGCGGTTCTTCACCACGCCGGGCGTGGATCCGGCGGACGAGCTGGCCTGGGAGTATCGCACCGCGGGCATCACCGGCGAGGACGGCAAGGCGGTCTTCGAGCAGAAGCAGATCGAGGTGCCCAAGTCCTGGTCCATGCTGGCCACCAACGTGGTGGCCTCCAAGTACTTCCGCGGCACGCCAGGCACCCCAGAGCGCGAGAGCAGCGTGCGCAGGCTGGTGGCGCGCGTGGTGGACACGCTGACGGGCTGGGGCCTGGAGGGCGGCTACTTCGCCTCGGAGGTGGACCGGGACACCTTCCACGCGGAGCTGACGCACCTGCTGCTGCGCCAGAAGGCCTCGTTCAACTCGCCCGTCTGGTTCAACGTGGGCGTCGAGGCCCAGCCCCAGTGCTCGGCCTGCTTCATCAACTCCGTGGATGACTCCATGGACTCCATCCTCTCGCTGGCCAAGACGGAGGGCATGCTCTTCAAGTACGGCTCGGGCACGGGCAGCAACCTGTCCTCCCTGCGCTCCAGCAAGGAGCTGCTGGCCGGCGGCGGCACCGCCTCCGGCCCGGTGTCCTTCATGAAGGGCTTTGACGCGTTCGCCGGGGTGATCAAGAGCGGCGGGAAGACGCGGCGCGCCGCGAAGATGGTCATCCTCGACGCGGAGCACCCGGACGTGCTGGACTTCGTGCGCTGCAAGGCCCAGGAGGAGAAGAAGGCCTGGGCGCTCATCGAGGCCGGGTACGATCCCTCCTTCAACGGCGAGGCGTACTCGTCCGTCTTCTTCCAGAACTCGAACAACTCGGTGCGCGTCACCGACGAGTTCATGAAGGCGGTGGTGGAGGACAAGGCGTGGACCACGCGGGCGGTGCGGGATGGGCGGCCCATGGACACGTACCGGGCGCGGGAGCTGTTCCGCGAGATCGCCGAGGCGGCGCACCTGTGCGGCGATCCGGGCCTGCAGTTCGACACCACGGTGAACGACTGGCACACGTGCTCGGGCACCGCGCGCATCAACGCGTCCAACCCCTGCTCCGAGTACATGTTCCTGGATGACTCGGCGTGCAACCTGGCGTCGCTGAACCTGATGCACTTCCGCACCATCGACGGCGAGTTCGACGTCACCGCGTTCCGGCACGCGGTGGACGTGCTGCTGCTGGCGATGGAGATCATCGTGGGCTTCTCCAAGTACCCCACGGAGAAGATCACCCGGAACAGCCAGGACTACCGGCCGCTGGGGCTGGGCTACGCGAACCTGGGCGCGCTGCTGATGGCCACCGGCCTGCCGTATGACTCGGTCGAGGGCCGCAACTACGCGGGGGCCATCACCTCGCTCATGTGCGGGCAGGCGTACGCCACGAGCGCGCGGATCGCCGAGCGGATGGGCCCCTTCGCCGGCTACGCGAAGAACACCGAGCCGATGCTGGGCGTCATCCGCAAGCACCGCAAGGCGGGCTACCAGCTGGCGGCGGAGGGCGTGGGCGCGGAGCTGTACGCGGCGCAGAAGGCGGCGTGGGACGAGGCGCTGGCGCAGGGCACCGAGCACGGCTACCGCAACAGCCAGGTGACGGTGCTGGCGCCCACGGGGACCATCGGCTTCATGATGGACTGCGACACCACGGGCATCGAGCCGGACATCGCGCTCATCAAGTACAAGAAGCTGGTGGGCGGCGGGATGCTGAAGATCGTCAACCAGACGGTGCCGCTGGCGCTGGAGAAGCTGGGCTACCCGCAGACGCAGGCGCAGGACATCATCGCGTACCTGGACAAGCAGGAGACGATCGAGGGCGCGCCGCACCTCAAGCCCGAACACCTGCCGGTGTTCGACTGCGCCTTCAAGCCCGCGCGCGGCAACCGGAGCATCCCCTGGATGGGGCACATCCAGATGATGGAGGCGTGCCAGCCGTTCCTGTCCGGAGCGATCTCGAAGACGGTGAACATGCCGGCCAACGCGACGGTGGAGGACATCGAGAAGGCGTACCTGGAGGCGTGGAAGCGGGGCCTCAAGGCGATCGCGGTGTACCGCGACGGGTGCAAGCGGACGCAGCCGCTGAACACCTCGAAGGAGCAGGTGAAGGACACCCAGGCGGCGCCGGTGGCGGCCGAGCCCGCGGTGAAGCCGGAGCGCAAGGCTGTGCGGCGGCGCCTGCCGGACGAGCGGCGCTCCATCACGCACAAGTTCTCCATCGGCGGGCACGAGGGCTACCTCACGGTGGGCATGTACGAGGACGGCACGCCGGGCGAGCTCTTCGTCGTGATGGCGAAGGAGGGCTCGGTGGTGAGCGGGCTGATGGACAGCTTCGCCACGTCCGTGTCGCTGGCGCTGCAGTACGGCGTGCCGCTGCAGGTGCTGGTGGACAAGTTCATCCACACCCGCTTCGAGCCGAGCGGCTTCACGGGCAACCCGGCGATCCCGATCGCCAAGTCGATCACCGACTACCTCTTCCGGTGGCTGGCGCTGAAGTTCCTGCCGAGCGAGACGGTGGAGGAGGCGGAGGTGGCGCTCGAGGCGCAGCCGGCCTCCGTGGAGAAGCCGGTGCATCAGGTGGTCGCCGTGCAGCTGCCCGCGGTGACGAAGAGGCGGGACACGTACCTCAACCAGGCCGACGCCCCGCCCTGCCACACCTGCGGCGCGATCATGGTGCGCAGCGGCGCCTGCTACAAGTGCTCCAACTGCGGCGCCACGAGCGGGTGCAGCTGAGCCGCGCCTGAGCGCGTGACACGAGGGCTCCGGAGCAACACTCCGGGGCCCTCTGCTCTTCAGCGCTGGGGCGACGCGCCAGCCGGGGGCTCAGCCCTGGGATCCCGAGCCCTCATCCAGCGGGCCCCTGGAGCGGGCCCGCGCGCCCCCCGGAGGCTCAGGCGCCAAGGGCGCGGGGCTCTTGGCCCGATCGGCCTCGGCCGCGAACTCGGCGAAGGGATCGGGCTCTGCCTCGGGCGGAG
The DNA here is from genome assembly GCA_016926755.1 of Myxococcaceae bacterium. GTDB lineage: Bacteria > Myxococcota > Myxococcia > Myxococcales > Myxococcaceae > Hyalangium. The sequence goes on along the minus strand of JAFGNZ010000310.1, from coordinate 26,998 downwards.
CGGCGGGTTTCGCGGCAACGAGGCTGCCCGGCGGCTCCGCGAACAGCGAGTCCCAGGCCGGCTCCTCGGCCCCGCCTGCCTGCGCGGCAGCCGGTTGCGGTGGCGCCTCCCCGCCGATCCCGTACTTCCCCGTCGTCACATCATCCGGAAGCGCCGTCCCGAACTTGCCCGTCGTCGCGGGCGCCGCGCTCACGACTCCGTATTTGCCCGTCATCGCGGGCGCCGTGCTCACCCCACCCTGCCCCTCGGCGGGCAGGGGATCGGCGCTCGCGATCCCGTACTTGCCTGTCGTCGCGGGCACCGCGCTCGTGACTCCGGGCTTCCCTGGCATCGCAGGCGCCGTGTTCGCGATCCCGTACTTGCCCGTCGTCGCGGTCGCCTCGCCTGGAGTCCCGACCTTCCCTGGGAGCGTGCTCTCCGTGCTCTCTGCTGGGCGCGCGGGAGCAGCGGCTTCCTCCGCGGCAGGCGGCGCGGACGGTGCGCTCGCCTCGCTCGTCTCAGCGACCGCCCCGGGCTGCCACTGCGGAACGAAGTCCCACGTCGACGCCAGCGCAACCTCATCCTGCGGACTGCCGGTGTAGTCGGCGACTGGAGGAAGCGGCGTGTCGAGCTCCAGGCCCCGCTCCTCTTGAGAAGCCGCTCCAGGTTGCCCCGAATGCGCCTCGGCCATCGCCATGAATTCCCAGGTCGCGACGAGCTGCATCGGCTCCTCGGGAGCGGGCGGCAGCTCGCCCAGATCCGATGGCGGCCTCGGTGCTGCAGCGACCGCCTCCTCGGGCTGCGGCCCTGGGGGCGCAACCACCTCTTCGGCTGGGATGGCGGGGACCTTCTCCACCGCCTCCTCGGCGGGCACGACGGGTGCCTTCACTGGCACTGCGGCGACCGGAACAGCCGGAGCCTTCGCCACCACCTCCGCGGCTGGCACCATCGGGGCCTTCGCCGCCACCTCTGCACTGGGAGCGGCCGGCTCTTCCACCGCAATTTCTTCGGACGAGATGACCGGTTCTTCTGCCGCCAGCTCTTCGCTCGGAAGGGGTGCCTCTTCCGCAGCCAGATCTTCAGTCGGAATCGCTGGCTCTTCAGCCGCCAGCTCTTCGGTCGGGAGCGCTTGCGCCTCAGCGGCCAGTTCTGCCGCCGGAATGACCGGCTCTTCCACCGCCAACTCTTCGGTTGGGGCGACCGGCTCTTCTGCGGCCAGCTCCTCCGTCGGAATGACCGGCTCTTCTGTGGCCAGCTCCTCCGTCGGAATGACTGGCTCTTCTGTGGCCAGCTCCTCCGTCGGAATGACTGGCTCTTCTGCGGCCAGCTCCTCCGTCGGGATGACCGGCTCTTCTGTGGCCAGATCCTCCGTCGGAATGACCGGCTCTTCTGTGGCCAGATCCTCCGTCGGAATGACTGGCTCTTCTGCGGCCAGCTCCTCCGTCGGAATGACCGACTCCTCTGTAGCCAGATCCAGCGTCGGAATGACCGGCTCTTCTGCGGCCAGCTCCTCCATCTGGATAGCCGGTTCTTCTGCAGCCAGCTCCTCCGTCGGGATGACCGGTTCTTCTGCGGCCAGCTCTTCGAGCGGCGCGACCGAGGCCTTCACCGCGACTTCTTCGTGCGGCTCGAGCGCCAGCTCCTCCGCAGCCAGCTCCTCAGCCGCCTCGTCCGGTGCTTCCGCGGCCTTCGCCCTTGGCTGATCCCCATCGAGCCCCCACCCACCCGACTCCGTGGCCCCCTCCGCACCTGCCTCCTCCTCACTCCCCAGCTCAGACAGATCCCAGGACGCAGGAGCAGGCGCAAACAAAGCGCGTGCCTCCTCGGACTTCTCCTCCTCCAGCGCCAGCTCGGGCTCGAAGATGTCCTCGGCCTCCAACTCCTCGCCCTCCTCGGCGAGAGCCAGTTCCAGCGGGGCAGCCTCTTCGGCGGCGATCGGCGGAGCTGCCGGCGGTGGCGTGGAAGCCCCGGGAGCACCGGGCATCGAGGACTTCTTCGCCGCCACATCGTGCGCCTGCGCTCCTGCACGAAGCGGTGCATCGGCCACCATCCCCGGCACGGGGGCCGCCGTGGCGCCCGGAGCGGACGGCGCCGCCACCGGCGCCTGCAGCGCAGCGATGGACGGAACGGGAGGCAAGGTTCGCGGCGCCCCGGGTGCAACGGCCGGAGGTGCCTGTGGGGACGTCACGCCCCCGGGAGCAGAAACAGCGGGTATGGCCGGTATCACCGCAGGCGTCAGCGCTCTGGGCCGCTGCGCCGACATCCCCGCTGGAGCCATGCCGGGAGGAGCCGAGAGCGGCTGTTGCCCAGGCACCGCCGGTACCGGAGGTATCGTCGGACGCTGGGCAGCCGGTGGCATTCCAGGAGCCGCGCCGGGTGGACGCGCGCCCATCGCCCCCGGGGCCGCAGGGGCCTGCGCGGTGGCGCCAGGCTGCGCTGCCGGAATGGGTGGTGCGAACGGGTGCGCCACAGGCGGCGCGGACGCGGCCTGCGGGGGCGCCATCACGGGCTGCGCCGCCATCGCAGGCGAGCCAGTATGGCCCTGGGGCTCCTGGCGAGTTACTGGCCCAAGAGGAGGTACCCCCGGAGGACGCGCTCCCGCCGGAGCCCCGACCGGTGCAGCCATGCCTGGCGCCGTAGCCGGGATGGGCGGCCGGGTGGTGCCGGAAGCTGACTGCGCAGGTGGCATTCCAGCCGCCCCCGCCGCTCCCTGCGCGGCTGGCATCCCGTGCGCAGCCGGAGGCAACTGACCGCCCGGCACCCCCGGGGACGTCTGCCGCGTGGGGGGCGCTGGCGCGGCCATGGGCTGAGGAGGCACGGGGGGAATGGTCGCGGGCCTCGCCGTCATTCCCGGGGGCACCTGTGCAGGGCCCTGAGGTGCGCGAGGCATTGCCCCTGGAGCTGCCCCCGCCAGAGGAGGCTGAGGCCCTCCCGGTGGTGCGGCAACAGGCATCTGTGGCCGAGGTGCTCCCGGAGGAACCTGCGGGGCCGCGACTCCCGCCGCTGGCAGTTGCTGCGCTCCAGGCGGCAGCGGCGCAGGCGTCATTCCTGTCGGCACCTGCGGCGCTCCAGGCGACATCGGCGCATGCTGCGCTCCAGCCGGAGCCGGACGCGCGCCCGGCGGCATCGGCGCCTGCTGCGGGCCAGCCGGCATCGGCGCATGTGGAGCCACCGAGGCCATGGGCTGCACGCCAGGAGGCATCGGCGCCTGCGGTGCTCCACCCCGAGCCTGTTGGGCGCCGGGGGGCATCGGCTGCGCGCCAGCAGGCACTCCCGGCTGCGTTTGCCGCCCGGGGGGCGGGGCCGAAGCCGGGTGCATCTGCATCGTCGGTCGAGGCAGCGGCTGACCGGGTGCTGCCGCCTGCGGCTGACCAGGTACGGGCGGAAGGGTCGCAGGTCTCGGCGCCGCGGCGGTGGGCTGCTGCGGCATGGCCACCGGCGCGGCACGCTGCGGCCCAGGAGCCCCCGCGGCCGGGGGCTGTGCCGCGGGCGGCATCCCAGGGTTCACCCCTGGCTGCGTCGCGGGCGCTGCGCGCGGAACCGGCCCCAGTTGGAGATCCGCCGGGACATTCAATGGCGGAGGTGGCTGAGCACCCGCCGGCGGATGCGCGGCCGACGGCGCGCCCGCGAGCACGGGTGTCCCGAGCGGCGTCCCTTGCGGAGGCATCGCCGGTCGCGGGGGCGCGCCAGGCGGCGTCATCGCTCGAGGATCCACCGGAGGCCGGGTTTGCGGCGCTGCAGGCCCAGGCCCCGGCCCACCGCTGGCCGCTCTGGGAGCCGCGCCAGGACTCGCCGTGCCGGACCAGGCCGAAGGCGGCAAGGTGGGACTGGCGGGCCGTGCCGCGCCTGGAGGAGGCTGCGCCGCGGCAACGGGGGGCAGCGTGGCCGGCCCCGCCGCCCTTCCCGGCGTCGCGGCCTGGGGCGGAGCGGCGGACGCCACGGGAGGCAGGCGAATCTCCGGAGCGGCCAGGGCAGGCTCGGCCTGATCATCATCGTCCGCGCTCAGGAACTGCCCGGGCGCGAGCCCCCCGATCGCCGCCCGGTCGACCTGCGGCTCCGCCTGTCGCGCGGGCCCCGGCGCTGGCCCGAGGGACAAGGACATGTCGTCAGGCAGAGCGATGGATCCGTTGTCCGAGTCATCGCTCAGGAACTGGCCGGGCTGGAGCCCCCCGAACATGCCCCCGGAGGCGGCATTTCCCGCGGGCGCGGCGGGGCGAGGAGCGGCCCCAGCGGCCCCGGCGGGCGCGGTGGCGGGAGCCCCTCCAGGAAGCCGTGCCCCGGGCCCGGAAGCGGACGCCTCGGCATCCAGCTTGATGTAGCGCTCCGGGCGCGTGATGCCGTACCGCTTCTCCAGGTAGAGGTAGAGCCGCAGCTCCGGGACGACGCACGGGACGATGCGCATGCCCGTCTTGAACGACAGCTCGTCCACCGCCGCCATGTCGAAGGGGCTCGCCATCGCCACCTTCAAGCGGCGCCCGTCCTGCGCGAGCGGGAACACGAAGTGCTTCTCCGCCAGCGCCGCCGGGATGCAGCTGAGCGTGGCCACCGTGACCGACTCGAACTCCTCGATCGTCGCCTGCGGATAGCGCGTCTGCTCCGAGAGCACTGCCCCCAGCGTCTCGATATCCAGGTAGTCCAGCTCGACGAGGTTCGTCCCCAGTCGGCCGCCGTAGATCATCTGGGCCTTCAAGGCCTCGTCCAGCTGACCTGCATTGATGAGGCCCTTGCGGACCAGGAGCGCACCGAGCTTTTCAGCCATGAGGAGCCCGATTCTAGACGGCTTCCGCGGCAATGCGCCCGGCTCCTTGGGATCCGAACCTCTTCAACCCCGCGCGAAACTTCCAGGCAGCTACGACTTCACGGATTGTCGGTGCTAGCGGATATAACGCCGTGTGCAGCTTTTGCTGCGTTCCCCCATCCCAGGAGTCGTGATGAACCGAATCCGACTGGCCTGCCTGCTCGCGGCGCTCCCGCTCGCGGTCCAGGCCACCCCGAAGACTTCACAGCCCGTGTGCCAGGCGTCCCAGCCCGCCTCCGAGTCCCAGCGCCTCACCAAGGTGGGCGAGGACGTCTACCGGCGCTTCGAGTCCCCCCACCCCTACGCGTCGCAAGCGCTGCGCGCCAGCGGCGTCATCCACACGGACGTGCTCCACCACCCTGGCGCCGCCTACATCGCCCCGCACTTCGAGCGGCTGGAGCTGGAGGAGGGAGACTTCGTCGTCGTCCGCGCTCCGGACGGCTCGCGCTCGTGGCGCTATGACACCACGCACCCGGGCGCCCGGACGGGCTTCTGGGCGATCCACATCGCCGGTGACACGGCCATCGTCGAGTTGCACAGCCAGGATCACGCCGGCCGCCGCGGCATCCTCAACCAGCACGGCTACTCCATCGACCGGTTCGCCCGCGGCTACACGAACGAGGAGATGGGCTTCCAGAGCTTCGCGCTCTGCGGCTCGGACGACTCGCAGTGGGCGCCGTGCTACGCCAGCAGCGATCCGGCCATCTACGGCCGCGCCCGGCCCGTGGCGCGCCTGCTCATCGGCGGCAGCAGCGCCTGCACCGGGTGGCTGGTGGGCAGCCAGGGCCACCTGATGACCAACAACCACTGCATCACCACGGCCTCGGACGCGCAGAACACCGCCTACGAGTTCATGGCCGAGGGCACCAGCTGCACCACGAGCTGCGCCTCGTGGTTCGGCTGCCCTGGCACCGTGATCGCCTCGTCGGCGACGCTGGTGAAGACGGACGCCCCGCGCGACTACTCGCTGGTGCAGCTGCCGACCAACCCCAGCGCCACCTACGGCTACCTGCAGCTGCGCAGCTCGGGCGCGGTGGTCAACGAGCGCATCTACGTCCCGCAGCACCCGGCGGGTTACGGCAAGAAGATCGCCGTGAGCTCGACGGACTCGAGTGATCAGTCCGGCTTCGCCGAGATCTACAGCCTCAACGAGGCGGCGTGCCAGACGGGCGGGCCCAATGACGTGGGCTACTTCGCGGACACGCAGGGCGGCTCGTCCGGCTCTCCGGTGATCGGCCACGGTGACAACCTGGTCGTCGCGCTGCACCACTGCGCCAACTGCCCCAACCGCGGCGTGCCCATCCAGTCGGTGATCAGCCACCTGGGCACCAGCCTGCCGCAGTGCGCCCTGCCCGCCACGGGCTGCCCGGATCCGAATGGCGACGGCTCGCCGCCTCCGCCTCCTCCTCCTCCGGCCAACTCGTACACCTACGACGCGACCAACACCAACAGCGCCCAGCAGAACACCATCAACAAGGTGATCGCCCTCACCGCGGGCCAGAAGCTCACCGTGGCCACGTGCGGCCTGACGGGCGCCACGTTCACGGGTGACACGTACCTGCGGCTGTTCGGGCCCGGCGCCACCGCGGTGGCCTCCAATGACGACGCGTGCGGCGGCCGCGGCTCCAGCATCTCCTTCACCGCCTCCACCAGCGGCGACTACGAGGTCCGCGCCGGCTGCTACTCCAGCGGATCCTGCGGCGGCACCGTGGTGTGGGAGATCGTCGATGGCACGCCGCCGTCGGGCGGCACGTACTCCTTCAGCGCGAGCAACACCAACAGCGCCCAGCAGAACACGGTGAACCAGAACGTCACCCTCGCCGCCGGCCAGCAGATCACCCTGGGCACCTGCGGCGTGACGGGCAGCGCGTTCACGGGAGACACGTACCTGCGCCTCTACACCTCCGCGGGCTCGCAGGTGGCCTCCAACGATGACGCGTGCAGCGGCCGCGGCTCGAACCTGAGCTACACGGCCACCTCGGGCGGCACGTTCCAGATCCGCGCCGGCTGCTACTCCACCGGCAGCTGCACCGGCACGGTGGCCTGGACGATCCAGTAGCCCCTCAGCGCGGCCCCTCCTCCTCTCCCTCGCCTCGCGCCGGGCGAGGGACAGGAGCGAGGGGGCCGCGGCCGCAGGGTGGGGCTCGCTCAGTACGCGTTCTTCGACAGGAAGCCGCCCAGCGCGGTGCGCACCAGGATCTTCACGTCCATCAAGAGCGACCAGTTCTCGATGTAATAGAGATCGTACTCGATGCGCTTCTGGATGGACGTCTGGCCGCGCAGGCCGTTGATCTGCGCCCAGCCGGTGATGCCCGCCTTCACCTTGTGGCGCAGGTGGTAGCGCGGGATCTGCCGCTTGAACTCCTCGATGAAGACGGGGCGCTCGGGGCGCGGGCCCACCAGGCTCATGTCCCCCACCAGCACGTTGAAGAACTGGGGCAGCTCGTCGATGGAGTACTTGCGCAGGAAGGTGCCGATGGGCGTGCGCCGCGGATCATCCTTGCTGGCCATCACCGCGCCCGTCACCTCGGCGTCGATGCGCATGGTGCGGAACTTGAGGATGGGGAAGGTGCGCCCATCCATCCCCATGCGCTCCTGCTTGTAGAGGACGGGGCCGCGGCTGGTGAGCTTCACCAGCGCCGCCGTCAGCAGCATGAGGGGCCCGGTCAGGGCGATGGCCACCAGCGCGAAGACGATGTCGAAGGCGCGCTTGGCCACCCGGCTCCAGCCGTCCATGGGATCGCCCTGGAGGCTGATGATGGGCAGGCCGCCGAACTCCTCCAGCCCGCCGTAGAGCGTGATGTACTGGTAGAGGTCCGGCACCACCTTCACGTCCACCGTGCGCAGGGCCAGCTGCTCCATGAGCTGCTTCACCACGGGCTGCTGCTCCAGCGGCAGCGCGATGATGACCTGGTCCACCTGCTGCGAGTCCAGCACCTGCTCCACGTCCTCCACCCGGCCCAGCACGGGCGCGCCGCGCACCTTCCGGCGCGCCTTCTCCGGATCCAGCGCGAGCACGCCCACCACGCGGAAGCCCAGCTCGCGGTGATCCCTCACCGTCTCCACGACGCGCCGGCCGAGATCTCCCTCGCCGAGGACGAGGATGTTCTTCAGGTTGTAGCCGCGGCGGCGGACCTCGGCGAGCGCCAGCCGGAGCAGCAGCCGCGTCACCGACACCAGCACCAGCGCGTAGCCCATGAAGAGCGCGAGGGTGAGGCGCGAATAGCGCTCGCGGGTGAAGTAGATGACGGCCACCACGACGATCGTCGCGGTGATGGAGGCCTTGAAGACCGCGAACAGCTCCCCGATATGGGTGCGCGAGCGGTTGGTGGTGTAGAGGTTGCGCTGGTGGAAGACGGCGGGGAAGACGACGAGCGCCACCGCCAGGGAGAAGAGCGTCTCCTCCAGCGGGGGGATGCCGTAGGTGACGGGGATGACGCCGATGAAGCGCGTGGCGTACGCCATGCCGAACGCCGCCGCGAGCATCAGGATGTCGGTGGCGACCTTGATGGACGTATAGAAGCGCTGGAGACGACTGAACACGCCGGGACTCCTCTGGCCTGCCAAACGGTCGGCCCCGCTGATGCAAACCTCACGCCCCTCCTCGCGGTGTTGACGCTCGCGAGGCCGCTGGGACACGAGGGCCTCCTAGCATGCAAAGCCCCGTGAAACCAAGGGGTTGTGTCGTGTACCCACGGAGCCGTGCGCGAGGGGAGGCGCGGGGGCGTCTGGAAAACGGAGCGCCCTCTGGCACGGGTGTCAGAGCCCGGCGGCGCGGGCGGGGGCAGGCGAGCCGAGGAGCGCTTCCACCTCCGCCATGATCCCGCGCTGGAAGGACTCCTTGGAGAAGCGCCGAGCCTGGGCGCGGGCCTCCTCGGGGCGGAAGCCGGCCTCCCAGGCGTCGAACTGGCGCACGGCGGCGGCGAGCGCGGCGGGGGTCTGCTCGGAGAAGAAGAGGCCGGTGCGCGGGGTGACGGTCTCCAGCACTCCGCCTCGGGCGTAGGCGATCACGGGCCGGCCGGTGGCCTGGGCCTCCAGGGGGGTGAGGCCGAAGTCCTCCTCGCCGGTGAAGAGCAGCGCGCGGGCGTCGCGGTAGAGGGCGGGGACCTCCTCGTCCGGCACGTTGCCGAGGAAGCGGATGCGGGGCGGCAGCGGCCCGGAGGTGAGCCTGGCGGCCTCCTGCCCCGTGCCGACGACCCACAGCGGGGCGTCCAGGGTGCGGAAGGCCTCCAGGGCGATGTCGAGCCGCTTGTAGGGGGCGAAGGCGCCGAGCCAGAGGAAGTAGCCGCCGCGGCCGGTGCCCTCGGTGGGCGCGGCGCAGAAGCGCTCGAGGTCCACGGGCGGGTGGACGACGCCGGCGTCCCGATCCCAGAAGCGGCGGATCTTCCCGGCGATGTTGCGGCTGTTGGCGAGGAAGCGGTCCACGCCCGCGGCCGTCTTTCGGTCCCAGCGCTGGAGCCAGGGGCGCGCGCCGAGCGCGGCCATCCGGACGGGCAGCGAGGTGCGCCCCGGCCCGAAGTAGTCATCGAAGAGATCCCACATGTACCGCATGGGCGCGTGGACGTAGCTGAGGTGCCTGGCACCGGGCGGCTTGCGGATCCCCTTGGCGACGCAGTGGCTGGAGGAGAGGACGAGCTCGTAGCCGTCGAGGTGGAAGGACTCGATGGCGCGGGGGAAGAGCGGGAGGAAGTGCCGGTAGCGGGTGTGGATGCCGGGGAGCTTCTGGAGGAAGGAGGTGTAGATGCGCCGGCTCTCGATGGCGGGAGGCATCGAGCCGCGCTGGTGGATGAGCGTGTAGACGTCCGCGTCGGGGAACAGCTCGCAGAGCGCTTCGAGGACGCGCTCGCCGCCGCGCAGGGTGACGAGCCAGTCATGGACGAGGGCGACCTTCACGGGGCGCCCTTCTAGCATCCGGACGCGCGGGTGCCACGGCTTCGCGCTCGATCCGCCCGCTTGCTTGCCTCGTGCGGACACACAGGCAGTGGTAGCGTGCGGCCGTTTCCCGGTCTTCACTCCCCGGAGAATACCCCCATGCTTCGACTGTCTCGTGTCCTTGCCGCAGGCCTCGCGCTGTTCGTCTCGTCATCCGCGCTCGCGGTGGAGTTGAACTACCAGTGGAAGAAGGGCGACAAGCACCGCTTCCAGTACGAGGACGACACGGTCTTCGAGATGGCCATGTCCGGCGGGATGCCCGGCATGGCCGCCATGGGCGGGGCTGGCATGCGGATGAAGGTCCAGACGAACTTCACCCAGAAGGTGCTCGCGGTCCGCAAGGATGGCACCGCCGACGTGGAGCTCACCGTCGAGAAGCTCGACCTCTTCCAGGGCGGGGCCAAGGTCGCGAGCATCGCCCAGATCCCTCCCGCCGCGCGCGTGGTGAAGGCCGAGGTCGACCGCAAGGGCCACGCGAAGTTCTACCAGATGGTCACCGTCTACATGCAGGACGACCAGGTCTTCGTCGGCGTCAAGGCCCACGCGGGGCCCACCTCCGCCTCCGGCTCCGCCACGGTGGGCAACCAGCAGGTGGACGTGGTGGCGGCGGTCGATCCGAAGACCGGCAAGGTCACCGCCTCCATGAAGGTCACCGAGCGCCCGCCCGCGCTCAAGAAGGTCGTCATCAAGCAGGAGGATCCGGGCGTGGACGTCCTCCCCAAGCAGATCTTCGACATGATGGTGCTGCCCGAGGGGAGCATGGAGCCGGGGAGCCGCGTGGACGTGGCCATGCCGCTCGGCAAGATCTCCGTGGAGCTCTCCGCGCTCGAGGGCACGCTCGCGAAGCTCCGCAGCCGGATGGATGGCAAGAAGGTGGAGGTCCCCACGTCGGCCGATCAGCAGGTGGTCCACGCTCGCGGCTCCTCCAAGAAGAAGGCCGCCGTCGTCCACGCCTCCGCCGAGGGAGACGAGATGGAGATGGGCGCGGGGGACACGGAGGACACCGGCGAGGAGATGGGCGAGATGCCCTCCGGTGACATGGACATGGGCGGCATGGACATGGGCGGCATGGACATGGGCGGCATGGACATGGGCGGGGCCCCGGGCGGCGAGGGCATGGCCGCGGGTGGGGCGCCGTCGGCCGGGATGAAGATGGCCTTCGACGTCACCTGCGGGTTCGACGTGGCCGCCGGCAAGCTGATGACCCTCGCCGGGACCATGGCCTCCGACATGTCCATGGGAGGCATGGGGAGCATGAAGGTGAACTCGCGCTTCAGCCTCAAGCGCGTTCCCTGATCCGCGGGACGTGAAGAGCATCCTCATCGATCTGCGCATGGTCCGTGGCCGGCTGCACGGCATCGCGCGCTATGCCCTGGAGCTGGCGAGGCGGCTCCCCGCGCTCGCCCCGGACCTGCGCTTCATGGGGCTCACGGCGCCCGAGGGGCTGCCCGAGGGACTGGGCGCGCTGACGCCCTCCCTCCCGCTGCACCGCGCCCGCGCGGACTTCCTGGCCCCCGTGCGGGAGCAACCCACGCTGCTGGCGGATCTGCTGCAGCTCTCGCCGGATCTCTTCCACGCCACCTCGTTCTCGCTGCCGGGGCTGTGGGGCGGAAAGCTGGTGGCCACGCTCCACGACGCCAACCACCTGGCGCTGCCGGAGAACTACAGCCCCGTCCACACGCTCTACTACCGGCTCATCGTCGGCCCGCGGGCCCGGCGCGCCTCGGCGCTGCTGACCGTGTCCGAGTTCTCTCGCGAGGAGCTGGCGAAGTACCTGGGCCTGTCGCCCTACCGGATCCAGGTCATCGCCCCCGGGGTGGACTCGCTCTACCAGCCCCCTACCCCCTCCGAGGTGGCGGCCTTCCTCCACCGGCGCGCCCTGCCGGAGCGCTACCTCGCGGCGGTGGGCAACCCCAAGGCGCACAAGAACCTCGGGCTGCTGGCGAAGCTCGCGCCGCGGCTGCCCATCCCCATCGTCCTGCTGGCGGGAAAGGGCGCGGCTCGGGAGCTCGGGTTCCCCGACTCCACCCGCGAGCTGACGGAGCTGCCCGAGGAGGAGATGCCCCTCTTCTATGGAGCGGCCCAGGCGCTGCTGCTGCCCTCGCGCTACGAGGGCTTCGGGCTGCCCGCGCTGGAGGCGATGGCGGCGGGCTGCCCCGTGATCGCCGCGAACGCCTCGGCGCTGCCGGAAGTCACGGGAGAGGCGGCGCTCCTGGTGCCGCCGGACGAGCTGCCCGCGTGGAGCGAGGCCGTGCTGCGCCTGCTGAGGGATGACAGGCTGCGCGCCGCCCTGGTGGAGAAGGGGCGAGAGCGGGCGTCACGCTACACCTGGGACGCCTGCGCCACGCGGACCCTCGCCGTCTACCGGCGGATCCTCGAGAAGTCCCCCTCGCGCGGGTGACGCGAGGCTCCGGCCCGGCACGAGCTCAGTCCTCGCTCGAGCTGGACGGAGGCCCCTCCTGATCCGCGGGCTCCTCCACCTCCTGCCCCTCGGAGGCTGTCGGATCCTCCAGGACGGAGACCAGCCAGGAGAACAGGGCCCAGCCGCCCCCGAGCACGAACACGCCTGACCCGATGATGACCGCGGCCTTGGTTCCGGGATCCATGCCGCCAATCTTGTGCCGCTTCGCTCCAGGATGTCGACCTGCCGCGTGTCCGCCGGCCCACGGGAGCATGCCGCGGCGGGGGTTTCCGAATGGCCGTGAGGGCGGTGAGAATGGAGGGCGACGATGCCCTCCCCGCCCCAGAGCCCTCCCTCGGATCCCCCCTCCGCTGCCTGCCTGAAGGCGCATGAGGTGGCGCTCTTCGCCCAGGGGCAGCTCCCCGAGGACCGCAGGCAGCGGATCACGGCGCACCTCGCGGGGTGCTCGCGGTGCCAGTCCTTGCTGGGGGAGGACGCGAAGGAGCTCCAGGCAGCGCCCCCATCCCCGCTTCCTCGATCGCCGGAGCTGGAGACCCTCCCCCTGCGCGTCCAGCTGCGCCCGAGCAGCAGCCCCTCCGGCGCATCACGCCCCGACGCTCCCACCGGTGGCGGCGCCCCACCCCAGGCGGATGCGCCCGCTCAGGACGCGGCGAACGTCCCCTCCGGGACTCGCATCGGCCGCTACGTGATCGATCGCGTGCTGGGCCAGGGAGGCATGGGGGCGGTGTACCTCGCGCACGATCCGGAGCTGGACCGCCGGGTGGCCATCAAGCTGCTGCACCCGGCCCTGTCGTCCAGCCCGGAGAACCGCGCCCGCCTGCTCCGCGAGGCGCAGGCCATGGCGCGCGTCTCGCACCCCCACGTGGTGGCCGTCCACGACGTCGTCACCTGGCAGGGCCAGCTCTTCGTGGCCATGGAGTACGTGGAGGGCACCACGCTCAAGGAGTGGATGCGCACCCGGCGCGCCCTCCGCCAGATCCTGGAGATGTTCCGCAAGGCCGGCGAGGGCCTGGCCGCCGCCCACGCCGCGGGCCTCATCCACCGGGACTTCAAGCCGAGCAACGTCCTCATCGGCGTGGACGGCGCCGTCCAGGTGTCGGACTTCGGGCTGGCGCGCTCCGCGGATACCCCGCCGGAGGCGGAGCCCGTGACACCGGAGGCCCCCGCCGAGAGGCCGGCCGCGCTGCTTCAGCAGGAGCTCACCCAGACGGGCCTCGTGATGGGCACGCCCGGGTACATGGCGCCCGAGCAGATGCTGCTGCGGCCCGCCGACGGGCGGTGCGATCAGTTCAGCTTCTGCGTGGCGCTCTACGAGGCCCTCTACGGGCGGCGCCCCTTCAAGGGCCAGGATCCCACCGCGCTGGTGGCGGTCATCTACGAGCGGAAGCTCCAGCCGCCTCGCACGAAGATGAAGGTGCCGCCCTGGGTGCACGAGGCGGTGCTCCGCGGCCTGAGCCCCAAGCCCGAGGAGCGCTTCCCGAGCATGGAGGCGCTGCTCACGGTGCTGAGCCGGGATCCGGAGGAGGAGGAGTCCTCGCGGGCCCGGTTCCGGCAGCGCGTGCGCCGGGGCGTGCTCATGGGCGCGCTGGCCACCGCGCTGGTCGCGGCCGTCGCCTCCACCCAGGCGTGGCGCAGCTTCGAGGAGCGTGCCCAGGGCCTGCTCCTCACGTCCCGCCCGCGGCCCTGGAACCCGGACGTCTTCATCCTCGCCATCGATCAGGCCGCCATCCGCCAGCTCGGGTGGCCCGTGCCGCGCCGCAAGCAGGCGCGCCTGCTGGAGGCCCTGGAGCGCGCGGGCGTCCGCGCGGTGGGGGTGGACACTTTCTTCTACCTGCCCGCGCGAGACGGCCCCGAGGCGGACGCGGAGCTCGGCAAGGTCATCACCCGCTACGGGCGGGTGGCGCTGGCGGTCCCTTGCACCGTGGACCAGGGCGTCGATCTGGAGCGGCTCGCCGTGCAGGTGGAGCCCTCGTCGATCCCGGCGGGCCCGTCGCCCCGCTTTGCCTGCGGGCGCATCCTGATGCCCGTGGAGCCCCTGTTGAACGGCTCGCTGGTGGCCCAGGTGGAGGTGGCCCGCTCCGCCTCCGGCAACGTCCACGGCGCCTATCTGCTGGCAGAGGTCGCCGGGCGCACCCTGCCCTCGCTCGCGCTGAGCACGTACCTGCTCGGCAACGGGATGGCCCCTGGCACCGGCCTCCTCCAGGAGCAGGAGGGGCTGCGCGTGGGCCCGCTGCACATCCCCCTGAACCATGAGGGTGCCCTGCTCGCCAGCTTCCGGATGCCCGACGGCGACCACTTCCTGTCCTACGGCGCGCTGTACGACTCGCTGGGGGAGACGGATCCCCCCACCTTCCCCCCCGAGGTCGTCGAGCGGCTCCGGGACAAGTACGTGCTCATCGGCCAGACCGCGGAGAGCATCCGAGACCTGGGGCCCTTCGCCAACGGCATGACGCTGCCGCTGGTGCTGCTGCACGCCGCGCTGCTGAGCGATCTGCTGGAGCAACACCCCGTGAGCGAGGTGCCCCGTGCGTGGCAGCTCGGGCTGATCCTCCTGTGCGGCGCGCTGCTCACGGCGGCGGCGCTCGCGCTGCGGCCGACCCTCACCTTCGCCTCGGTGCTGGTGATGTTGTTCGGCATCCTGGGGGGCACGCTGCTGCTGGCCAGGAACGGGCTGGTGCTGGGGCCGCTCGGGCCGATGATGGCCTCCGTGCTGGCGTTCGCGCTCGTGCTGTCGGGGCGGCTCTCCGCCGAGGAGCGCGAGCGCTCGCTCGTGCGCAGCGCCTTCGATGGCTACATCGACGAGACGGACCTGGGACGGCTGCTGGCGGAGGCGCGGCGCCCGGCGCTGCTCGAGGGCGCACGCAAGCGCGTGTCCGTGCTGTACGCGCAGGTGCGGAGCCCCGAGGAGATGCTGGAGCAGACACCCCCGGAGGAGTGGGTCCAGGGCCTGCGCCGCGTCTTCCAGGCGATGACCGAGGAGGTGGTGCGGCGCAAGGGGCGCGTCGAGTCCCTCCAGGGCAAGGGGCTGCTGGCGGTCTTCGGGGATCCCATCTCCCTGCCGGATCACGCGCAGCGGGCGGTGGAGGCCGCGCTGGCGATCCAGTCCAGGCTGGAGGCGCTGAGGCAGGCGGAGGCGAACGGCCTGTGGCCGGAGATTCGGGTCGGGGTGTCCACCGGCGAGGCCGTGATCGGCAACGTGGGGCTGCAAGGGGGACGGATGGAGTATGCGGTGATGGGGGCGCCGCTGGAGCAGGCGCTCCAGCTCTCCGCGCGAGCCGAAGCGGGCGGCGTCACCGTCTCGGAGAGCACCCGGCAGTCCTGCGCGGGGCGGATCGAGTTCATCCCTACCGCTGACAGCGGGGCCGAAGCGCAGGCCTTCGCGGCACGGGGGCCCTTCGCAGCGACCGGCTGAGGGAAATCACGGACCGATGCCACCCCCAGAGACGCTGTTGCTCACCCCCCCGGGGTTGAAGCCGCCGCCGCCGCCACCGGGAGGAGGAGGAGCGCTCGAGCCCGCCGGGTTGAAGCCACCTGACTCCGCGCTGTAGGCCGAGAGGGATCCGCCTTGGAGGCTCCACTTCGTCTGGGTGGTCTCCTTGCCCGTGTTGGCCACGCTCGGGTTGCCGGCCACTGCCGCCGAGCTGGCCCCGAACAGGTTGCGGAGGTTGTCTCCGAACAAGCCCGCCACCCCGATGGTCCCGATCGCCACCAGGAACACGATGACGATCACCTCCGTCATGCTCTGGCCCGCGGCGCGACGTCCGCGGCTTCGGGTGAGAGGGGTGAGCATGGAAGGCAGAGTAATCGGATTTTTACATATTGTGTCGTTTTTTAAGGTAGATGTGGCCCACTCGCCGCCTCACGCACCACCCGGCTCCGCTCGAGGAGCGCCCAGCCCTTCGCTGCCCTGACACAGCCCCAGGCCCCAGATGAAGGCGAAGGACAGGTGCACGCTGGTGTGGAAGGGCAGGTAGTGCACCAGCGAGAGGAGGTGGAAGCCCATGAAGGAGAGCAGCGCTCCGGTGGCCGCGAGGGAGCCCGCGCGGTGCCTGCGCACGAGCGCTCGGGCCAGGAGCAGGTGGACGGTGGCCAGGAGCGCCAGGCCCACGAGCCCGGTCTCCGCCCATGTCGTCAGCCACAGGTTGTGCGCGTCCGTGGCCAGGAGATCCGTGATGCCCGTCTCGGCCTGTGTCGCCAACGCCGCGGGCTTGTGGTTGCCGTAGCCCACGCCCAGCAGCGGGTGCTCCTTCACCAGCCGCCAGCCCACCGACATCGCCTGGGAGCGCTCCCCGCCGAAGAGGTTCTCCGCCGCTCGGCCCATGCGCGCGCGCCAGGCCGGCGTCAGCACCACCAGCACGAGCAGCCCCCCCGCCACGGCGAGGCCCAACTTCCGGAGCGTGCCTCGGCTCAAGAGCAGCAGCGCGAGCACGCACAGGCCGAGCCCGGTCAGCATCGCGGCGCGAGCGAACGCCGTGAAGGGAACGAGCAGCAGCGCGCACACCACCGCCCCGGCCAGCGCCCGGCGCCAGAGCCCCCTGCCCCGCGCCAGCACGGCCAGCGCGGGCCCCAGGCTCGCGATCGCCCCGTGCGAGAAGCGCAGCCGGTGGAAGAGGAAGCCTCCGGCCGCATAGCGAGGCCGCTCCTGGGTGCCGAAGTTCTCCTGCAGCCGGGACAGGTTCAGCTTGAGGAGGGCGGGAGGCTCCCAGGTCCAGAGGACGAAGTGCTGGAACAGGCCCAGGGCCGAGGACAGCAGCCAGCCGCCCGCCACCAGCCCCCCGAGCAGCAGCCACGGCACGCCCACGGTGCCGATCGAGGCCACCGCGGCGCCCGCCACCGTGTCCAGCACCTGCCCATAGCGAGCACTCCGAGGCCAGCGCTCCGCCGCGCCCGTCACGAGCGCCAGGGCCGGTGAGAGGAGCTGCCACGCCGCGAGCGCCATCGTGGCCCGCACGTAGGCTCGAACGTCCGGCTCGAGGGGCAGCTGCTTGCGAAAGGCCAGCACCAGCGCCAGCAGCACCGCGGCGGACGCGGCGACCTGCTGGAGTCCCTCCGCGAGGACGATCCCCACGGACCACAGGGCGAGGACGATGGTGACGGCGCGGCGCAATGCTGTCTCCTCAAGTAGTCGAGCCCGGCGTCACCGGACCAGGCTCCGGCAGCGCGCGCCGCCTGCTCAGCGGCAGCAGCCCCTCCAGCCGCAGCCAGAGCGCGGCCGCCGCCAGGCTCAGCACGACGGAGGGCAGCCAGGCCGCCACTCCCGGCGCCAGCCGCTCCGTCATCACCAGCGTGCGGCACACCACCATGAGGCCCCACATCGTCACGGCGATGAGCAGCCCCTCCACGATCGCCGCGGTCAGGTGCCCCCGGCGGTTCGGCCGCAGCGCCAGGCCCACCGCCAGCAACGCCGCCGGCAGGCCCGCCATGGGGTAGGCGAACCGGTTGTGCAGCGCCAGCGCGAACTGGCGCGAGGCCAGCCCCAGCTCCGCGCGCGCGGCGATCTGCTCCCGCAGCTCGGAGGCGCGCATCTGCTCGGGCCGCCCCGGGCTGATGCGGAACGTGCGCGCGGGCACACCCAGCTCGTACTCCGCCTCGTCCCGCGTCCGCACCTGGGTGCGCCCGTCCGGAGAGAACGAGCGCTCCACCACCCCGGTGAGCCGCCAGCGCGTCCCCTCCACCGGGGACATGCTCTCCGCGTCCAGCCGGCGCGAGAGCTTGAACTCGGGCGTCAGCGTCAGGATGGCCACATCCCGGAACCCCTCCTCCGCGCTGCCCGAGCGCAGGAAGAAGACGTGCTCGCCCCGCCGGAACCACTGCTTGGGGGTGTAGTACAGGCGCCAGTCGCCCCACCGGTTGAAGCGCTGCGTGGAGATCTCATCCACCCGCCGGCTGGCCTGGGCCACCACCGCCTCATCGAAGGGGATGAGCCCCACGCACGCCGCCAGCGCGCACAGGCCGATGGGCAGGTAGAGCGAGGCGGGCCCGAACGTCAGCGCGCGCAGCGCCGTCACCTCGCCCCGCTTGCGCAGCGTGGAGACCGTGGCCCCGGCCGCCAGCAGCAGCGCCGCCGGCCCCAGCTGCTGCGTGGCCACCAGCGCCTTGTTCCCGTACAGCCGCAGCACGTCCCACACCCAGCCCTCACCCGTGTAGGCCCTGGCCCGATCCACGAAGTCCACCACCAGGAACACCGTCAGCACCGCGGCGAAGATGCCCACCGCGGACTTCACGTAGGAGCGCAGCACGTAGAAGAAGAGCGTCGCCCTCACCGCGACGTCCCCGCGCGGCTCACGCGCCACATGGCGAACACGCCCAGCGCGATGAAGAGGACATTGGGCAGCTGCCCGGCCACCAGCACCGGCAGCTTGCCCTGGTTGCCCATGTTCTCGAACGCGCGGCTCAGCAGGTAGAAGAGCACGTACCCGCCCAGCGTCAGCAGGTAGCCCCACGCCCGCCCGGAGCGCCGCCGCCCCAGCGCCAGCGGCGTGCCCAGCAGCGCGAAGGACAGCGGCGCCACCGCGTTGCCCAGCCGGCTGTGCAGCGACATGAGGAACGGGCGCGGGTTGCCGCCGCTCTTCTCCGCCTCCTCGGCCGCCTGGAGCAGCTCCCCGGGCGTCAGCTCCTCCTTCGGCGCGCGGAACCGGTTCTTGCGGTTCATCGAGCCGCCCAGCCCCACCGAGATCTCCCCCTGCTCGAAGCGCAGCAGGCTGTAGTCGCTGGTGGAGCGGTTGGCGCGGTGCACCTCGCCCTCATCCAGCACCAGCCGCAGCGCCTCCTCTCCCCCGCGGGTGCTCATGCGCCCGCGCTGGGCCAGCACCAGCAGCGGCGAGGAGGGCTCGCGATCGTCATGAAGCAGCACGTGCGTCCACCGCTCGCCCTTGCCGGAGACGCGCTCCGCGTAGAGCGTCAGATCGCTCAGATCCTCGTAGAAGACGCCGGACTTCACGTCGCCCGCCACGTTCTTCTTGATCACTTCATTGACCAGCTCGCGCACGGCCGTCATGCCCCACGGCTCGCCGGTGAAGGACAGCAGCAGCATGAGCCCGCCCAGCAGCGCGCCGATGGCCAGGGGCCCCGCCAGGAGCTGCGTGGGGCTGATCCCCAGCGCCTGGAGCGCCGTGAGCTCCCGATCCTCGTTCAGCCGCCCCAGCCCGAGCAGGATGGCCAGGAGGAAGGCGATGGGCAGCGCCATCACCAGGAAGTGAGGCGACAGGTAGAGGATGAGCCGCCCGACATCCCCGATCGTCACCGCCGAGCCCAGGAGCACCTCGGTGCCCCGCAGGAACTGCATCACGAACAGCAGCAGGAACAGGAACGCCACCCACACCAGCAGGGGGACAACCAGCTCCTTCAGCAGGTAGCGCGCGAGCAGCTTCACGGCGTGGCGCGCAGCCCTCGCGCGCCAATGTCCCGGCGGAAGTGCATGCCCTCGAAGCGGATGCCCGAGATGGCGGCGTAGGCCCGATCCCGCGCCTCCACCAGATCCTTGCCTCGAGCGCACACCGTCAGCACGCGGCCCCCCGCGGTGATGAGCCTCCCCTCCTTCGCCTCCACGCCGGCCAGGAAGGCCGTGGCGCCCGCGGGCACCGCGTCCAGCCCCTCGATCCGCTGGCCTCGCCGCGGCGTGTCCGGGTAGCCCTCCGCCGCCAGCACCACGCCCACCGAGGCCCCGGGCTCCAGCGCCAGCGCCCGCGGCTCCAGCCGGCCCCGCGCGCACGCCTCCAGCAGCGGCAGCAGATCCTCCCCGAGCTGCAGCATGAGCACCTGCGTCTCCGGATCCCCGAAGCGCGCGTTGAACTCCAGCACCTTGGGCCCGCTCCGCGTCAGCATCAGCCCCGCGTAGAGCGCCCCCTTGAACGGCGCGCCCCTGCGGCGCATCACCGCCAGCATCGGCGCGATCACGCGCTCGCCCACCTGCGCCAGCGCCTCGGGCGTGAGGAACGGGGCCGGGCAGTACGCGCCCATGCCGCCCGTGTTGGGGCCCGTGTCGCCCTCGCCCACCCGCTTGTGATCCTGCGCGGGCGGCAGCAGCACGTACCGCTCGCCGTCGCACAGGGCGATGACGGAGACCTCCTCGCCCTCCAGCAGCTCCTCCAGCACCATCCGCTGCCCCGCCGTGCCCATGGCCCCCACCGCGCGCACCGCCGCGCGGGCCGCCTCCGCGTCCGGCGCGACGATCACGCCCTTGCCCGCGGCCAGGCCGTCCGCCTTGACGACGATCCGCCCCTGGGCCACGGCGTACGCCTCCGCAGACGGCACGTCCGTGAAGACCTGGAAGTCCGCCGTGGGCACGCCCGCCTCGGCCATCACCTCCTTGGCGAAGGCCTTGGAGCCCTCCAGCCGCGCGGCCGCCTCCACCGGGCCGAAGCAGGGGATCCCCTCCGCCGCGAGCGCGTCCGCCACGCCCGCCACCAGCGGCGCCTCCGGCCCCACCACCACCAGCTCCACCTGCTCCTGGCGCGCCAGCGCCGCCACCTCCCGCGGCGCGTCCGCCTTCACCGGGACATTCGTCCCCAGCCTCGCCGTACCGGGGTTGCCAGGGCCACACAGCAGCTTCGAGAGCCGCGGGCTCTGCGCCAGCTTCCACGCCAGCGCGTGCTCGCGGCCGCCCGCGCCCAGGAGAAGGACCTTCACATCACCCTCGCTGATCGGTGGTGAACAGCAGCCGCTTGGCGGCGAGGTACGAGGGATCCAACCCCGCGACCTTCACCAGCCGCGCCCGCGCCGACCCCCGATCCGAGGCCAGCTCCAGCTCCGCCAGCTTCACCTCCGCCGACAGCATCGTCGGCGCCAGCGTCAGCGCCTCGCGCAGGGCCTTCTTGGCCGGCTCCACCTGCTTGCCCTCCGCCAGCGCCAGCCCGTTGGCCAGGTGCGCGATCGGCATCTGCCGCCCCGCCGCCACCGCCCTCGCGCCGAAGGTGCGCGCCTTGCTCCCGTCTCCCCGCTGCAGCGCCAGCAGGGACAGATAGGCCGCCGCGCCGCCATTGTTGGGATCCAGCTCGAGCACCGCCTTGAACAGCCGCTCCGCGCCGGCCCGATCCCCGAGCCGCTGGAGCAGGAACCCTTCGTACAGCGGGGCCGCCACGTCCTCCCGGCTGCTCTTCAGCGCCAGGATGGAGCCGGCCATCCCCTCCAGCGTCTCCGCCGCGCGCAGGAAGTACAGCGTCGTCACTGGGCGCGGCATGGGCCGCTTGGGATCGGACTGGAGGGCCTGGTAGAACAGCCGGAACGCATCGTCCCTGCGCCCGGCGCCCGCGGCGGCGACCCCCGCCAGCAGCAGCGCGTCCTCCCGGCGAGAGTCGATCCGCACGGCCTCCTGGAAGAGCTCCCGCGCCTCGGCGGGCTTCTTCTCGGCCAGCCGCAGCCGCCCCTCGAGCACCTTCTCCAGCGCCGCGTCCTCGATCTTCCCCTGGATCCCGGGGAGGTGCGTGGCCGCCTTCGCCACATCCCCACGCCCGAGCGCCGCGAGGAAGAGCTGCAGGTGCGCCGCTGACAGATCCTTGACGAGCCCCAGGGCCTCCTCGGCCGCCTTCACGCCCGCGTCCACGTTGCCGGCCATCCGCTCGGCGGCCGCGAGGTGGACGAGCGCCTCGGCGACATCACGCTCCGAGTACCGCTGGCGGTTCTTGAGCAGCGCGCGCAGCTCCCGGATGGCGGCCGCCGCGTTCCCGTCCACCTGGTAGCGCATCACCGCCAGCGACAGGAGCACGCGCGCATCACCCGGCTGGGCCTTGGCGCGCGCCTGGTAGAGATCACGCGCGCGCTCCACCTCGCCGACCTCCAGGTAGATGCGCGCCATGGTGACCAGGCTGTCCCAGTGCTCCGGATCCTTCTCCAGGCGGGCCTTCAGCGCGCCCAGCGCGAGCGCGTAGTCCCCGGCGGACTCGCTGGCCAGGGCGCGGTGGTAGTGCACGCGCTGGAGGTTGGGGGCCAGGGCCAGCGCCGAGTCGAAGTGCTGGTTGGCCAGCCCCATGGAGGTCTGGAGGTAGGCCCGGCCGAGCACCAGGTGCGCCTCGGCCTTCTCCGCGTCCGTCCCCTTGCCCAGCGCCTCCTCCGCGAGCTTGCGCGCCTGCTCGATCGACGCCGCATTGCCGGAGCGGCAGAGCAGGAGGTTGGCGTGCGCCAGCAGGATCAGCGCCGTGTGGCCGGCGCGCTCCTCGGCGGCCTCGATGAGCGAGAGCGCCTCGTCGAAGCTGCTCTTGTCGATGCTGGTGCCACGCCCGAGCGCCACGGCCTGGACGTAGCCGGCGATGGCCGCATCACTGCGGGGCTCGAGCAGCAGCGCCTGCTGGAAGAACTCCTCCGCCTCCGCGTAGGCGGAGCGCTGATCCAGGGCGAGCTGCCTGGCGCCCTGCTCGAGGCGCTCCAGGCTGCTGCCGCTGAGATCCAGGTACCGCAGCTCCCAGCGGGGCAGCACGGCCTGGATCACCGCGGGGATGGGGGGTGGCCCGACCGGCTGCTCGGACTGCTGGGTGCCAGCCTGCGGCCTCAGCACCAGGAAGTAGTACCCGGCGCCGCCCGCGGCTCCGAGCACGAGCAGCGCCATGAAGAGCCCCTTCAGCACGCCCCCGATGCCCGAGCCCGAGGAGCGCATCTGCAGGGGCTGCGAGGGCTGTACCGACGAGGCGGGCCTGGGTGGAGAGGAGCGGACGCCGCTGCGAGGCTCGAGCGTGAGCGCTGGAGCCAGAGAGACGCCGGAGACGTCGATGGACTCGAGCGGGGGCAGCTCGAAGGGCGCCGCTTCAGGCGGAGAGCTCTCGGGGAGGGGGGTGGCCCCGCTGCTGGCCTGCGAAGCGTGATCCTGCTTCTGCCGGCAGTCCTCACAGGTCCCGATCGCCTGATCGAAGGGATCCGGGAGGGGCTTGTTGCACTCGCGGCACCCGGGCGGAGCCTGGACCGGAGGAGCGGCCGGCTGAGCCCCGGAGAGACGGCGCGGCACGGGAGCCACGGGAGGAGGCGGCGCCTCGGGTGGCGGGCCGAGGAAGTCGAACAGGGGATCGCCGCTGCTGGCGCCCGGTGCGGAGGAACCCGGCACAGGGGGCCCGGGACGCGGGCCCAGGTGCACGGCAGGGGCAGGGCGAGGGGCCTCGGGCACGGGGGGCCCGGGACGTGCGGTGGCCTGCGAGGGGCGCGCGGGCGGAGGCGCGACGAGCCCGTCGAACAGCGGATCGGGCGGGAGCTGCGCGGCGTCCGGCGCGGCGCCGAAGTCGTGCATGGCGTGAGGAGAGGCCGCGGGCGGCGCGAGCTGCGGAGCAGGCGCGGCGGGCGCGGAGGCTTCGGGCGCGGCGTCACGTTTGACGAGCTGGAGGTGCCGACACCGGGGGCACTGCGCACGAACCCCCTTCGGCGAGATCAGCCGGTCATCAATCGCGTAGGCAGCCGCACATTTCTGGCAGACGATCCGCATGGCTCAGTGTCGGAAGTGTCTCACTCCCGTCACCACCATCGCCAGTCCATGTTCATCCGCCGCGGCGATGAGCTCTGCGTCGCGGACCGAGCCGCCAGGCTGGATGACGCAGGTAGCCCCTGCCCGGGCCGCCTCATCCAGGCCATCCCGGAAGGGGAAGAAGGCATCCGAGGCCACGGCGCTACCCTTGAGGGCAGGCCCACCGCGCGCGGCGGCGATCTTCACCGACTCCACCCGGCTCGTCTGCCCCCCCCCCGCGGCGAGCAGCCTGTCCGGGCTGGAGAAGACGATGGCGTTGCTCTTCACATGCTTGCACACCTTCCAGGCGAAGCGGAGGGCCTTCTCCTCCTCGGCGGAGGGGTGCCGCTTCGTGACGACCTTCCACTCCAGCGGGGGCTCGACCGCGTCCTTGTCCTGCAGGAGCAGCCCCCCGGACACGCTCCGGGCGTCCCGCTGCGCGCGCGGCCGGGCCTGGGGCGAGGCAAGGCCGGGCCCCGCCTCCAGCAGCCTCAGGTTCTTCTTCGCGCCGAGCACCTGCAGGGCAGCCGCTGAGTAGGAGGGGGCGATGACCGCCTCGAGGAACGTCTCCGCCAGCGCCTGGGCGCACGGCTCGTCCACCTCGCGGTTGAGCGCGACGATGCCGCCAAAGGCGGACACCTCGTCCGCGGCGCGGGCCGTGCGGTAGGCCCGCACCAGCGCCTCATCCACCGCCACCCCGCACGGGGTGTTGTGCTTGATGATGACGGCGCAGGGCCGCTCGGGGAACTCCAGGACGAGCCCCAGCGCCGCGTCCAGATCCAGGAAGTTGTTGTAGGACAGCTCCTTGCCCTGAAGGACCTTGGAGAAGGCCACGGTGGGCTCGGCCGGAGCGGTGTGCTCCCGGTAGAAGGCGCCCTGCTGGTGGGGGTTCTCGCCGTAGCGCAGGCCCTGCGCCTTGCGGAAGGACAGCGACAGCTCCTCGGGGAAGGGCTCCCGGGCCTGGCTCCCCAGCCACCCGGCGATGGCCGCGTCATAGGCCGCCGTGTGCGCGAACGCCTTGCGCATCAGCCGGCGCCGCGTCTCCTCCCCCACCCCGCCGGCCTTCTCCAGCTCCGCCAGCACCGCCTCGTATTCGTCCGGATCCACCACCACGGTGACGTGGCGCGAGTTCTTCGCCGCCGCGCGCACCATGGCCGGCCCGCCGATGTCGATCTGCTCGATGACCTCGGCCTCGCTGGCGCCGGCGGCCACCGTCTGCCGGAAGGGGTAGAGGTTCACCGCGACCAGCGAGATGGGCTCGATGCCGTGGGCCGCCATCTCCGCCCGATCGCTCTCCAGCTCCAGCCGTCCCAGCAACCCGCCGTGGATGCGGGGGTGGAGTGTCTTCACCCGGCCGCCGAGGATCTCCGGGCTCTGCGTGTGCTCGGAGACCTGGGTCGCGGGGACTCCGGCGGCCTGGAGCGCCGCCAGGGTGCCGCCCGTGGACAGCAGCCGGAAGCCGCGCCGGACAAGGCCTTGCGCGAAAGGAACGAGCCCGCGTTTGTCGGAAACGCTGAGGAGAGCCAGCACGGAGGTGGGCCTCGCGATGAGAGGAGGGCGGCCGTGTTACCAACCGCCTCCCAGGGTGTCAACGCGCTGCGTAGGGCGGACGCCTCGCACCTGACGCCCAGCCGCTCAGGGCTTGCGGGCCGAGACGGGCGGCTCGGCCTCGGTGGCCTCGCGCAGCTTCATCAGGCCCCGCGTCTCCACCTGGCGGATGCGCTCGCGGGTGAGGTTCATGATCTCCCCCACCTCCTCCAGCGTGATGCCGCCCTTCTCCGCCACGTCCAGGGCGCAGGTGTGCTCCAGCTCCCAGATCTCCTTGTCCGGAAAGTTGAGCTTGATGGAGCCCGTCTCCGGGTTCACATCCAGGTAGAGGTTGTGCTTGCACGAGACGAACAGGCACGGCCGCCCCCCGTTCACGCAGTCGGCGCGGGTGCGCGGCCGCTGCGAGTCGATCGTCTTGAGGAGCTCGCCCTCCTCCGGGTCCACCTGCCCCGCCAGCCTTCGTCGCCGCAGGTCGCGCGCCATCTCCTTGCGCGACATCGTCTTCGAGCGGCGGCGCTCGGCTGGCTGCCCCTCCTCCATCCCGCCCTCCTCCTCGCCCTGAAGCTGCTTCACTTCCGACATGTCCCCTCCGAACGTTCCCAATCTATCCGGTTGCCCAGGCCTGTAGCATCCTATTGCGATTCAAGCCTTTCGTCTCCGCGCGCGGTGACGGCACTGCCCAGACGTGCCACGTCGCGGACCAGGTCCTGCGCCCGACGCCGCAGGACCGCCAGCTGCTCCTCGAGCGTCCGCCGGTGCTCCCCGCCGAACGGACGCCCCCCCAACTCTGACTGGAAGCCATCCAACACCGAGGCCAGGTTGCGCTCGAGCTGGTCGATGTGGTTGCGGTGGAAGAGGAACGAACGCTTGATGTCCTCGAGCGTGTGCCCCTCCGCCATCATCTTCTTGATGGCGTTGATGCGCCGCACGGCCTCCACCGGGTAGAGCCCCAGGCTGCCCTGGTGCTTGCCCTTGCGGCCCACGCGGCGGCTGCGCGGCAGCAGCCCCGCCTGGACGTACTTGCGAAACGTCGCCTCCGACAGCTGCACGCCGCGCGGCCGAAAGATCTCGAGGATCGCGCTCGCCGGTAGCCCCTCGGCGTGGTCGCGCTCGATCCGTTCGATCTCCTCGGGACCCAGCAGATCCATTTTCTCCATTCAATACACGCTAATGAAGGGAATATATTGAGTGCCAGAAATCGGCGGACCAAGTCAAGCCCGAAAGGGCTACAGGGGTGTCGCGGAATGAACAGGACGCGCCGCGTCGGGCGCGGGGCGGATCCCGGGCCGGCGGGGGCTCAGCAGGCGCAGCTGTTCGGAGTCAGGGGCCGCGCGCTCAGCGGGCGCGGAACTGCCGCTTCACCGTGCCCCCAGGCGGGATGGTGATGATCTCCGACCTGGAGCCACGCGGGTGCTCGAAGGTGACCCGGTAGTTGCCCGGGGCCAGCTTGAAGGTCTGCCTCCCGGTGACTTCGCCCAGCGGCTTGCCGTTCACGAGGACGGTGGCGTAGGGCTGGGCGAAGACGTCGAGGATCCCCAGCTTGACGGGGTGCGTCGCGGGACGAGCCTCCTTGCCGCCGCTGTCCGGCCCGGGGCTTGCGGGGGGCGCCGCGGCGAGGGCTCCGGCATCCGGCGCCGTCCCTGCGTCAGCGGAGGCCTGGGCCACCTGCGCCGACTCCGGGGGCGTCGCGGGCTCCACGGGAGGAGCTCCCGCCACGGCCGACCCGGCATCCCCCCCTCCTGCCAGCGGCGGCGCGGCCACGGGCCCCGTCTCCTGGGACACCCCCAGGGTGGGCGCCGCGCCCTGCGTCCGAGAGCGGAGCAGCGAGTCGATCCCCACCGCGGCCACCAGCGCCAGCAGCCCCAGCCCCGCCCAGAGCCACCGGCGCACGGGGCTGGCC
>JAFGNZ010000049.1 GCA_016926755.1 Myxococcaceae bacterium | reverse complement strand
CGAGAGGTTCAGCGCCAGGGACCACAGCACGTACAGCAGGTCGACCACGAACATGGTGATGGCGGAGCCGGCCAGGATGCGGTGGCGGACGAGCTCCGCGGGAGGGGCCTCGCGCAGCGGCTTCGAGAGCAGGGAGTCCAGCCGCTCGACGAGCCAGGATCGGGACTCGGGGTGCGGGGGAGGCCGCACCCGGGGACTGACAGGCTGCGTGGAGGGCGGGGGCACTTCAGGCGAGGGGGATATGGCCATGACGGGGGAGACGCTCCCGCGAAGGAAGATCCGCAGCGCGGGAAGCGATTGTGCGTGAACAGCGAAGACCCGAGCAAACGTTCGTCCCAGGGGGCCTCACAAGCCCTCCCTCCCTGGCACGCTCTACGACGTCCTCATGGGAGGGCGTTCAGCCCGTAGAGGCCCGCCTGCCGCGCGTAGGCGAGCACCCTGCTGGGGACGAGCTCCGTGGGGGGCTCGCCGCGCGCCAGCATGTCGCGGATCTGCGTGGAGGACACCTCCGCCAGCGGCGGGCCGATCGTCCCCGACGCCGGGTGGCCCGCCCGGTACAGCACCAGCACCCGCACCAGCTGCTGAATCCGATCCCAGCTCTTCCAGCTCGGCAGATCCTTCAGGATGTCCGAGCCGATGATCAGCGAGAGCTCGAGCTCCGGGTGGCGCTCCCGGAGCCACGTCAGCGTCTCCACCGTGTAGCCGGTGCCGCCCTGCTCGGCCACCTGCTGCTCCACCCGGCTCGTCTTCATCCAGCCGGAGGTCTCCTGGCACATCACCTCGCACATCCGCACGCGGTGCTCGAAGGCCGTGAGCGCCTTGCCGAAGGGGTGCTGGTAGGCCGGCATCAGCCACACCTCGTCCACCTCCTGGGTGGCGCGCACGTAGGAGGCCGCCAGCAGGTGCCCCACGTGGGGTGGATTGAACGAGCCTCCCAGGAGCGCGACCCGCACCGTCACCTCACTTCACTGACAGCTTCGTCCCACGGCCGAGCTGGAGCTCCCTCGGCCCCAGCACCACCTTGCCGTCCAGCCGGAACGCGGTGAAGAGCAGCTGCTGCTCGACCTTCTCCAGCAGCGCGCACGTCTGCTCCGCCGCCCCGGCCAGCCGCCCGGGCGTCAGGAAGTAGCGTGGGCCGATCTGCACCACCTTCGGCTCCGGCTCCTTGCCGTGGATGAAGATCGTGGCGTTGAGCAGATCCTCCCGGCTCAGATCGTTCTTGTCGTGGACGAGGCAGCACAGCGAATCCCCCACCATGTCCAGCATCTTCCGGGGAATGGTGGGATCCATGTACTGGAGGCAGTCGCGCTCCGGCACGCGCGCGAAGCGCTCCAGCACCAGCCGGCGATCCTCCTCCGCGGTGAAGTTCGCCGGGGCCTCGCCGAAGGCCGGCGGGCGGGGCAGCGCGTCCTTGGAGGACAGCCACTGCGTCACGTCCGCCAGGAAGTCCAGGTCCGAGTACTCGCGCCCGCCGCGAGCCTTCTCTCGCTCCTCCAGGACCCACGCATCCAGATCCGTGTAGCGCCCCCCCGCGAACAGGAAGCGGCGCGCCCCCTTCCCCCGCAACAGCTCATAGGCCGCGCCAAAGGCGGCGAGATCACCATGGCTGTCGGAGAAGATGCCAATCACGGGGGGAGCCTGCGCTCAAGCGTACAGCAGGTAGGGGCGCCTTTGCTGCTCGAAGGATTGGGCCTGTGCGGAGAAGCCCTCCATCAGCCTCTCCAGGGGCCACCCCTCCTCGATGCCCCGCCGCACCTGGTCCGTGCCGCACAGCAGATCAAAGGCGGGAACCTCCTCCACGAACTCGTAGGCGTCCGCCCGCCAGGCGAACCTCCCGCCCCCCACATCATGCACCGCCTGGAAGATGGCGATGCCCGTGCGGAGGGACTGGAAGGCCTGCCGGTCCGTGACATGGATGAAGGCGCCATTGCAGGACTCGCCGCGGAACTTGTCAAAGGTGGGAGTAAAGCCCACGGGGCGGAAGGTGACGCCAGGCAGGCGCTCCTTCTCCAGCCGCGCCACCAGCGCCTCCGAGTCCAGCCACGGGGCGCCGAACTGCTCGAAGGGGCGGCAGGTGCCACGGCCCTCGGAGACGTTGGTCCCCTCCCCCAGGCACATGCCCGGGTACACCAGCGCCGTGTCCGGCGTGGGCATGTTGGGCGAGGGCGGGATGAAGGGCAGCCCCGTGTCGGACCAGGACATGTCCCGGCGCCAGCCCTCGCAGGGCACCACCGTCAGCTCGCAGCCAATGCCGAACTCGGCGTTGAAGAGCCGGGCCAGCTCGCCCGCCGTCATTCCATGGCGGGTGGGCACCGGGTACAGCCCCACGAAGGAGCGGTAGCGCTGGCCCACCAGGTTCCCCTCGAGGATCGTGCCGCCCAGCGGGTTGGGCCGATCCAGCACGAAGAAGGGCACCCTCGCCTTCGCCGCCACCTTCATGGCCAGCGCCATGGTGTAGACGTAGGTGTAGTAGCGGCTGCCCACGTCCTGGATGTCGAAGACGAGCGCGTCCAGCCCGGCGAGCCACTCCTCGCGAGGCGACAGCGACTCGAAGGTGGAGCCGTAGAGGCTGTGCACGGGCGCGCCGGTGCGCCTGTCGCGCGCCTCGCCCACGGCCACCATGTACTGGGCCTCGCCGCGGATGCCGTGCTCCGGGCCGAAGAGCGCCGCCAGCTTCACTCCCGGCGTGTGCGCCAGCAGATCCGCGAGGTGGCGGAAGCGCGAGTCCACGCTCGTGGGGTTGACGATGGCCCCCACGCGCCGGCCTTGGAGCGCGGAGAACCCCTGCTCCACCCACACATCCAGTCCCGTCTTCACCTTCATCACGGCAATGCTCCCGCGCCTGGGGATTCTCCCTGCACCGCGGTCTTCACCTGCGCGAGTTGCAGGTTGGCGGTCTTCAAGGCCTGCGCAGTCTATGCGGCGGCGCTCCCAGCGCAATCGGCCTGGGCCCCGGCCGCCCTCCCCTTCGACGGGAGCTAGCGCCGGGAGGGCTTGAGCGCGCGCATGCGGCGCTTGGGCTCGGGGGCCTCCAGCGTCGCCCGGAGCTTCTGGGCGAGCTTCTGCCTGCCTGTCCGCTCGTAGAGCTCGGCGAGCCGCCGGAGGACGTGCGGGTTCCGCGGCTGGAACCCGCGCGCCGCCAGCAGCTCCCGCTCGGCGTCCTCCGGGCGCTCCTGCCGCTCCAGCACCTGGGCGAGCAGCAGGCGCACCTGCACCCACTCGGGGCGGGCCCTGGAGAGGAGCCGGTAGTGGAGCTCCGCCTTGAGCCAGTCCCCCAGGGCCATCCAGATCCCGGCCACCCTGAAGCGGGCCTCCTCAAAGGAGGGGCGGTAGAGCAGCGCCACCTCGTAGGATTGGGCGGCCAGCAGGGGCCTGCCCCGCTCCTCCCAGAGCAGCCCCCGCAGGTAATGGGCCCGAGGGTTCTCCGGCGCCAGGGCGGAGGCCACGTCCAGGTGCGCCTCGGCCCGCTCCAGCTCGCCGCCGAGCTTCACCAGCATCCGTGCCGCCTCGAGCCGGGGCAGCTCCCAGGCAGGCGAGGTGTTGATCACGGACTCCACGCCCGCGAGGGCCCCCGCCGAGTCCCCCGCCTCCTCGAGGGCGAGGGCCTGCGTCAGGGCCGTGTTCGCGGACACGTCCAAGGCGCCCGCCATCGCACCCGCCAGGATGAGCCACACCATAGGCGGCTGATAACAGAGCCTGCTGATCCCCTCAATGTTCCCTTGACGGCCCCCGCGGCCAGGCATGTAACCCATGTCCGTGCAGATCGCCCAACGAACCCTCGAGGATCTCGGCTTCGCGGAGATACTCCGCGCCCTGGCCCACCGCTGTCGGACCGCACCCGGAAAAGAGCGCGCGCTGGCCCGCCCCTTCCTGGACACCGAGGACCAGGTGTCGGACGCGCTCTCGCTCGTGGGCGAGGCCCGGCAGCTGTCCCAGGAGCAGTTCTCCCTGCCGCTGGGCGGGGTGAGTGATCTGAGGGACGCGGTGAGCCGGGCCTCCAAGGGGGGCATGCTGGAGCCCCGGGATCTGATCGCCTCCGCGCAGCTGCTCTATGCGTTCGCCCGCACCCGCGAGGCCCTGGAGGAGCGAGAGGAGGCAGTGCCCATGCTGGCGACGCTCGGTCGCCGGCTCCCGATGCTGGAGGCGCTCGCGTCTCGCATCGACCGCAGCTTCGAGCCCGACGGGACGATCTCCGACCGGGCCAGCCCGGAGCTCAAGGAGGCGCGGGATCGGGCCAACGGCCTGCACCGGCGCATCAAGACGCGGCTGGACGAGCTGCTCCACGACGAGGGCTTCATCCCCAAGCTGCGCGAGAACTACTACACGCTGCGCAACGGCCGGTACGTGGTGCCGGTCGTCTCCAACTTCCGAGGCGAGGTGCCCGGCATCGTCCACAACGCGAGCCAGACGGGGCAGACGCTCTTCATCGAGCCGCAGGCGATGGTGAGCATGGGCAATGATCTGGCCATCGCGCAGTCGATGGTGGCGGAGGAGGAGCGGCGGATCCTGCAGGAGCTGTCCAACCAGCTGGGCAAGGAGGCGCCGCGCATCCTGGAGGGGCTGGAGGCGGTGGCGGAGCTGGACGAGGCCGAGGCGGCGGCGCTGCTGTCGGCGGACCTGGACGCCCACGCCCCCACGTTCTCCGGCGTGGAGGAGCTGGCGCTGCTGCAGCTGCGGCACCCTCTGCTGATCCTCAAGGGCACGGAGGTGGTGTCCAACAACGTGGAGCTGACGGGCGAGGCGCGGGCGCTGGTGGTGTCCGGCCCCAACGCGGGCGGCAAGACGGTGACGCTGACGGCGGTGGGCCTGTGCGCGCTCATGCTGCGGGCCGGTCTGCCCATTCCGGCGGGCGAGGGCTCGCGGATGCCGCTCTACCGCTCGGTGCACTCCACGGTGGGCGACGCGCAGGACCTGTCGCAGGGCCTGTCCACGTTCAGCGCGCACGTGGTGATGCTGCGGGACATCTCCCTGTCGGTGGGGAAGAACTCGCTGGTGCTCATCGACGAGATCGCCGCGGACACGGATCCGCGCGAGGGCGCGG
>JAFGNZ010000309.1 GCA_016926755.1 Myxococcaceae bacterium | reverse complement strand
CCAGAAGACAGGCCCCTTCGGCACCATCCTGCAGGAGTACACGCTGGAGGAGGCCCGCGCCGCCCGCGTGTTGTGACGCACCCCAGGCGGAGGACTGTCGTCGCGGCGCAGGGGCTCACGGCTCCTCCGGGGTGGGTTGGCGCGGGGCGCCGCAAACCGGTGGGGAGCCCTCCTCATCATGGCCCCAGCCGTCCTTGCCACATGAGAGCCTCTTGCGGCCGCTGGGGCCGACCCAGCAAGCTCGGGCTCTCTTGCTGGATCCGTGGATCTCGCTTCTTCGGCTCACGGCGGGCCTGGAGTCCGGCTGGCGCCGCCCAGAGACCGGCTCGCGACATCCGCATGGTGCCTCGATGCGGCTGCCCCCATCCTGGACACCGGGATGATGATCAACACCTTTCCGTGCCGATTCCCGACGCACCCAACCGTTCAGGAGAAGCTTCCTGCGGCACATGCGGATCTTGACCCTCGCTGTCCTCATCGGCAGCACGATGCGGCATGCCTTGCGGCGGTGGTTGAGCTGTAGCGATTCAAGCTTTTAGCAACGCTTCTGCTGTCTCCCTGAAAACAGGAGTTCGTCCGAATGAAAAAATATCTCATGCATGCGCTGTCAGCCCGCCTTTTCCTGCCCTGCCTGGCGCTCCTCTGGGGACCTGGGTGCGGCATGACCGAGGACGAGTCCAAGGCGGGCGAAGCCCCCCCAGAGTCGTCTCTGGCTCAGGTGAATCAGGCGCTTACGTCAATCTACACGCTGAGCTGGCCGGACAACCACGCGACCGGCGGCTGCAGCTTCCAGGATCCCTTGAACGGGTACGCCTCGGGCCGGTTGGAGGAGCCCCGCACCATCACCGGGCTGGCGGGCCGCCGAATCACCTCCATCCAACTGCGCAGCACCCACAACACCACGTTCAAATACGACGATGTGATGCTTCTCAACTACAACAACTCCATCCTCATGAGTAGCGACCGGCGTGCGGCAGAGTACTCCAACTCCCCGAGCTCGCTGGGCACGAGCCCGGTGCAGTACGTTTGGTCCAAGATCTTCCACCAGCCCATCGACAACCAGAACCTGCAGCCGGCCTGGTGTAGCTCGGGGGCCACGGGTGCGAACTGTACGGTGCCGGTGACGGAGACGGTCGGGACGATGAACGTCAACCTCTCCGCCTTCTCGGCAGTGGACGAGGCGCTCTACCCCACCGAGCCCGACGCGCGCACCTTCACCCTCGTCACCCTGGGGGACGATGAGCCGACCCTCGACTGCCGCCATGGAGACATCACTCTGACGTTGAGCGTGGAGACCTGCGCTCCCGAGGTCTGCGATGGCAAGGACAATGACTGCGACGGCGTGATCGACGATAACCTCGGCACCCTCACCTGCGGCGTGGGGGCCTGCCAGCGGACGGTGGCGGCCTGCGTCAACGGCTCGGCGGGCATCTGCACGCCCGGCACCCCCACGCCCGAGACCCGTGACAACATCGACAACAACTGCAATGGCTACGTCGATGACAACTTCATCACCAAGGTCTCCAACGCCACCCTGCAAGCTCTCACCGGTTGTACGGGCGAGAACATGGACTCCACCGTCGGATACAGCCGCACCTGCATCGCCGCCGCCCGCCGCCACTGCAATAGTCTGGGATGGGAGGGCGGAACCATCGTCGAGCGCACCTCCTACGACGCGTATCTCGCCTGCTTCCGCGCCAAGGGGTTCTACATTCCGGTCTCCACCCTGACCGTCATCAACCCTGACTGCACGGTGGGCAACGTCTTGATCACGCCAGAGTACTCGAAAGCGTGCACCTCAGCAGCCAGCCGCTACTGCGCCAACCCCATCAATGGGGGCTACACGGGCGGACTGCCTCAGGAGTTCGATGGGGCCACAAACATCTACATCAATTGCATCAACCAGCCGTCGAACCGCGGCTACTTCAGCAATGTAGACAACAACATTTGGGGTGCGAGCACGGGCTGCAACAACGCGCCCCTGGCCGGGCCGGATTCCTCCAAGGCCTGTCGTGCGGCGGCTCACCGCTGGTGCTACCAGAGCATGGGAGCCATCTCCGGGGTGCCTGTGGACCTGGGCACCACCACGTCCAACATCGCGTGCATCTACCGCTGATGCGCACGCGGTGAGAGCAGGAGGCCCCTCATGAGAGGAGCCTCCTGCGCCCTCACGCCTCGCGCGCCAGGCGTTCGGAAGCAGCGCCAGGACACGTCGGCGGTGCTGGATCCCCAGCCTCGCGCGGTGGATCATGGGGGCCGAGCCCGCCCGATGGAAGCCGCTGCCCCCCCTCCGTCGCCGTACCACGCTCCTCCCTGGAGATGGCCGCGGATCCGCCTCCGCCCGGCGCTGATGCTGCTGGGGCTCTGTGTGGCCCTGGGGCTGTGGCTGGGAACCTCGGCGTGGCTGGCGTTGCGGACCGATCGCAGCTCGGTGCCCGCCTCACGCCCGTTCTTCTGGGAGCTCACCAGCGTGCTCGGCGCCTTCCCCATGGTGCCCATCCAGCTGACGGCCGTGCTCAATGCACCGCTGCCTCCCACGTCCGGGCCGGGCGCGGCGCGGGCCTGGGCGCGGCTGCTCGGGCTGCACCTGGGGGCCTTCCTGCTCTTCTCGGCCGGGCACATCACCCTCATGTTGGCCTTCCGCTACCTGCTCCACCCGCTGCTGGGCTGGGGCCCCTATGACTACGGCGTGCTGTGGCTGCGCGTCCCCATGGAGGCCCAGCAGGATCTGATCGCCTATGGAGTCACGACCACGGTCCTCACCCTCTATGGCGTCTGGCGGGAGCGCCAGGCGCTGGCCCTGCGCGAGGCCCAGCTTGAGGGTGAGCTGCGCTCCACCCAGCTCCGGGTGCTCATGGGCCAGCTCGATCCCCACTTCCTCTTCAACGCGCTCAACACCGTCAGCGCCGTCATGTACGAGGATCTCGTGAAGACGGACCGGCTGTTGAGCGATCTGGGGCTGGTGCTGCGCCGCAGCCTGGAGCGCAGCGCGGCGCCGACCTGGACGCTCGCCGAGGAGCAGGGGCACACCGAGCGCTTCCTGGCGCTGATGCTGGCCCGCCTGGGAGAGCGGCTCCGGCTCCAGTGGGAGCTGGAGCCAGGGTTGGAGGCCCTCCAGGTGCCGCGTTTCGCCTTGCAGACGCTGGTGGAGAACGCTCTCAAGCACAACCAGGATCGGACCGAGGGGCTGGAGATCCGGCTCCGGGCGCGGCGCGAGGCAGGAGCCTTGATGCTCGAGGTGGAGGACACCGGCCGTGGCTTCACGGCGCAGCCGGCGCTCACCCGCGGGCCCGGGCTCGGGCTCTCGGGGATGCGGCAGGTGCTGGCGCTGCTCTACGGGCCGGAGGGGCGGCTGGAACAGGGGACGGGCGCCGAAGGAGGGGCCCGAGTCCGGCTGTGGCTGCCCTTGTCCACCTTGGGCCGCGCCTCCCAGGCGGAGACGCGATGACGAGGCGCTACTCCGTCCTGGTGGTGGATGACGAGGCCCCAGCGCGGGCCAAGCTGAAGCGCCTGCTGGCGGACGATGCGCGCTTCTTTCTGGCGGGCGAGGCGGCGGACGGCGAACAGGCAGTGGCGAGGTTCGAGTCCCTGCACCCGGATCTGCTCCTGCTCGACATCCAGATGCCGGGGCTCACCGGCTTCGAGGTGCTGGAGACGCTGGGCGCGGAGAATTGCCCCCAGGTGATCTTCTCTACGGCCTACGATCAGTTCGCCCTCAAGGCGTTCGATGCCCACGCGGTGGACTACCTGCTCAAGCCCTATGACGCCGAGCGGTTCCGGAAGGCGCTGGACAAGTCCTGGGCCTTACTCGAGGCCGGGGGCTCCGGGCCTCGGCAGATGAGGGCGCTGCTCTCGGGCCTGGAGCTGTCCGGACCTCGGGAGCGGCCCCTGGAGCGCCTGCTGGTGAAGGTGGGAGAGGCCTGGACCGCCCTGCGCGTGGACCGGGTGAGCCGCTTCTGCGCCGAGGACAAGTACGTCCGTGTCTTCTCCGAGCAGGGGCAGCACCTGGTGCGCCAGACTCTCAAGAGCCTGGAGTCACGCCTGGATCCCAGGCGCTTCGTGCGCGTGCACCGCAGCGAGATCGTCCAGCTCGAGGCCGTGGTGCGCCTGGAGCCCTGGGCTCACGGTGATGGGCTGCTGGTGCTCGTGGATGGTAGCTCGGTGGTGCTCAGCCGCACCTTCCGGGAGGCCTTTCTGGAGCGCTGGGGCGTGGAGGGGTGAGCTCCGCTGAGAATTGGGACCTCCTGTAGGAGAGCCGCGCCCTCACTCCTGGCCGGAGCGCTCGATGTAGATCGTGTCGGAGTCGCATTTGTTCGTTCGCGAGCGCATCCTCGGGGCCCCCGCAACCATCCTGGCGATATCCGGGCCAGGCACGACGTCCCGCGGCAGGCTGAGCCGGATCTCCTGCAGGTATTTGCCGCCGGCGCATAGCAGTTGAATCTTCTGCTCCACATCGGGGCCGAGCTCGCGCCTCACCTGGGCAAACAAGTCGCTCACGCTCATCTCCTTGCCGATCTTGGACTTGATGTAGTCACCGATCACGGAGCGATCGATCTCCTCGGTGACGAGCTTCGCGGCGCGGAAGTACTCGTCGTCATCCCGGGACTGACAGGAGCCATGCTTGCGCCACTCATGCGAGGCGAGCTCGGTGTCGTAGATCAGGTTCGGCATCCACGGCGCCACCTCCGCGAGCGTGTCCTCGGAGAGGCTGAGCGCACTCCCCCGGCAGTTCCCGTACGAGGTCCCGCAGGACTGCTTGTTGGGCCACAGGCCATGAATCGTCAGGTGCGAGATGACGAGCTCGCCGTCCTCGAGCGCATCACACTCCGGCTTCCTCCCGGAGTACCTGGCGTGTTCGCAGAAGCCGGGCTGCCAGCTCATCGCGAGGACGTTGCTGTCGTAGGTATTGGCGGTGTTGCATCTGCCGGCCCGAGCCGCGCCCTCGATAGTGCCTGAAGAGTCCTTCTCCGTGAACTCGGTGACGCCGCATTCCTTGGGCACCCATCGCAAGGGCTCACGGACTGCCGGGACGCTGACCCGTACCCAGTCTCCACCCCGCTCGTTGAGCTCCTCGACGGTATAGGTCTGCCCCGGTTCCAGCCGGATGTTTCCGGGGTTGGTGCCTTTCTGAAATGACTTGAATGCATCGCATGAGCGCACGGCTTCGAAGGTCCCCGCGACTTGCACGGAGGCGAAGGCGTTCGCCGAGAGCGCTACGAGGATCAGGGGCAGGATTCGGTGCGGGAGCTGACGTCGGTTTGCCATGAAACCCCTCCGAGACGAGACATGGGTCAAGGTGGTCCTCAGGTAGGAGCCGACAGCACTGTCTCGGAGGGCTCCGCCGTGTTCAGCGGTGGGCATTCGTGCTCGCCTGCTGGCGTCAGGAGGCCAGTCCGGGGCACGGCCCCCCTCTGCGCGCTCCACGATGACCGCCAACTG
This sequence comes from Myxococcaceae bacterium, assembly GCA_016926755.1. GTDB lineage: Bacteria > Myxococcota > Myxococcia > Myxococcales > Myxococcaceae > Hyalangium. The sequence goes on along the minus strand of JAFGNZ010000309.1, from coordinate 30,087 downwards.
GACTTGCTCCCGCTTGAGGGTGCCCTCTCACCTTCTCGACAGCGCATCCGTGGGACTAAGCTCGCGGGCGCGATGAGCGCCAACCCACGAGTGCCCCCGGGGAGCCCCCCGCGACGAGTCCCCCCCACCTCCCGGGCAACGTGGCGGCTCCGCGGGGCCTCCGAGGAGTTCCAGGTCGTGAGGGGGCGCGACCTGCGGGAGGAGGAAGCCAAGGCCCGCGTGTCCTGGCGGATGGTCCAGGCCTCCCTGGGGCCGCGGCGCGCCTCCCTGCTAACTCGCGGAACCCTCGAAGAGCTGTACGAGGCCGTGACGGGAAGTCGGCTCGATCTGTCGATCCGGCGGGATCCCCGCCAGCAGGAGCTCATCGAGCGCCGTCTGGAGGAGGCCTTCCAGAGCGGTGCGCTGGTGCTCCTGCGTACCGCGGATCCCCTGCCTCCCGCCGGAAGCCCTCAGCAGCAGGGGCCCGTGAACACGGCCCTCCGTACATTCGCGGGCAGCACGAACTGGGACGTCGAGAACGAGAAGCTGATCAGCACCCTGGCGAGGGATCAATTCCGTGAGCTCGCCATCGCCATGAACTCGGCTGAGTTCCTGATGTGGCTCAAGATGCTCTTCGGCTCGGATATCCCCGAGAGTGCATACGTGCGCCTGCGCGCGGAGCTCCTCAAGGGCAGCCTGCCCGAGCCCGGGATTCGCATCGTCGAAGGAGGGCTGCACGGCCACGACGCCGCCTATGATCGAAAGGAGCGCGTCATCCGCGTCACGCGCGGGCTGGTGCTCAGTGCCCGTGGGGACAACAACGAAGCGTGGAAACTGCTCGTCGCCCTCATCGAAGAGTACGGCCACCACGTCGACAACCTGCTGCGGACGCACTACTCCAGCGTCGGCGGCGATGCCCCGCTCGACGAGGGCGCGAGGATGGCCTACGCGCTCGTGAACCTCGGGTGGACGAGGAAGCAGGTCCGCTGCGAGTTCGCCAGGTACGTGACGCCCAGGGGAGAGGTGCCGCTGGAGGTCGAGTACGCGGGGCTGACCCAGGCGGTGGAGCGCTTTCTCCCTCGCCATGAGCTGGACTTCGACGCGCGGGAAGGTGCTCTCGAGTTCTTCGGCGCCGGACGCGGCGCGGGACACGCGGGCTCCTACGGGCATGAGTCCATCGAGGATGCTCTCGAGAAGGCTGACTTCGATGCCCAGGCGCGCAAGCGCGTGTACTTCGGCAACTGGCTGCGCGACTACTCGCAGGCCATCGATCCCAAGACCATCCGCAAGGAGGAAACCTGGCCCCCGCCCTTCCTTCCCACCAAGAAGGGCCTCACCTCCATCCTGGACGTGCTGGCCCGATTGAAGTTCGGAGATGCCTCCACCTTCAGGGTGACGACCGACAAACTCGGCGTCTATCGCAGTGAGGAGCACATCGACAATCCGAGCGGGATGACGGGCGGCCAGCACATCGACAAGAAGTTCAATGGCCCCCCTTCCGCCGAAGCGCTGACGGTGGATCCCTCCACGCGCATGAAGCGCTTCATCCGCACCAGCTCCCCGAAGAAGGGCCAGCCTGCCCGAAAACACCGGGTGAAGGACGGGGAAACGCTCGACGGCATCGCCCGCGCCAACGGGCTCACCTGGCAGGAATTGGCGCTGCACAACTTCGGCACCACCGTGCCCGCCGAGATCAACCACCAGCTGCGCACGAAGGTCGGTTGCACGAAGCGCACCGCCGACGGCCGCAACTACATCTTCACCAGCCAGGACCAGCCGGGCCTCCTCGAGCTCCCGGGCACGACTGGCGGGGTGGGCACCGAGGCGTCTTACACTGCCCTCCACTACATGACGGAGCAGCTCAAGCTGGCCATCAAGGAAGGGCCGAAGGCCGAGGGCTATCGTCTCCTGGGCAGTGCCCTGCACACGCTGGAGGACTTCTTCAGCCACACCAACTTCGTGGAGGTGGCGCTGATCTGCCTGGGGAAATGGGTCGAGCCCTGGGTCCCAGCGCCACGCGGGAGGAGCACCCCCGCGAAGGAGCTCCCCATCACCACCGGCAAGTTCGGATCCCTGGACACCGCCGCCAGCATCCTCCTCGTCATCGGCGAGAACCTTCAAAAGGAGGACACCTGTATCCCGGGGGAGCCCACCGCCGCCTCGCTCATCATCCTCATCCTCTTGAAGGACTTTGGCTACCACGACACCCACGCGCTGATGAAGAGCATGCAGTCAACGATCCACGAGCTCGAGAAGGAGTATCCCCGGCTCGCCACCCTGATGTGCAAAACCATCGGCAAGGTCGTGGATCTCTTCATGAGTGGCATTGGGCTCGCTGTCCGCGCCAGCGCGAACACCATCGATGATGCCCAGACGATGTTCGTGGAGGATCCTTCGAGCACCGATCCCACCCACAGCCAGCTCGCCAAGGATCACGATGACCACCCCCTGCACGCGCTCGCGGCGAAGCTGGCTGCGGGGGCGGTCCTGGACGTGGGCAAGGCGGTCCAGCAAGCCTGGAGGAAGCAGCGCACCGCTGAGGAGGTGGTCGCCACGGCCGCCCAATACTTCGTCCACCCCTCCCAGATCGTCGCCGGTGGGAGCACCGCGTGGATCCTGGAGACGATCCGCGCCTGGATCCCCAGTCATGGGGAGGCCATCAAGCGCCTCGGCTCTCGCAGCTGGATCGCGGACTGGACGAAGGAGCGCTCCAAGGAGCTGCAGGAGCTGGTGGAGCGGGCCAATCGACTCATGGGGATCGACTGATGAGACACCTCCCCCTCCCGCTGCTGGTGGTCTCGGCGCTCCTCGCGGGAGTCTGCACGGCCCAGCCCCCCACCTCGCCATTGCCTGCGCCCGACACGCGTCAGGTCATCACCGTGGAGGGCTCCACGGTGCGCTACAACGGGCGGCCGCTCGTGTGGGAAGCGCAGCCCGAGCGCTGGCAGGAGGCGCTGGGCCCTCGGAGCCGGAACGTCCGGGACATCTCCGTCTGGGATGAGCTGGGTGTCTTCCTGTACCACAACAGGCCCATGGACTCCCGGCCGTCCTCCTTCGTGGTGCTCCTCGGCCGGACGATGCATTCACCACTCACCGACTCGGAGCCCGACTTCTGGCCGCGGCAGACCTTCAGCGGTCGCCTGGTGGTGGATGGAGCGCTCATCCACAAGGGCTCGACCCTCCAGCAGATCAACCGCGACAAGAAGGGGGCCGCCTTCAAGCGCGACTATCTCGATGGCGTCTATAGCTACGAAACGAATGGGGTCGAGCTTCGCCTCGACTTCGGTCACGACGGCTCGCTGCGGTCGCTGACCGTATCACCGGTGCTCCCGGAAGAGCCCCCGGCTACCAGCGGTGGTAGGCGGGGTGGCCCGGCTTGACCGCCACGAAGGTGCCGCGGCACGTGGCCGTCACCTTGCCGCCGGCGGTGAGCGTGCCCTCGATGACGGCGCGATCCTCCTTCAGCTCCACGGGGCGCGCCTCCAGCCGCACCGGCGCCCCCATGGGCGTGGGGCGCTTGAGCTGGATGCTGTAGTCGGCGGTGACGGTGCACGGCGGCGTGTCCTGGCCGGCCTGCTTCATCAGGTGGTAGGCGGCCGTCCAGTTGCAGTGGCAGTCCAGCAGCGAGCCGATGATCCCGCCGTTGAGGACGCCGGGGAAGGCCTGGTGGTGCTCGGAGGGCATCCACTCGGCGACGACGAGATCGCCCTCGACCCGGCTGCGGATCCGCAGGCCCTGCGGGTTGGCGGGGCCACAGCCGAAGCAGGCGTTCTGGGGGGCGTAGCGCTCCTGGAGACTCTTCTCGTTCGTGTTCGACATGGGGCCGCACCCTACCCCAGCCGGCGTCAGGGAGCGCGGGTCAACACCGCGTCCAGCCAGGAGGACAACACCGCGGCGTCCGCGCAGTCCCCCACGCACGTGCGCTGCACGCTGCCGTCGGCGCGGGGGCGGTCCACCAGCCACCGCCGCCCGTCGAAGGCGCCGCGATCCTTCTCGCGCACCATGGCGTCGTGCACGGAGGCGTCCACCTCCACCACCCCATCCTGGCGGATGCGGTAGGCGTCGAAGCTGCGAGGCGCGCCGGGCCAGTGCTGCGGATCGAACACCTCCGGGCTCACGTGGGTGAAGCCCGTCTCCGCATACAAGGGAGGAGGCTCGAAGGGCTCGCCGCGCAGCAGCGGGGCCAGGGACACGCCGTCCACCTCCCCCGGCAGGGGCGGCAACCCGGACAGCGCCAGCAGCGTGGGGCCCACGTCCACCAGTCGGACAAGTGCGTCCACCCGGGCGGGCGCGCTCACGCCCTTGGGAGGCTTCACTGCCAGCAGCACGCGGTTCTCCTCCTCCGAGAGCCGAGCGCCGTGCACCGAGGTCGCCCCCGCCAGCTCGGGCCGATCCGCGTGGAAGCTCTCGCCATGGTCCGACAGGAGGACGATGAGCGCATCGTCGTAGCGCCCGGCCCGCCTGAGCGCCTCGAGGAGCCGGCCCACCTGTGCATCCGCCTGGGCGAGCAGCTCGTCATAGAGCCCCTCCGCGCCCGCGCGGCTCCAGCTCCCGGCACCTCCCGCGGCGCCCGGCACCACCGGGAAGAAGTGCATGCGCAGCCGGCGCTCGAGCGGCTCGGAGGCAGACACGAAGCGCCGGTAGAACGGGTGGACGGGATCGCCCGGGAAGTGTGCCGCGGTGGCGTGGAAGGCGAACAGCGTGGGCCCCTGGTTCGCCTCTTCCACGAGCCGCGCCGAGAGCCGCTCCGCATAGCCCATGGGATCGTGGATGCCGGCCAGGGCCCGGTTGTCGATGAACTCGGGCAGCCAGGCGGCGCCGAGGCGGTTGTCCGCGAAGAGGCCCACGGCCCGGTAGCGCAGCTTCTCCAGCAGGAAGTTCACCGCGCCGCGCGGCGGCTGGAGGCGCGTGGCGAAGCCGGAGTCCGGCCCCTCCGCGTGGAAGCGCGAGCAGTCCGTGGCGAACACGGTGCGCCAGCCGGCGTCCGCGAAGCGCCGCGGGAAGGTGGGGGCCTGGTGCCAGCGGGACTCGGCGGTGAGCGAGTAGCGCACGCCCGTGCGGTGCGGCCAGCGGGCGGTGAGCATGGAGCGCCAGGCGGGCTCCGTCTGGGCAATGGGCGTGTACGCGCGCGTGAAGAGCGTGGCGCCCTGCTCCAGGAAGCGATCGAGGTGGGGGGCCACCGCCCCCGTCCCGCCGAGCGCCCGGAGCCGATCCGGGCGGAACGCGTCCACGCCGATGAGGATGACGAGCGAGTGCCTGCCACGGCTCGCGGGAGGCCGGGCCCCCCAGGCCGCGAGCAGCCCGACCGCCGCCGCCGCGCCCACGGCCATGCCCAGGGTGCGGCGGTGCTGGCGCGAGCGCCACGCGAGCATCCCCAGGTGGAGGGTCAGCCATAGGCCCGCAACCGCACGCGGGTGCCAGGGCTCTCCATGGTCCACGAGCCAGCCCAGCACGGGGCGAAGCAGGGGCACGTCATCGAAGAGCGCGGGCCGGGCGATGGCGCGATCCCAGGCCAGCAGCGCCAGCAGCACGAGCCAGTGAGGCACCACCCACCCCCACCCCGTCCGCCCCCAGGCGCGGACGAGGACTCCGGCCACGAGCGCCAGCACCGCGCCGGCCACGGCATAGGCGGCCGCCACACGGACGAGCAGGCCCGGCAGCAGCGGGCGGATCGCCGTCATCAGCGCCGCGTAGGGGCCCTCCACGTCGATGCCCACGCCCACCACGCCCGCGCTCAGCAGCCGCTCCGTCTCCAGGGCGAACAGCCCCAGCCCCAGCCCGGCCCCCAGGAGGGCGACAAGGAGGGACCAGCGGAGCAGACCGGGAGCGGCGCGGAGGGACATGGCGACGCGCGCGCGTCTACCTGAAAAGCCCCCTGCCCGCCATCGAGCCGGCGTTGCCTACCCTCCAGGTGCGCCCCTCCCCCAAGCCGTGCCAGAGTGTGCACCCGGAGTACACCACCAGCCAGAGGGTAGCCCGGCATCATGCAGGAAACCGCAGGGCCCAGCACCGAGCAGAGCATGGCGCGGGCGCTCGACGCGGAGCGCGCCCGCAACGCCGTGCGTCTCGCGGGGGTGCGCTTCCTGGCCGTCTCCGCCATCTTCGGCGTCACCCTCTACCTGGGGCACCTGCGCGGGCTGGTGGACTGGGCCATCTACTCCACCCCGTTCGCCGCGTACTGGGCCCTCACCGCCCTGGTGCTGGTGGGGGTCCTCCGCTCCCAGTGGCTGGCGCGCCAGGCGGGCCTGACGCTGGCGCTGGTGGACGTGCCGGCGATCTTCTGGCTCCAGACGCTGGCCCTGCCCCTGTCTCCGTCGCCGGGAGGCGTGGCCGGCTTCACCGTGGGCATCTACGTGTGCCTGATCCTGCTGTCCGCCCTCTCGCTGAGCCGCAAGGCGGTGGTGGTGGTGACGGCGACGGCGGCGCTCGCGGAGGTGCGGCTGCAGGCGCAGGCCGGCATCACCATCGGGGCGCAGCTCGCCGCGGTGGTCGTGCTGTCGGCGAGCGCGGCGGGCGCCGTGCACCTGCTGCTGCGCATCCGCGCGCTGTTGACGGCGGTGACGCGCGAGGAGCTCAAGCGCGCCCGGCTCGGCCGGTACTTCTCTCCGGCGGTGGCCGAGCGCCTGCAGGATCTGGCCATCTCGAAGACGTTCCCGGAGCTGCGCGAGGTGACGATGCTCTTCGCGGACATCCGGGACTTCACCGCCCTGAGCGAGCGCCTGCCGCCGCAGCAGGTGGTGGCCATCCTCAACGAGTACTACGGCCGCATGGTGGAGGTGGTGTTCCGCCACGGCGGCACGCTGGACAAGTTCATCGGGGACGCGCTGATGGTGTACTTCGGCGCCCCCATCGCGGACGCGCAGCACGCCCGCCGAGGCGTGCAGTGCGCGCTGGACATGGTGCGCGAGCTGGAGGCCGTCAACGCGGAGCGCGAAGCCCGCGGCGAGCCGGGCCTGCGCATGGGCGTGGGCGTGCACACCGGCCCGGTGGTGCTGGGCAACATCGGCTCCTCCTCGCGGCGCCTGGAGTACACCGCCATCGGGGACACGGTGAACCTGGCCAGCCGCATCGAACGCCTCACCAAGACGGTGGGGACGCCGGTCCTGGTCTCGCGCAGCACCCACGAGCAGGCCGGTGATGCCTTCCTCTGGAGCGAGGCCCCCGCCGCCAACGTGCCGGGCAAGAGCCAGCCCGTGGCGCTCTTCATCCCCCACCCCCGGGACTCGGTCCTGCCCGGCGGCACCTCCGCCGTCGCCTGAGGCCCCTGCGTGGCGCGAGGGGATGCTCCCTTGGCTGTTGCTCCGGCTCGGGGGCACCTCCACCTTGAGCTGAGCAAGGAGTCCCCTGCCCAGGGAGGCGGCCGTGGAGACGGGCACCCATCAGTTCGAGCCACACACGGCGGAGGTCCAGGTGCGCATCAATGGCACCGATCTGCCGGAGCTCTTCGAGGAGGCCGGGTACGCGCTGGCCGACGTCATGCTCGGCGAGCAGCCCTCGGAGCCTCCGCCTGACGCGGAGGTGGAGCACGTCACCCTCGAGGCCGCGGACACCGAGGCGCTGCTGGTCGACTGGCTCAACGAGCTCATCTCCCGCTCGGACGCCTGGAAGCGCGTCTACACCGACTTCGAGGTGGATGAGCTCTCCGACCGGACGCTGCACGCGCGGATCCGCGGCTTCACGCCCTCGGTGCTCAAGACCGCGGTGAAGGCCGCCACCTTCCACGGGCTGGAGATCCGCGAGCACGAAGACGGCTTCACCGCCACCGTCGTGCTCGATGTCTGATCCACCGCGGCCCCTGGCCGCTCCGAGGCGATGATGGAGACCCACGTCGAAGTCCCGCAGCAGCCCGCGCCCGTCCTGCGCCACATCGGCCCTGCGCTCTACGAGATCGATACCGGCTTCCGCGCGGACATGCGTGTGCCGGCGCGGATCGTGGCCGACGAGGAGCTGCTCCGGCAGATGTCCCGCGACCGGAGCTTGATCCAGCTCGTCAACGTGACGACGCTGCCGGGGATCCATGGCTTCGCCATCGGCATGCCGGACATGCACGAGGGCTACGGCTTCCCCGTGGGCGGGGTGGCGGGCACCCTGCTGCCCGACGGCGTCATCTCCCCCGGCGGGATCGGCTTCGACATCAACTGCGGCGTGAGGCTGCTCACCACCGGGCTCCTCCATGAAGAGGTGAAGGGCCTCCTCCCGGCGCTGGCGCACGAGCTGGCCCGGAGCATTCCCACCGGCTATGGGCGCCACGGCCGGCTGGCCCTGAGCCCGGACGAGCTCGACCGGGTCCTCGACGAGGGCGTCCCCTACCTCGTGCGCGGCCTGGGCCTGGGCTCCGAGGAGGACCTCTCCTTCATCGAGGCGGGCGGGCACCTCCCCGGGGCCGACGCAGCCCAGGTCACCGTCCGCGCCAGGGAGCGAGGGCACGATCAGCTCGGCACGCTGGGCGGCGGCAACCACTTCATCGAGCTGCAGCGGGTGGAGCGGATCGACGACGCGGCGCTCGCCTCGACGCTCGGACTGTTCGAGGGGCAGCTCACCCTCCTCATCCACACGGGCTCTCGTGGGCTGGGACACCAGGTGTGCACCGATTACGTGCGGCAGATGGATCGGGCGCTGGCCCGGGAGGGGATCCGGCTGGTGGACCGGCAGCTCGCCTGCGCGCCCTTCTCCTCCCAGGAGGGGCGGGAGTACTACGCGGCCATGTGCGCCGCGGCCAACTTCGCCTGGTCCAACCGGCAGGTGCTCACCCACCGGGTCCGCGAGGTGTTCCGCCGGATGCTCGGCCCTCGCGCCGAGGCCTGGCCCCGAGTCCTCTACGACGTGGCGCACAACATCGCCAAGGTGGAGACGTACGGAGGCCGCCAGCTGTGTGTCCACCGCAAGGGAGCGACGCGGGCGTTCGGCCCGGGCAGTCCGGAGCTGCCCGCCGCCTACCGGGACATCGGGCAGCCGGTCTTCATCCCCGGGAGCATGGGCACGGCCTCCTTCGTGCTGGTGGGCCGGAGCCAGTCCGCGGACATCTCTTTCAGCAGCGCCTGCCATGGCGCGGGCCGGCAGCTCAGCCGCGCCGCGGCCAAGCGGCAGGTGGTCGGCGCGGAGCTGCGCAAGGAGCTGCAGGCCCGAGGCATCCACGTGGAGTGCCCCTCGAACGCGGAGCTGGCGGAGGAGGCCCCCTCGGCCTACAAGGATGTAGATCGCGTGGTGGACGCGGTGGCCACCGCGGGCATCGCCTGGAAGGTGGCGCGGCTGGTCCCCCTGGCCGTGCTCAAGGGCTGAACGCGCCGCGGGCACCCCCTCCAGCCCCTCCCTCACCCGCGCTTCTTGCGCGCGTAAGTGCCCTACATGGCTGGGGGTTTTACGTTGACGCCCCGGGCCTCCCTCCCTATAAAGCCGCGGATTCCTCTGCCATTGAGGCCCCCTTGAGCACATTCGCGTTGGACAGGGTCTCCGCCCACCTCCCGGAGGCGGTCGCGGAGCGCTACGTCGACCGGGCCGGCGGCCCCTGGGCTGTCATCCACGCCCAGCACCTGCCGAAGGTGGTGGCGTTCCTGAAGAATGACCCGGAGCTGAACTTCAAGCTCTTCGGCTCCATCGACGCGGTGGATCGGCTGCACCTGGCCGAGAACGATCCGCGCTTCGAGGTCGTCTACTTCCTCTACTCGCTCACCCGGCACGAGCACGTGCGCCTCAAGGTGCGGGTGACGGAGGCGAATCCCGAGGTGCCCTCGCTGGTTCCCCTCTACAAGGGTGCCAACTGGTGGGAGCGCCTCACCTTCGACTTCTACGGCATCCGCTTCGTGGGCCACCCGGATCTGCGCCGGATCCTTCTGTACGATGAGTTCCAGGGCCACCCGCTGCGCAAGGACTACGCCATGCGCGACCGGCAGCCGCTGATCCCCGAGCGCCCCATCAAGGACATCTTCCGCGGCCCTGGCACCAGCGGCCTCTCCTGACGCCTTTCGAGGATTCACCCATGTCGGCCCCCCACAAGCCCGAAGCGCCCAACCCGGACACCGACGCCTACGCCCATGAGTCGGAGCTGGAGGCCCACCTCCAGACCAAGCGGATGTACATCAACATGGGCCCCTCCCACCCCGCCATGCATGGGACCGTGCGGATGAAGGTGGAGCTGGAGGGCGAGACGATCGTCAAGGCGGATCCGGAGATCGGCTTCTTGCACCGCGGCTTCCAGAAGAGCTGCGAGAACGTCACCTGGACGCAGTGCCTGCCGTACACGGACCGGCTCAACTACAACTCCGCGTTGATGAACAACTTCGGGTTCCTCAACGCCGTGGAGAAGCTCATCGGCCTGGAGATCCCCGAGCGCGCGAAGTACATCCGCGTGATCGGCTCCGAGCTGCACCGCATGCACGATCACCTCACGTGCGTGGGCGCCACGGCCCTGGAGCTGGGCGGCTTCGCCCCGTTCCTCTACGCCATCGAGGGCCGTGAGCTGATCATGGACCGGGTGACGGAGCTGACCGGCGCGCGGCTCACCACCAGCTACGGGCGCGTGGGCGGCCTCAACCGCGATCTGCCCGAGGGGTGGATCGCCAAGACGATCAAGTCGCTGGACAAGATCCAGGAGCTCCTCGTGGAGGTCGAGGGGCTGCTGATGAAGAACCGCATCTTCGTGGACCGCATGAAGGGCACCGGCGTGCTCACCGCGGAGGACGCGATCGACTTCGGCTACACCGGCCCGTGCCTGCGCGCCTGCGGCGTGGACTACGACGTCCGCAAGGCGCGCCCGTACTGGGTCTACGACCGGCTGGACTTCGACGTGCCGGTGGGCGAGCACGGCGACAACTACGACCGGTACATCATGCGGCTCGAGGAGATGAAGCAGTCCGACCGCATGATCCGCCAGGCGATCAAGCAGCTGCCCGACGGGCCGATCATCGTGGATGACTGGCGCATCGCCCTGCCGCCCAAGCCGGAGGTGTACGGCACCATCGAGGGCGTGATGTCCCACTTCAAGCTCGTCATGGAGGGCATCCCCGTGCCCCCGGGCGAGGTGTACGACTCCACCGAGGCCTCCAACGGAGAGCTGGGCTGGTACCTGGTGAGCGACGGGCGCGGCCGGCCGTACAAGGTCCACGTCCGCGCGCCGGGCTTCCCCATCCTGGCCGCGGTGCCCCACATCATCGAAGGCAAGATGTTGGCGGACCTCATCCCCACCTTTGACACGATCAACATGATCGGCGGCGAGGTCGAGCAGTGAGCGAGAACGACACCCAGAAGCCGACGGGAGACGCGCAGCCCAATCCTCCCAAGCCGCCGGCGCCCGCCGGAGGCCCGCCCAAGCCCCCGCCGCCCAAGAACCCGGGCTTCGTCACCTGCACCATCGACGGCCGCGAAGTCGTCGTGAAGCCGGGGACGAACATGATCGAGGCGGCCGCCAGCGTGGGCGTGGAGATCCCCTTCTACTGCTACCACCCGCGGCTCTCGGTCGCGGCCAACTGCCGCGTCTGCCTCATCGAGGCCTCCAACGCGCCCAAGCTGGTGCCCGCCTGCCAGACGGCGCTCGCCGAGGGCCAGGTCGTCAAGACCTGCACTCCCAAGGTGAAGGAGCAGCAGCGCGCGGTGATGGAGTTCCTGCTGCTCAACCACCCGGTGGACTGCGCCATCTGCGATCAGGCCGGCGAGTGCAAGCTGCAGGACTACTACATGAAGTACGACTACCGCCCCTCGCGCCTGGAGGGCGGCAAAGTGCTCAAGAACAAGCGCAAGGTGCTGGGGCCCCGGGTGGTGCTGGATCAGGAGCGCTGCATCCTGTGCACCCGCTGCGTGCGCTTCATGAACGAGATCCCCAAGGAGCCGCAGCTGGGCGTGTTCGGCCGCGGCAGCCACGAGCGCATCGACGTGTTCCCCGGCAGCGAGCTGGACAGCAACTACTCGCTCAACACGGTGGACATCTGCCCGGTGGGCGCGCTGCTCAGCCGGGACTTCCGCTTCCGGGCCCGCGCCTGGTTCCTGTCCGCCACCCCCTCCGTGTGCACCGGCTGCTCGCGCGGCTGCAACATCTACGCGGACTGGATGTCCCAGGACACCTACCGCTACCGCCCGCGCGAGAACGAGGAGATCAACAAGAGCTGGATGTGCGATCAGGGGCGGCTCTCGTACAAGTACCTCAACCTGAACCGCGTGCTGAGCGCCTCGGTGGGCCGCCGCGCCACCCAGGCCCCCAACACCGCCACCCCGGCCCTCACCCGCGTGGAGGCGGCCAAGGCCGCGGCCCAGGCGCTCAAGCCCCTGGCGGGCTCGGCGCAGCTGGCCGTGTTGGCCTCGCCCCTGTGCTCCAACGAGGATCTGCTGGCGGGCCTCTCGTTCGCCAAGGGCACGCTGGGCGTCAAGGAGGTGTACGTGGGCGGCCGGCCGCAGGGCGCCGCGGACCACTACCTCATGACGGCCGACAAGAACCCCAACCGCAAGGGCCTGGAGCTCATCGCCAAGGGGCTGGGCCTGACGCTCAAGCCCTTCGAGGAGCTGGCGCCCGCGCTGCACAACGGCCGGGTGAAGGCGCTGTACGCCCTTGGCACGGAGGTGCCGGGCGACGCGGAGGCCTTCGCGCAGGCGGCGGCCAGGGCCGAGGTCTTCGTGGCCCAGGCGATCACCGAGTCCCCGCTGGACGCGCAGGCCACCGTGCTGCTGCCGGCCTCGGCCCACATCGAGGACGAGGGCTCCTTCGTCCAGCAGGACGGCCTCCTCCAGCGCTTCCGCAAGGCGTACCCCTCCAAGGGGGACGCGGCGCCGCACTGGCGCTGGGTGGCGGAGATCAGCAAGGCCCTGGGCGGCGCGACGTGGAGCTCCGCGCGTGAGGTGTTCCGCGAGCTGGCCCCGCAGGTGGCCGAGTTCGCTTCGTTCAACTGGGAGCAGGCCTCCCCGCCGGACCGCGAGAGGCCGGGCATCAACCCGCTGCCCACTGGCGCCGACGGCCGTCCTCCGGGGTACCGCGAGTTCGGTACTCCCCGCGTACGAGGGATCTAGATGAAGCGCGTCCTCACCATCCTCTTCGCCATTGGCTTCATCGTCTTCCTGCTCGCCGGCGGGGTGCTCACCGCCTACGCGGTGGGCGCGCTGGCGGAGGAGAAGCTGTTCGTCGGCGCCAGCCGGCTGACGAACGTGATCTTCCTGATGCTCATCTTCGTGATGATCATCGCGACGATGCTCACCCTGGCCGAGCGCAAGTGGAGCGCGCTGATGCAGGATCGCATCGGCCCCAACCGCGCGCGCATCGCCCTGCCGGGCCTGAAGAACCTCTCCCTGGCGGGCCTGCCCTTCGTGGCGGCCGACTCCTTGAAGATGCTCACCAAGGAGGACTTCGTCCCGCAGACGGCCAACCGGTTCCTCTTCAACCTGAGCCCCCTGCTGGCCTTCGCGCCGGTGTTCGCCCTGTTCGCCATCGTCCCCGCGGGCCCCAGCGTCACCCTGTGGGGACAGCGGGTGGACATGGTGGTGGGCACGCCGGACTTCGGCCTGCTCTACCTGTTCGCCATCGCGTCGCTGGCGGTGTACGGCACGGCGCTGGCGGGCTGGTCCTCCAACAACAAGTTCGCCCTGCTGGGCGGCGTGCGCGCCACCTCGCAGATGATCTCCTACGAGGTGGCGCTGGGCCTGTCGCTGGTGGGCGTCATGCTGGCGTTCGGCTCCGTGCAGCTGCCCGCCATCGTCGGCACCCTGGCGGCGGAGACGGGCGGCGCGGCGGCCGGCCAGGCGCGCTACCTGTGGCAGTGGGCGGGCGGCGCCGCGGGCGAGGGCTTCGACTTCGGCCTGCCCGCGTGGGGCATCATCCTCCAGCCGCTGGGCTTCATCGGCTTCTTCGCCGCGGCCTTCGCGGAGACCAAGCGCGCCCCGTTCGACGTGCCCGAGGGCGAGTCCGAGATCATCGGCTACTTCGTCGAGTACTCGGGCATGAAGTTCGGCCTCTTCATGATCTCGGAGTTCGTCGAGGTGGTGGTGCTCTCCGGCGTCACCGCGGCCCTCTTCTTCGGCGGCTACCACCTGCCCTTCGGCGGCGAGTGGCTGGCCACCCAGCTCAAGGACTCCCCGCTGGTGTACGCCACCCTGCTGGGCACGTTCTTCTGGGTGAAGGTGCTGCTGCTGTGCTTCCTGCAGCTGCTCATCCGCTGGACGTTCCCGCGCTTCCGCTACGATCAGATCCAGACGCTCGGGTGGAAGATGCTGCTGCCGGTGGGCCTGGCCAACGTGTTCATCAGCGGCGCGCTGGTGCTGTGGGATCCGTCCCTGCGCGCGCTGGCCCTCTTCGGGCTGCTGCAGATCGGCGTGCTGATGGCCCTCTCCCTCTCCCGCAAGGAGAGCGCGGAGCCGGAGCACGGCCCCGGCCATGGCCACGGCGCCCTGGGGCATGGGCATGAGCCCCACGGGCTGCCTGGCGGCGCCCACGGCCACGCGCTGCCCGCGCACGGGCACGCCGCGGCGAGCCTGGGCGGGAACACTCCAGCGGGGGCGCACGCGGGTGCGCATCCGGCCTCCACGCATTAGGTTTCGAGGAAGCAAGACAAGGACTGCCATGGGCTACAAGGCCACCCAAGATCCCCGCACGGATGTCCGCGAGCGGGCCTACCTTCCCGAGCTGCTGAAGGGGTTGGGCATCACGGCCCGCCACTTCTTCCGGAACCTCTTCGGAACGCGAGACACCAACACCCAGGTGGTGGACCGCAAGGGCACCAGCCTGATCACCACCGTCGAGTACCCGGACGAGAAGATCCCCTACCCTCCCGGCTACCGAGGGCTGCACCGCCTGGTGCCTCGGGAGGACGGCAAGCCCCGGTGCGTGGCCTGCTACATGTGCGCCACCATCTGCCCGGCCCAGTGCATCTACATCGAGGCCGGCGAGTACGAGGTGGAGGCCAAGGAGGGGGAGTCTCGCGTCATCGAGAAGTTCCCCACCCAGTTCGTCATCGACGAGCTGCGCTGCATCGTCTGCGGCCTGTGCGTGGAGGCGTGCCCCAAGGACGCCATCCGCATGGACACCTACGAGCACACCAAGCCCGAGTACAACCGCCAGGGCTTCGTGTACGACATCCCCAAGCTGCTGAAGGGGCCTGCCGTCTCGCACCCGTCGGATCCGTGGAACAAGCGTGAGGGCTCGGAGCAGCCGCACCACGTGCACAAGGAGGCCCACACGCGCATCGGCGAGGGCCTGGTGCAGCTCAAGACGCCGCACGCCGTGGGCAAGGGCCACGAGCCCAAGCAGATCGGCCCCGGCCACGCTCCCTCCGAGCGCGCCGTCAAGTAGCGCCTCGGCATGCCACCTCCGGCCCGCCCTCCCCACCCCTCCCGGTGGAGTTGGCGGGCCGGTGCCATTCCAGCCGCGTCCGCTCGCCCTCCCACCGAGCGGAAAAGCAGGCGCGCCCAGGGGGGGCACCTCTTCCCAGGCTCGCGCAAACTCCGTAGGGTGGACTTTCCATGAAGCGCTACCGCCTCGCCGTGTGCAAGGGCATGGACTGCAAGGCCAACGGTTCGGATGCGGTCTTCGCCGCGGCCAAAGAGGAGCTTGCCCAGTGTGGCCTGGCGTCCCACTGCGAGGCGTACCGTGGCGGCTGCTACGGCTTCTGCCACATGGGGCCCAACGTCGTCATCCGCGAGGACACGGGGCGCAAGCGCGATCTGCTCTCCCCCGAGGACTACCAGCTCATGGGCTGGCCGGGAGAGGTCTACTACTCGCGCATGTCGCCGGAGAAGATGCGCCGCGTCGTCGCCGAGCACATCGCCCGCGATCAGCCCGTGCGCGAGTACTTCGGGGATCCGGACGAGGATCCGTAGCCGGCTCCGGAGCGCCAGCCACGGATCTGCCGGGTCAACGGGTGAGCACGAGCGAGGCCTCGCACGCCTCGTCCTCTTCCCCCGTGAGCAGCTTGTAGGGATCAATCCCCCGCCGGTAGTTGCCGCTGGGGAAGAGCGAGAAGTGGAGGTGCGGCGCGACGTTCCTCGCGGCGCCCGAGTTGCCCACGGTGCCGAGGAAGGTGCCCGGCGCCACCTGGTTGCCCTCCACGAGCGCGGGGTTCACGGTGGAGAGGTGGCCGTAGTAGTACCACCAGCCGCACGCGTCCTCGATGATGACCACCTTGCCGCCGATGGGATCCCAGGCGCTCTTGCGGATGTAGCCTTCCGTCACCGCGACGACGGGGGTCCCCTCGAACGCGAAGATGTCGTTGCCCAGGTGGGAGTCCCGCCCCTTGCTGAAGTCCGAGTTGCTCTCCGAGTCCCCCTCCGGCGAGCACTGGAAGTTGGACCAGTGGGGGTCGTAGCCGTTGTTGTGCCGCCCGGCGACGGGATAGCGCTCGAGCCGGGGCTTGCACTCGGGCCGGTGCTCTCGGCCGGCCCCCAGGGTGGCCGCGAGCGCTGGCATGTGGAGAGAGACCCCACGAACCTCGACACCGGGTTCCGGCACGGAGGCACAGCCCAGCGCCCACAACGGTGCGAACACACACATCGCGGCGCGAACAAAGACGCTCACTCTCATGGCTCCCTCCTGTCGGAAATCAACAGCCCCCCACACCTAAGACAACGCAGTGAGCGGTGGGTTCCTACCCTCGGCCCAAATCAGCATCGAGCGAGGCTACGAGTAGGTATGACGCCCGTGAGGGGCAAGTCCTGACTTGCGTGGACTTCTCGGTTCAGCGCGCGGACTGTGAGATGGAGAGCACTCTCAGCGGCGCCAGCGCGTCCTGGAAGCGCCTGGTGCGCTGGGCCACCGCCTCCGAGGAAGGCCAGGCCTGCGCCGCGCCGAGCCCCTCGAGCTGCTGCCCCACGGTCTCCAGCCGCTCCGAGGACGGCGGGTGCATGCGGAGCCAGGCATGCCTCGCCGGAGCCTCCTGGGCGGTGCGGCGCAGCAGGCCGGTGAGCACGCGCGCGTCATACCCCGCCGCCAGCAGGAGCCGGACGCTGATGCGGTCCGCCTCCAGCTCGAAGTCCCAGGGGAGCTCCTCGCGATAGAGGTTGGCCGCCTCCTTCGCCTCGCCGGTGGACAGCTCCGCGAGCACGCGCTGCCCCTGCGCTCGCTGAGCGCCATCACGGCGCTGGAACAGCTGGGCCGTGAGGCCGTTGCCGAACGCCGCCAGCGGCTGCCTGCGCGCCTCCTGGTGGCAGAGGAAGTCCTTGAGCGCCTCCACGCCGTGGCCCCGCTGCACGTGGGCCACCTCGTGCGCCAGCACCGCCGCCAGCTCCTCCTCGCTCTCGAGCCCCAGCAGGAAGCCCGTGGAGATCATCACCGTGCCGCCCGGACCGCCGGAGGCGCGAGGCTCCCCCAGGGGCAGCACCAGGAAGCGGTAGCCCTCCAGCGGCCAGGGGCGGTTCCCGAGGAGCCGCTCGGGCCCCTCCGTGCGGTCCGGCGCGCTGGCGTTGCCCACCGCCTCCGCGACCAGCGCGAGGTACTGCCCCACGTGATCCACGTAGCGCGCGACGGGATCCGTGGGCGGCAGCGGCTCCACCCCCAGCGTGGCCAGCTGGCGCTCCGCCACCGCGCGGCCCAGGGTGTGCTCCTGCTCCGGATCCAGCTCATACGCCTGGCGCCGCTCCAGGGAGCAGCCCATGAGCGCGGACACCTGCCCGCCCAGCCGCGCCTTGGGCCCCGCCAGATCGCGGTTGAGCTGGCGCCGCTGCGCCTCCACCTTGCGCTCCACCTGGGCCACGAGGGCGGGCCTGTCCGTGGCCTGGCAGGCCGTGAGCAGGCTCGCGAGCAACACTCCTGGGCCGATGCGTGGCGGACTCACGGCTCGCTCCTCCCCACCTCGTAGACACCATCCCAGTCGTCCGCCGGGGCGGTGACCAGGAAGCGGCGGCACCGGCCCGCATACACGGCCGACACCGTGTCCTGATACTCCGAGGAGCAGCGCTCGAACAACGCGAGCGCCTCGTCGAAGCGGCGCTGGTGATAGGCAGTCAACGCCTGCTCGTACAGGGCGAGCTGCTCCTGCATGCGCGGGGAGATCTCCCCATGGCGCCCGAGCAGCTCATGGAGGCGGATGGGCGCCGGCTTGTTGCGCAGCAGCACCCGATCCACCTCGCGGAAGACGTACGCGTCGCTCGCGAGCTGGGCCGTGCGCTCCCCCGCCAGCACCACGGTGCCGTAGAACTTGTTGCAGCCCTCCAGCCACGAGGCCACGCCCACCGCGTCCCCGAACACCGTGTAGTTGGACTTCAGCTCGGTGCCCATGTCGCCCACCACGACATCACCGCTGTTGATGCCGGAGCGGAACTGGATGCGGTGGCCGTACTTCTTCTCCCAGACGGGCTGGCGCTCCTGCAGCAGCGCGCGCATCTTCAGGGCGGCCTCGCAGGCCAGGTGCGCGTGGCGATCCGAGCGCACCGGCGCGCCCCAGAAGGCCATCACCGTGTCGCCGATGTACTTGTCCACCTGGCCGCCCGAGGAGCGCACGGCCAGCGTCACCTCGGTGAGGTACTCGTTGAGGAACTGGACGAGCCGCTCCGGCTCCATCTGCTCCGAGAGGCGGGTGAAGCCGGCGATGTCGGAGAAGAACACCGTCAGCGGCCGGCGCTCGGGGCGCACCAGCAGGGTGAGATCGCGCGTGACGAGCCGCGCCACCTCCGGGCTCACGTAGCGGCCGAGCGCGTGGTTGACGAAGTCGCGGATCTCCTGCTCCGTGCGCACCGAGTAGATGGTGGTGAAGAGGAAGGTGAACACCATGGCGAACAGCGGGCCCGCCACGGCGATCCAGAGCTGCTCCTCCACGAAGAGGTAGCGGGCCACCAGGAAGTAGCCCACGCCCAGCAGCGCCATGCTGGAGAAGTAGAGGACCGCGCCCAGGCCGGACCGGAAGCTGCGGCTGAAGGTGAGCGCGACGGCGGCGCCCAGGAAGGCCATCGCCATCGTCAGGCCGAGATCCATCCTCGAAGGCGCGCGGGTGATGCCCTGGGACAGGAGGATGTTCTCCAGCGACTGCGCGAGGACGGCGCCGCCGGGCGTCGCCTTGCCGATGGGCGTGGGCTTGTAGTCCGTGGCGTAGGTGGAGGTGTTGGTGAGGATCACGGCGCGCCCATCGAGATCATGATCCGCGCGCGGCGGGCGGCCCTCGTTGGCGTCGAAGTGGTTGAGCAGGACGTTCCACGCCCGGATGGTGCGGAACACCGAGGCCCCCGCCGTGCGCCCCGGCTCCGCCGTCTCCCAGCGCGTCAGGCTGTAGCCCGACTCGTCCATGGGGAAGGAGTACGCGTCTCCCACGTGGAGCCGCCCGTCCGCGTAGCGCAGCTTCCGCGTGCCGGCCTGCTTCATGGCCGCGGCCAGCGGCAACGAGGGCAGCACGTGGTGCTCTCCCTCGCGCGGGGTGTAGCTGATCAGGTGGAGCATCCCCCGGACGACGCCGTCCGAGTCCGGGAAGCCGGTCGCCGCGCCATAGAGGCTCTGGGAGCCCAGCAGCTGCACCACGGGGTGCTGGAGCGTGCGCACCTGCAGCAGCCGGGAGGGCTCCAGCCCCTCCACCTCCACCCGCGCCAGGGAGACGAAGAGATCCAACGCGGTGACGCGCGAGGTGTCGTCCGAGGCGCGACGCTCGCGCACCACCCCCTGGCTGGCGCCGAACCGCGTGCTGAAGATCTGCCCTTCGCGCTCGTCCTCCACGCCGGCCCACACCTCCACCTGGTCCTCCGCGGGGATGAGGAAGGCGGCCCGCTGCGTGGAGAGCACCTTCAGGGCCTGGGCGTGCGCCTCGGCCTGCCCGGCGTGGGCCCCCACCCGCACGCGGTACGGCCAGATCTGGGGCGCGGGCGGAATGGCGCGCGGCACGCTCCAGGAGAAGGCCAGGGCGGACTGGCCCGGCGTCTCACTCAGCAGCCTGTGGAACGCGCCGTCATCGGACGCCTCCCCGCCTCCGGGCTCCTGGGTGGAGCACACGCGCGGGCTCAGCTCCGGAAAGAGCATGTCGAGCACGACGACGGAGGAGCCCTCCGCCACCAGCCGGCGCGTGAGCCCGCCGATCGCCTCGCGAGCCCACGGGTAGGAGGCCAGGCCCTGGTGATTGCCCTGGCGGGCATTGCCGAGCGTGTCGTCGTCCACCGTCACCACCACCACCTGCTCCTGCGATCTCGGCTCCTTCTGGCGCTGGCGCTGGAGGGAGTCTCCCAGCGCGCGGACGCGGACATCGTAGGTGATGCGCTCCGGGCGCTCGATCAGCGCGACCAGGTGGGCCAGCACCGTCTGGGGCGCGCCCTCCGTCTCGAGCTGTGTGCGCGGCATGCGGACGGAGACAATCCCCCCGATCAGGGTGCCGAAGATGGCGGTCTGCAGGAGGGCAAACCCCAGCCGCTTGAGGAAGCGACGGCCAGCGGATTGGACGGGAGGGTTTTGCACGGGGCCGGGAGGATACCGCGCCCGCGCCAGTCCTGCCCGCGGACTGATATGCTCGCGGACGGGGGCCGGCCCCTCTCGGAAGGATTCGATGTCGATGAAACACCTCTTGCTGCTGTCGGCCCTCGCGGGCTGTCTCCTTGCTCCCCTGGCGTGCGACCTGGGAAAGACGGTTGACCAGATCTCCGCGGAGACGGTGATGGTGGGCACGCTGCTGTCCACCCCGGACGTCTCCTTCTCGCCGGAGGCCGCCGCGGGCCTGGACGCCGGCGTCCAGGCGGATGGGGGCCAGTCCTCCATCACCATCCCCGGCCAGACGGTGGCCTTCGTCTTCCTGGGCACGCGCGAGGGCGAGAACTCCGCCCCGGAGGGGCTGACCGGCGCCACCGTCTCCCTGGAGAGGCAGGGCGCCCAGAAGGTGAGCCTGACCAGCGATGGCGCCGGCGCCTACAGCCGCTCCAGCAACAGCGACGAGGCCCTGGAGTACCAGAGCGGCGCCACCTACAGCTTCATCGCGGAGCGGGGGGGCGAGCGGTTCGTGGGCGTGGTGAAGGACGCGCCCGTCCAGGAGCGAATCGACGAGCTCCACCCGGCCGAGGTCATCCGGCGCATGCCCGCCAACACGGAGCTCTCCTTCAACCGGGACCCTCCGCCGGCCAACCAGGACCGCACCCTGGGCTTCGTCACCGTCGTTCCCGTGAGCGACAACGGCGAGCAGGGCGAGCCCACCTACTCGAACGCCCCCAAGACGCCGCTCGACTTCCTCAAGCTCGTCGCCCTCCCGACGGAGTGGCGGCAGGAGCGCGTCACCATCCCCGGCACGGCCTTCCCCGACCCCGGGCAGACGTACCTGGTCATCTTCCAGTCCGTGCGCCTGGGCTCTCCCGAGACGACGAACCTCTTCCTGGGGAGCGCCCTGCTGGTAGGCACCGCGGACGTGGGCGTGGTGCGCACCCAGTAGCGGGACCGGCTCAGCCGGCTTCGAGCTCGAGCTCGATCTTCCCCTCGAGCTTGAGGCGCAGGAGGTGGCCCGCGAAGCGCTCCGCCTCCTCGCGCGAGAGGATGTTGCGGAACTCCGCGCCGTCCGCCACCTCCACCTCCATCACGGGCCCGCGCTGCAGCATCCGGTAGAAGTCCTCGCCGCCGGCCGGGCGCGGCACGAAGACCGGGAGGAAGCCCTTGAGGGGCAGCACCTCGCCCGGCGCCCCGATCCGGGCCTTCAGGGCCTCGGCGTCGGGGCGAGTGTCCCGCGACTCCACGCCCTCGTCCGCGTAGAGCGGCGCGGGCGGCAGGGACACCTCCTCGGTGGAGTCATCGAAGAGGAAGCCATAGCGCGAGGGGATCCGGCCGGTGAGCAGGTAGCAGAGCAGCACGGCCTCGTCGCCGCCCACGCGGGCCACATGGAGGATGGAGCGCGTGGCGCCCACCTTGCGCAGCAGCAGCTGCAGGCGCGGGGGCGAGGCCTCCAGGTAGCGCCGGACGCGATCCGTGATGGTGGCGCGGATCTCCGCGAAGGTCTGCTGGTAGGAGGCCTCCGAGTCCGCCTCCGTGCGCGCCAGCTCCTCGCGCGCCTCGGCGAGCCTCCCCTCGGCACCGCGCAGGAAGCCCTCCACCCCCGCCGGGACGAGCCCCGGCTCACTGCCCGGCCTGGGCTCCATGCCCGCGGCCCGGACCGCCCCCACGAGGAACGAGCCCTGCTGATCCAGCCGCTCGCGCTCCTCGTCGAAGCGCAGCCGCGCGGCGCCGTGCTCCAGCTTCAGCTCCAGCCACGCCTCATAGGCTGTCTCCAGCGTCTCCACGCTGCGCAGCCGCGCGAGGACCGAGGAGCCGCCCTCACTCCCCTCCCCGGGCTCCGTAACGGCGGGCAGCTCTCGCGGCGTGTCCCGGCGCAGGCGCGACGGCCCCTGCGCTGGCACGGCGGCCTGCGACTCGCCGGGCTCCGGGAGGGGCTGGCTCCGCCCCGGTGTGGCGGCCGTACGCCGGGCCACGGGAGCCGCCTTCTTCGGCGCTCGGGTGTCGCTCTTCGTCCTGTTGCCCGACCCCGAGCGGCGCTTCGGAGTCTTGTCCTTGGCCATGGCCGGGAGTCTACCGCCAGGCGAGCGCGGGACAGGCCAGAAGAAGAGGGGCCTCCGCCCGAGCGCGACAAGCCGCGCCCGGGGGAGGCCCGAAGGAGTGCCGGGAGCCAGGGGGCCGGCTAGACGCCGCGCGTGACGGCCTCGCCGCGCGTGGTGCCGGTGATCGGCTCCTGGCCGCTCTGGAACCGGCTGCGCAGATCGTTGCGCAGCTCATTGCCCGGCTTGGGAGCGAGCATCAGGCCCACCCCCACGCCCAGCAGCACGCCCACCGTGAAGGCGCCCAGCGCGGGCAGCAGGTAGTCGGTGGTGTCCTTGCGGGTCTCCAGGCCGATCAGGTTGAGCAGATCGTCCTTGTCCAGCTTCTTCAGGTCATTGACTCGGAGCATGCGGAAGTTCTCCAGTTGGAGTTGAGGGTGAAGTGCGCGAACGACGTGTCAGCTGTTGTTGCCAGGGCCGCCCGTCCGTGGAGACGTGCCGACGCCCGCGGCGGGGGCCTGGTCGGCGCCGGACTGGCCTCCGACGCTGGATTGACCGGCCTGATAGCCATGGAGCGCGGCCTCGGCCATGCCGAGCAGCTCGTCCTTCACGAAGGGCAGCGCCGCCAGGCGCACGCCGAGCTTGAGGATCCGCGCGGTGAGCGGGGTGAAGAGCCCACCGCCCAGGATGTAGCCCACGCCGAGCGCGGCGGCCATCATCCCGTACGGGTTGCGGTCCACGCGGCCCTTCAGGTCCAGCGTCTCGCCCAGATCCGTCACCGCGCTACGCGCGTTGCTCCACAAGTGCTGTGCCTCCGAGCCAATCTGGTCCACGCGCTGGCCAAACCCCTGGCCCTCGCTGCTGGTCTGAGAGCCGTTGCCCTGCGGGTTCTGATGGGGATTCGTCATGATCTTCTCTCGAAGCAATGGGGGAGCGGAAGGCTCAGCGGCGCGAGGCGATCTTCCCGACGAGGAAGCCCACGGCGAGGGCCCCGAGGAGGCAGGTGCCCGGGTTGGCGCGGATGAAGCTCACCACGCGGGTGTTCAGGTCCACCAGGTTGCGCCGCGCTTCATCAATCTGCGGGGCGATGCGCTCCTGGAGCTCCCGCGCGCGGTCCTGGATCTGCTGAGGGTTCATCTCCATCTGGGCCATCTCCTATCGGTTGGGATTGCAGTGAGTGGGTGAGGGGTGTGGAAGCTCTCAGCGGCGCTGCCCGAGCAGGAAGCCGATCATGAACGCGGTGCCCACGCACAGCAGCGGGCGCCGCTGCACCCACACGCGCCAGTCCGCCACCTGGGCGACCTCCTCGCGCAGCGCGCTCACGGAGGTGGCGAGCTCCGCCCGGGTGCGCTCGATCTCGGCACGCAGGGCGGCGGGAGTGCGGGGCTCGGCCTTGGGCTGTCCGTTATTGGGCATGGGGTGGCTCCTTGAGCACGTTCCTGGGCTGCTGTGGCACGGCCGGAGGGCTCCCCGTGGTGAGCACCGCCATGCTTCGAGAGAGCTCCTGGGCGCTGTCATCCATCACCTGGCGGCTCTTGAGGCGGGACACGGCGCGCCAGATGCCGAAGCCCCCTCCCGCCAGGTTGGCGAAGCTCACCGCCCCCAGGGCCCAGCCATAGCCAATGGCCTGCGCCAGCGCCACGGCGATCGCGCCGCAGAGGAAGAGGTAGCCCACCAGCAGGAAGGGCACGAACGCGACGACACGCGCCGCATCCATCGCCATGGCCTTGGCGTCCTCCGCCAGCTCCATGCGCGCCAGGGTGATGTGCTGAGACACCAGGCGGCTGAAGCCATCCGCCATGCGCCCGACGAGCGCGGGGATTCCGCGATCCGTCTGTTCCGTCCCCAAGGTCATCAGTTCTCCGGCCGGCGCCGTAGGCGTCTCACGGGCGGAGCCAACCTAGGCATCCCCCCTCGCCGCGACAACCCGTCGCGTGCGTTTGTGTCCGGCGGCCATCAGCGTCGGCCAGTGAACGCCGCCGTGAGCCGCTACGCTAGCCGATGATCTGCACCGGTGCCGAGAGCGCCATGGGCTCGGTGAGCACCGGGGCCTCGAAACGCATCACCAGCGGCAGGTGGTCCGAGGCGACGCTGGCCAGGGAGGAGCGGTGAGGTCGGACGCTGAGCGGGCGGACGCCCGTGTCCACGAAGATCCGGTCCAGGCGCAGCAGGGGGAGCCGGGAGGGGTAGGTGCGCGCCGGGACGCGCAGCTCCAGCGCCGCGTCGTGGATGGCCCGGCGCACCAGCGCGGGCACCGGCCTGTTGCCCCAATAGTTGAAGTCCCCGCACACCACCAGGGGATCCTTGCGCACGGCATCCCGGAGGATGTCCGCCGACAGCAGCAGGCCCTCCTGCCGCCGGCGCTCTCCCAGGGAGAGCCCCATGTGGAGGCAGAAGACATGCAGCTGCCTGCCCCCGCCCAGCTCCAGATCACACCGCAGGGCGCCGCGAGGCTCCCGGCCGTTCACGCTCAGATCGTAGTTCTTCGACTTGAGGATGGGCAGGCGGGTGAGGACGGCGTTCCCATAGCGGCGCCCCTCGCGCACCACGTTGGGGCCAAAGGCCATGTGCAGCTCGAGCAGATCCGCCAGTTGCTCGGGCTGATCCTCCCGAGACGTCCTGCCCCGGAAGTCCCCCACCTCCTGCAGGGCGATGATGTCCGCGTCGATCTCGCGGAGCACCTCGCCTACCCGGTGCAGGTCGAAGCGCCCGTCCGTGCCAATGCCGCTGTGGATGTTGTACGAGACGAGCGTCAGCTCCACGGCGCGGAGGCCCTCAGCCGTGGACGAGGCGCAGGCGGCGCGCCGCCAGCCGGATCACCTCGAGCGGGAGCGAGGCCAGCCGCATGGCGGCCTTACCCACGTCGCCAATCCCGCTCTGCAGCACCTCGAGCTGGCGCTGCGCCTCCTCCAGCAGATCCTGGAAGCGCCCGCGGGGTGGCAGCTCCTCGGTGGTCGGCAGCGAGCCGATGGGCGTCGTGTTCCGGCTGATCCGCGGAGCGGCCTGGGGCGCTCCGGCTTTCGCGGTGGACGCCGGCCGGCGGGGCGCCATGGCGCGAGCCTTGAGGATCTCCTCCGTCGCCGCGTGGCTCTTGCCGTAGTGGATTCCCTCCTCGTGCTCCGGGAGAGCGTGGCGCGAGTCGGCCAGGTGCTGCTTGTCCTGGCGCCGCAGGCTCCGGCTGCGCGGCTCGGCGGAAGGCACCTGGAAATGGTCGAAGCTATATGAGCGAGGCATCCAGCATCCCCCAGTTGGAAGCGATTCCGTCCGAGAAGCTAGGGCCCCCTCCCGGGCCTCGGAACGCCATGCGAGCGGCAGCGGCGCTCGGACGTTCGCTCCTCGACCGGCGAGGCTCACGGCCCCCCGTGACTGTTGAACAGCGGGCGGTCGCCTCGCGGATCTGATGCCTGGTGGGCTCGAGGGGTAGGCGCCCGGGCAGGCTCCTCGTCCTGGAAGTCGGAGCGTCGCGGATCCCGGTGTACAACTGCGGCCCTCATGCCGTCGCTCGCCTCCTTCCTTCCCCGGATCTCCCCCCTGCTCCCCTTCTCCCTGCTTGCCCTGGGGCTGGCGGCCTCGAGCGCCCAGGCCAGGCCGAGCCTCTCCGTGCAGCCAGGGACGGCGAAGCCCGGGGATCCCATCCTCGTCACCGTGCGCGGCCTGAGCGGCGCGCCCTCGGGGACGGTCGCCGGCAGGCCCCTGCGCTTCTTCGAGGCCGCGGGCACCTGGCAGGCCATCACCGGCCTCCCGGTGGAGCACCCCATCGGCATGGCCGAGGTGAAGGTGGAGGGCCCCCGCCCGGCCGCGGGCAGGCCCGTGGCGCTGGTCGGCGCGCTGGAGGTGGTGGAGCCCGGCTACCCGGAGCGGCAGCTCCAGGTGGCGGGCAAGTACGTCAAGCCCGCCGCGTCGGTGAAGGCCCGGATCGCCGCGGATCGGGCCGCCTTCGCCGCCGCCTTCTCCCAGTCCTTCGTCCCGCCCCTGTTCCAGCGTGACTTCGCCTGGCCCCGCCAGGATCGCATCACCGCGCCCTACGGGGACCGCCGCTCCTTCAACGGCAAGCTCCAGAGCCAGCACTTCGGCGTCGACATCGACGGCGACACGGGCGATCCCATCTACGCTGCCAACGACGGCGTGGTGGTGATGGCGCGTGACTGCTACAGCTCCGGCAACACGGTGATCCTCCACCACGGCGGTGGCCTCTACACCACGTACTTCCACCTCTCGCGCATTGACGTGAAGCGGGGCACGAAGGTGGAGCAGGGCCAGAAGCTGGGCCTGGTGGGCAAGACGGGCCGCGTCACGGGCCCCCACCTCCACTGGGGCGTGAAGACCGATGGGCTCTGGGTGGACGGCATGAGGCTGCTGGAGCTGGACTTCTTCGACACCTCGGAGCCGCGGGTGGCCACCTCCGAGGAGCCTCCGCCCCAGCCCTCCCCTGCCCCCGCGGCGGAGGAAGCCGCCTCCCTGTCCTCCAACCCGTAGCCCGGGCGGGGCGCCGGGCCGCGGCTACCACACCTGCGGGAGGCTCAGCGCGGCGCGCGCCTCGTCCGGCGTCATGGGCTCGCGGCCCACGTCGCGGGCCAGCCGCACCGCCTTCTCCACCAGCGGCCCGTTGCCCTTGGCCATCTGCGCGCCGGCCGTGTCCAGGTAGAAGTTGTCCTCCAGCCCCACGCGGACGTTCCCGCCCAGCACCAGCGCCGCCATCACCAGCGGCCACTGCACCTTGGAGATGCCGATGATCTCCCAGGTGTCCCGCGGGCCCACCTGCCGGGCCATGTGCGCCAGGTTCTCCGCGGTGGGCGCCACCCCGCCCAGCACCCCGAGGATGAAGCTGTACTGGAGCGGCGGCTTGAGCGCCCCCATGGCGATCAGCGGCTGCGCGTTGTGGATGTGCCCCAGATCGAAGCACTCCAGCTCCGGCTTGGTGCCGCCGGCGCGCATGGCCTCCGCGGCCATGAGGATGTCCGAGAACGGGTTGGGGAACACGAAGTCGAAGACGAAGCCCTTCCGCTTCTCCGAGTACTTCGCGTAGTTCATCGAGCCCATGTTGAGCGCCGCCATCTCCGGCCGCGTCTCGGCCACGTAGGCCAGGCGCGCCTTCTTGTCGGCCTCGGACTCCACCCCCATGTTGAAGCCACCGGTGGAGAAGTTGATGATGATGGGCGAGCGCTTGCGCACCTCGTCCCGGATCTGCCGGTAGATCTCCGCGCTCCACGTCTGATCGCCGCTGTCCGGCTCGCGGCCATGGATGTGCACCACCGCGGCGCCCGCGTCATACGCGCGCTTGGCCTCCTCGGCGATCTCCACGGGCGAGTACGGCAGATACGGGCACTGCTCACGCCGGGCCAGCACGCCCGTCAACGCACAGGTGACGATGACCTTGTCCTTCACCAGAGCCACGGTGCTCTCCTTCGCGCGCGCGGCGCGATCAACGATCGTTCCACTTCGGGGGGCGCTTCTCCAGGAACGCGGAGACGCCCTCTCCCGCATCCTCGGCCAGCACGTTGAGCGAGAGCTGGGACGCCAGGAACTCCAGCGCCGCCGGCAGCGGCAGATCCTCCGCGGTGAAGAAGGCCCGCTTGCCGAGCGCCAGGATCGCCTGGCTCTTGCCCGCGAGCTTCCCCGCCAGCGCGCCCACGGCCGCGTCCAGCTCCGCCGCCGGCACCACCCGGTTGATCAAGCCCAGCGCCAGCGCCTCGCGCGCCGGCAGCCGATCTCCCGTCATCACCAGCTCCAGCGCCCGCTTGCGCCCCACGTGCCGCTGCAGCAGCGCCATCATCATCATGGGGAAGAGCCCCACGTCGATCTCCGGCGTGCCGAACTCCGCGTGCTCGGCGGCCACCGCCAGATCACACGCCAGCACCAGCCCGAGCCCCCCGGCGAGCGCGTGCCCGTTCACCCGCGCCACCGTGGGCTTGCGGCAGCCCTGCAGCCGCGTGAGCAGCGTGGCGTACGTGCGCCGGCCCTCGTGCGTGGCCAGGAAGCCCCCCTCCCCCAGCTGCCCGAGATCGCCTCCCGCGCAGAACACCTTCTCCCCCGCGCCGGTGAGCACCACCACCCGCGCCTCCGGGTCCGCCTCCGCCCGGGAGAGGGCCTCCATCAGCCCCTGCACCACCGCCGGCGACAGGGCGTTGCGCGCCCTCGGCCGGTCAATCGTCACGAGCGCCTGGCCACCTTGGACCGCGCAGCGGACTTCTCCTGATCCTTGCTCCATGGCGCCTCCGGGTCGGCGTCCCTTGCCAGGACACCGTAAAGAAAGGATCCGGCGATCTGCCGCCGGGCACGCTCCATCTTCTCCGGGTCCCGGGGATCCACCATGCCAAACACGAGCGCGGTGAACCCCATCTCGATGTTTCCGAAGAGCAGCGCCGCGGCCAGCTTGGGATCCACCTCGGGCCGCAGCTCCCCCGCCGCCTGGGCCCGCGACAGCATCTCCTCGCACAGCTGGATGGCGTCCATGAAGGCCGTCTGCCGGTTCACCCGGCCGCCCGGGCTGCGGGCGATCTCCACGATCAGCACCTTCACCGCCCGGGGATCCACGCGGTAGGCCTCGAAGGCCACGGTCGTGATGCCGTGCACCTTCTGCTCCAGCGTGCCCTCGCCCTGGGCCACCGCGCGCACGCGCGCGAAGAAGCCGCTCCAACCCGTCTCGAAGACGGTCTCCAGCAGCTCGTCCTTGTTCTTGAAGTAGTGGTAGACGAGCCCGTACGCCACGCCCGCCTCGCGCGCCACGTCCGCGATGCGGCACCCGTGGTAGCCCTTGCTCGCGAACACATCCACCGCCGCACGCAGGATCGTGCGGCGACGCTCGCTCTCGCGAGGACCTCCCTCCGCCGCCTTGCTGCCCTGCTCTTGGCTCACACAGCCTCCGCGGCTGATTGACTCTAGAATCAGCCGCGGCGGACCCTACGGACGCGCAGGCCCCGGGTCAATGCCCTTGAGAGGCTAGTGGACGACGCCCTCGATGAGGGGCGAGGAGACCAGCACCACGTGCCCGCCCTCCTGGGACGCCGTGTACTTGCAGGAGGCGGCCACCTTGAACTCGATGGGCGGGACATACGGCCCCGGCTGCGGCACCGCGGCCGGATCATGCTGGTCCCGCATGGCGAAGCTCTCGATGGAGAAGGACGAGTAGGTGAAGGCCACGCCCTTGGGCAGGGGTTCCACGATGATCGGGCCGATGTTGCCGCCGCTGCACCCGTCGCTGTTGCTGTTCTGGGCGATGCGGTTGAACCAGGGATCGGACAGCAGGAAGACGACCTCCAAGGACTTGAAGTGGAGGACCTCGACGGGGTTGCCCGGCGCCGGGGCGATCTGGCGGACGACCGGGAAGCGGTAGGTGGGGGGGATGTCCAGGCGATCCAGCGGGTGCGGCCAGCCCGTCCACAGCAGGCGCTCCTGCACCCAGATCAGGGTGGCCGCGTCATGCTTGCCGTTCTTGCCGTCCCACTGGCCGTTGCCATTGGCGTCCACGAAGCGCTCGTGCGGCTGCCAGGTCCCGTCATCGTTGTTGTCAACGAACGGCTCCGTCAGATCGTGCTTCGGCTTGAACTCGCCGCTGGGGTTGGTCGCCTCGCAGGCGTCGCACAGGCCGTTGTTGTTCAGGTCGTCGTACCCCTCCTCGCCCGTGGTGACGGCGATCATCGCCACCAGGTTGTCGCGCGGGTTGAGGGTGACGACCGGGTGGATGGGATCCGGCCGGTTGGGCTCGTTGCCGTCCGGGACCTGCTTGTT
>JAFGNZ010000308.1 GCA_016926755.1 Myxococcaceae bacterium | reverse complement strand
TATGGGCTCGCGGTGGTGAACCAGTTCGGGATCCGGGGCGTGCCGCTGATGAACACGGCGCAGGCCATCGCGCAGTCGCGCAACAAGATGCGCTCGCTGCAGCTGCTGTCCGCCAATGGCATCGACATTCCGGCCACGGTGATGGCCCGCGACGCGGCGGACCTCAAGGCCATGGTGGGGCTCGTCGGCGGAGTCCCGGTGCTGGTGAAGCTCCTGCAAGGGCAGGAGAAGCACGGCGTGATGGTGTGCGAGAGCCTCCAGTCGCTGGAGGCCGCGTTGGAGGCCGTCCTGGGGCTCGGGCACAACCTCATCGTTCAGCAGTACGTGAAGAACACGGGGCAGGACGTCCGGGTGCTCGTGGTGGGAGGCAGGGCGGTGGCGGCGGTGCAGCGCCGGCCCAGGGTGGGGCGGCTGTCCCTCACGCTGCTCAAGGGGGCGCGGCTGGAGGGGATCGAGCTGACGGAGGCCTGGCGTGTGACGGCGGAGCGGACGGCGCGGCTGGTAGGGCTCGAGGTGGCTGCGGTGGACCTGCTGGATGTCAAGGGGCAGCCCAGGGTTTTCGAAGTGAACAGCTCCCCCGCGCTCCCGGACATGGAGGCGGCGACGGGCATGGATCTCGCCACTCCCATCATCGAGCGCGCCGAGGCCCTGGTGGCGGGCGCGCCGCGGGTGGATCAGCAGGTGCCCGGGGCCGGTGTGTCGTCAGCAGGCGGCTCACCCGCGGGGCAGGAGCGCTCGCCTCGCCGGAAGGCAAAGGGGCGGCCTGCTGGGAAGGTGCCCTCCGGGAGGGGATGAAGAGAAAAGGCTCCCCGCGCGTCGGAAGGGTGGCTATACGGTCGCTTGTCTACCGAGGAGAACATCCCATGCTTCGCCTGCGTCACCTTGCCCCCATCGCCGCCCTGTGGGCGGTCATCGCCTGCACCCAGGCTCGTGCTGCGGACGAGGCGGATCCCAGCACGCTCTATGAGGTCACCACGGAGGGCACCTCCACGAAGCTGAAGGCCGGAGAGCAGGGGGTCTTCGTGCTCACGATCAAGAGCAAGGCGGGGGCGCACGTATCGGATGAGGCGCCGCTGAAGCTGCAGGTGAAGGGGACGCAGCTCACCCCGGCCAAGGAGCAGCTTGGCCGTGAGGACTCGGTGGTGAAGAAGGCCGAGGGCCAGGCTTACGTGGATCCGCGCTTCGAGGTGCCCTTCAAGGCGGCTGCGGCGGGGAAGGGGGCGGTGGACGCGAAGCTCACCTTCTTCATCTGCACGGAGAAGATCTGCGCCCGGCAGCAGAAGACCTTCAACATCCCCGTCGAGGTCCAGTAGGCCCCATGCGTGATCGTCCGCCTCGAGGTTCCGAGCAGCGTGAGCGCGGCGAGCGCTACGTCTATGGCGTGAACCCCGTCCTGGAGGCCCTGCGGGTGCGCGCGGAGGAGGTGGAGCGCCTCTACATCACGGAGGGGCAGCTCGGCTCCCGGGCGGCGGCGGAGATCCTCAGCCGTGCTCGTGATGCAGGCCTCCGGGTGGAGCGGGTCGCGCGGGAGCGCCTGGCGACGCTCTCCGAAGGGGGCGTCCACCAGGGCGTGGTGGCGGAGCTGCGCGGCTTCCAGTACGCCGAGCTGGCGGACGTGCTGGAAGCGGCCCAGGCCAGCAAGCGGCCTGCGCTGATCGTGGTCCTGGATGGCATCCAGGATCCGCACAACCTGGGGGCGATCATCCGCTCGGCGCATGCGCTGGGGGCCCACGGAATCGTCATCGGCAAGGACCGCGCGGTGCCTGTGACGGGAGTGGTGGCCAAGGCCTCGGCGGGTGCGGTGGAGCACTGCCCTATTGCTCGCGTGGTGAACATCTCTCGCGCGTTGGAAGAGCTGAAGGAGGCAGGGGTATGGGTGGCTGCGGCTGACACCCATGCAAGCGAGCCGCTCTGGCGCGCCCGCCTGGGTGGGCCCCTGGCGCTCGTCGTGGGGGCCGAGGGGGCGGGGGTGAGGGAAGGGGTGCTCAAGCACTGTGACTTCCGCCTGCGGATTCCCATGTCAGGTCAGGTGGGTTCTCTCAATGCGTCCGTCTCCGCGGCCATCCTGCTGTACGAGGTTGCTCGCCAGCGGGGTATGGGAGTGTCGGACAGACCCCCTCCCGGGGATCAATCTCCTTGACTTTGGGCAGTGAGGGTCTCTAAAAGGGCCCGCCTTTCGACACCGACCTCCGGGTGGTTGACGGTGGCCGTGGAGGCGGATGGGGCAGGGCGGTGTAGCAGCCGGAGTAATGCCGGTGTAGCTCAGTCGGTAGAGCAACTGATTTGTAATCAGTAGGTCGCGGGTTCAAGTCCCGCCGCCGGCCAAGGGACGGGGCCGCGGATGAGGGCCCGGGTGGAAGAAAACGCGGTACCACGTGGTAGAAGCACGCAGTCGTCGTCAAAAAAAGCATACGGAGGGATACCCAAGCGGCCAAAGGGAGCAGACTGTAAATCTGCCGGCTCTACGCCTTCGATGGTTCGAATCCATCTCCCTCCATCGGTCAACGCGGGAATAGCTCAGTTGGTAGAGCGTCAGCCTTCCAAGCTGAATGTCGTGGGTTCGAGTCCCATTTCCCGCTCCAACCCGTTGTTGTGCAGTTCCAAGCCCTGATAGCTCAGTTGGCAGAGCGCATCCTTGGTAAGGATGAGGTCACCAGTTCAATCCTGGTTCAGGGCTCCATTTCTCTCTAGAGGAGCATCATGGCCAAGGAGAAGTTCGATAGATCCAAGCCCCACGTGAACATTGGGACCATTGGGCACGTGGACCACGGGAAGACGTCGCTGACCGCCGCC
>JAFGNZ010000307.1 GCA_016926755.1 Myxococcaceae bacterium | reverse complement strand
CGCTTGATGTTGCGCGTCGAGGTGCGCACGTCGCGCTCCAGCACCTCGAGCTGCTCGGAGGTGATGTTGAGCTTGCGCTGCGCCTTCTTCATGGCCTCGGGGTCTTCCTTGGCCTCGCGCAGCAGCTCGCGCAGCGTGTCCATGGGCACGCCGTAGCGGCGCTCGATCTCGCGCAGCTCCGCCTCCGCCTTCTCCACGCGCTCGATGAGCCCCTTGAGGTTCAGGACGATGCGGTCCACCTGCTTCTTGTTGAGCCGCATCTCCTCCAGGACCTCCATCATCTTGGTCCGGAGATCCTTCACCTCCTGCTTCACTTCCTTCTTCTTCACGTCGGTGAGCTTCTTCTTGCCGCTGAGCTCCTCCTCCAGGACTTCGCAGTCCTTGGCGAACTTGCGGAAGCGCTCGATCTGCTTGCAGATCTGCTCGATCTTGTTGAGCTCGCTCTGCGCCAGCTGCTGCGGCTGCTCGCCCTCGGCGCCCTCCTCGGGGGCGTCCTCGGCGCCATCGGCCTGGGGCTCCTCGGGCGCGTCCTTGATGACGTCGCGCACGCGCAGCTTGCCCGTCTTCAGCTTGTTGCCGATGTCCAGGATGTCCGCCACCGCCACGCGGCAGGCCAGCATCGCCCGCAGCACTTCCTTCTCGCCCTCTTCGATGCGCTTGGCGATCTCCACCTCGCCCTCGCGGGTGAGGAGGCTCACGCTGCCCATCTTGCGCAGGTACAGGCGGACCGGATCGTTGGACTTGCCACCCGGCTCGTCGTCCTCGTCCTGCTCCTCCTCGTCGGCCTCCTGCTTGTTCTCCTCCTCGACGGCGACGGTGGGCTTGATCTCGTTGGACTGCGCGGCCTTCTGCGCGTCGACGATCTCGATGTCGTTGTCGCCGAACATGCTCATCACGTCGTCGATCTGATCCGACGACACGATGTCCGCGGGCAGCGCGTCATTCACCTCGTCATAGGTGAGGAAGCCCTTCTCGCGCCCCGCGGCCAGCAGGTCCTTCACTTCCTTGCGCTCGGCGATGGCCTCCTCTTCGACTTCGTCCTCCACGGCGTCCGGATCCACGTGGACGGCGGCGGCGGCCTCCTCCGCGGCCTCCTCGGGATCAATGTCGTCCGCGGAGGCCTCGGTGACGCTCTTGCGCTTCTTGAGCTTCTCGGTGGCGGTGGCCACCGCCTCGGCGCGCTCCTCGGCAATCGCGGCCGCGGCCTTCGCCGCCCCCTTCGCCGCGGCGCTCTCCGCCCCCTTCTTCTTCCGGATCGTCGGATCCACCTTCTTCTTGGGCTTCACGGATCCCTTCGAGGGCTTCTGCGTCGGCATTCGGGTACTTCTCCTTAGAAAACAGGTGCTTGGCCTGGAGCGAGCCGGCCGATCTATCGCAAAGTACTGGATTGTTACAAACGCGAACTCAAACCGGTTGCAATGGGGCCTTTGTTCCCGGCGCCGAGGGGCGCAGCTCGTCCTTGATGCGCTTCTGCAGGGCTACCAGCGCGGTGCGTTCCACCAGCAGTCGCTTCGTCTCCTCCGTCAGCTCAGACGCACCCGGGGTCTGCCTCGTGGCCTTCTCAATATAACGGAGCTGCTCCTCCACGCGCCGCAGGGTCAGCTTGCGGCACACCGTGAGGAAGGCCTGCTCCAGCGCGGCGCCGCCCTCTGGGAGCTGGCGCAGGGCCACCTCGATGGCACGCTTGACGGGCTCCGGGGCCTCGAAGAGGGCGTCCTCGGTGCCGTTGCCGGCCGTGGCATGGGCGAGCACCATGCGCAGGCTGGTGTGAGACAGTTCATCACATGCCCGATAGGGATCTCGGGTGATGAGGCGCGGCTCGCGCAGGACGGTGGCGACGTAGAGCGCCTCCAGGGCGTCCGGAGGGCGGACGGGCGCGGGCCGGGCCGCGGCGGGGCGCTGGGCGCCGGGGGCGGCCGCGGGGGACTGGGAGGGCTTGGGGACGGGCCTTGCGGGGCGCAGCGCGCCTTCGAGATCTCCCGGGGGAAGGCCGAAGTGGGCGCCCACCGCGTTGAGGAAGGCCGAGCGCACCAGCCCCATGGGGAGCTGGGCTGCCACCGGCTTCAGCCGCTCGATCGCCGCCATCTTCTCCTCGAAGCTTGCCTGGGCGCCCTGCGGGAGGACGCTGGCGAAGAGGTGGGAGGTCAGCGGCTGCGCACCCTGGAGGAGCCGCTCCACGCCATCCACCCCTTCTCGACGCGCGAAGGTGTCCGGATCATCCCCGTGTGGGAGGAGGGCTACCCGAGCGGCTGCTCCCGCGGCGAGCAGGGGACCGGCCAGCCGTTCAACGGCATTGAGGCCGGCCTGATCTCCGTCCAGCAGCAGGAGGAGCTGCTGCGCCTCGGCCCGGCGCAACAGCTGGAGGTGGCCCGGGGTGATGGCGGTGGAGCAGAGGGCCACGGCGTGGCGCACCCCCACCTGGTGCAGGCCGATGCAGTCGAAGTAGCCCTCCACGAGGATGGCGGCCTTGCGCCGGCGGATCTCGTCCCGGGCCTGATCCATGCCGTACAGCGTCTCGCTCTTGTTGTAGAGCAGGGATTCCTTGGAGTTGAGGTACTTGGGGCCGTCCTTGGGGCCGTCCTTGGGGCCGTCCTTGGCGCTCTCCTCGGCGCCCACCAGGCGGCCTCCGAAGGCGATGGGGCGGCCCTCCGGGGCGCGGATGGGGACCATCAGCCGGCTGCGGAAGAAGTCGTAGTAGCCGTCCGCGTTCTGGCGGCGCTGGACGAGGCCGGCCTTCACGGCCCAGTCCATCATCCCGGAGCGGTTCACCTTGTCGGCCAGCAGGCTCCAGGCGTTGGGGGCCCAGCCCAGCCCGAAGGCGTGGGCCGTCTCCTCGGAGACGCCGCGGCTGGCCAGGTAGGTGCGCGCCGCGCGGCCCTCGTCCTGCCAGAGCAGGGCGCGGAAGTGCTCGGCGGCCAGATCCGTCACCTCCTTGAGCTGCTGGCGCTCCCGGGCGGAGGGATCCTGGGCGGCCTCGATGTCCACCCCCACCTCGCGGGCCAGATCCTTCACCGCGTCCACGAAGGTCTTCCCCAGGTAGCGCTGGACGAAGGAGACGGCGTCACCGCTCGCGCGGCACCCGTGGCAGAAGTAGAAGCGCTTCTCCGGGACGACGTAGAAGGAGGGCGTCTTCTCCTGGTGGAACGGGCAGCGGCCCTTGAACTCGCGCCCGGCCTTCTTGAGCTCCACGTGGCGGGAGATCAGGCTGACCAGGTCCACCCGCTCCAGGATTTCTTCGATCTTGTGCTCAGGGATCACGTGGGCTGACCCTCGGCTGGGGGAGTGCCGGGGAGCTTGCCCCATGGCTCCGACGTCCCGGGTTGACTCCCCGCTCCCATGGCGCCCCTGAATCCAGCCTTCTGGCACCTGTAGGGAAGCTGGGTAGGCACGGACACGGCTCCTCCCACCGGATCAGCGCCGCCCGGGTGGGCGGACGCGCAGTGGCGCGGGGAGTAGCCCTTAACGTTGGATTGACGGCAGGGCAAGCTCCCGACCCGCCGGGGGGTAGGGAGCACGGCAGCCCGAAGGATCAGGACAGCTTGGCCAGCTGCGCCTTGACTTCCTCGGAGACGGCGCGGCCCTCGGCGCGGCCCTGGACCTTGGGGTTGACGTGCTTCATCACCGCGCCCATGTCCTTGGGGCCCTTGGCGCCCACCGCGGCGATGGCGGCCTGGACCTCGGCGCGCAGCTCGTCGGCGGTCAGCTGCTGGGGCAGGTACTTCTGGAGGACGGCGATCTCCGCCTCCTCCTTCTGGGCCAGATCCTCCCGGCCGCCGGCCTTGTACTGATCGACCGAGTCGCGGCGCTGCTTGATCAGGCCGGCGATCACCTTCTCGATGCCGGCGTCATCCAGCGCGGAGGCCCCGGGCTCCACTTCCTTGTACTTGATGGCGCTCTTGAGCATCCGCAGGACGCTGGTGTTCAGCTCGGTCTTGGACCGCATCGAGTCCTTCAGGTCCGCGTCGATGCGCTCTTTGAGGGTGGCCATGGCACTGACTCCATCAGGGGGAAGGGATCGACGACGATCGCGAGCCAGGGCACCTGCTTGGAGCGCCCCAGCTC
Source organism: Myxococcaceae bacterium (assembly GCA_016926755.1). Classification (GTDB taxonomy): domain Bacteria; phylum Myxococcota; class Myxococcia; order Myxococcales; family Myxococcaceae; genus Hyalangium. Next base: position 15,605 of record JAFGNZ010000307.1, on the reverse strand, counting down.
ACGCGGGCACGGACTAGAACGACTTGCGCGCCTTCTTCACCGCGCGCTTCTTGGCCGCGAGGGCCTTCTTCTTCCGCTTCACGGAAGGCTTCTCGTAGTGCTCGCGCTTGCGGATCTCGGAGAGGATTCCCGCCTTCTCGGTGGCCTTCTTGAAACGCTTGAGGGCGCTCTCGATGGACTCACCCTCCTTGACTCGAATACCGGGCAATGCAGTCACCTCCTTCCGCTGTGCGTCAAAAGTCTGTGAAAGGGGAGCGGATATGGCGCAGCGGGGGCCAAAACGCAAGAAGCCCCGCCAAAAAGGGTGTGGATCTTCGTCTAGAGTAGCGCCCCTGTGACTCCCGCTTTCCTCCTGCTGGCCCTGCTCTCGGCTGCTCCCCGTGGCGGCGCGGGGGCCACTGACTGTTGGATGGCCTGCCAGCGGCACATCCAGGACGCATCCCTCCGGGCCAGGCTCTGTCAGCTGTGCATCACCCAGGCAGGCTCCGAGGAGTGGGTGCTGGCGCTCGCGCAGGCCCGGCCCGTTCCACACCGTGCGCTGCGCTCGGCGCTCACGGACGAGGACTGGCGGATCCGCTGGGCCGCCGTGCGCGCTGGAGCCAGGGTGCGCGGCGTGTCCGAGCCTCGGGCCCTGGCGGAGTGGGTGACGGGGGGACAGGCAGCGGCGGACCTGCCCGCCTGCATCACCGCCGTCCGGGCCGCCGCCGAGGCGGGGCGCACCCCCTCGGCCTTCCTCCAGGAGGCAGGGGACAAGGGCGCCGCCGCTGTCGCCCGGGTGCGGGCGCGCAGGGCCGCCATCCGCGAGGCGCTGGAGGTGGAGCTGTACGCGGAGAGCCTCGGCGCGCGGCAGCGGGCGCTCTCCCACCTGGCCACCTTCCGCGAGCTGCCTCCCGCCCGGGTGGTGATCGACTCGATGGAGGGCCGCCCGGAGTCCGCGGATGCGGCGGTGGCGGAGGCCCTGCGCGAGCACGCCGCGCAGAACAACCTCTCCGTGGGGCGGATGCTCGTCGAGGTGGCCCAGCCGGCCGACCAGGAGCGCGTCAACCGGCTCTTCGCCATCTACTCCCAGGAGCTGCAGGCCCTGCAGCCGCAGCTCGCCTCGGGGGATCCGATCCAGCGGCGGATCGCGACGTACTCGCTGCACCTCTACGGCCCGCTGGCCCAGCGCGAGCTGGAGCGCGCGCTTCAGGATCCCGACGTGGCGGTGCGCCGGTCCGCCGCGCGCGGGCTCGCCCAGGCCGAGGGGCTCACGCTGCTCCAGCTGGCCGGACGACGGCTGCGGGCGGGCGGGGACGTGGCCGTGCAGCGGCCCTGGCTGGAGGCGCTGGTGCTCGAGAAGGAGTGTCTGGCCCCCCTGCTGGCGGTGGCGGAGGATCCCAGCCAGCCCGTCTCCGTCCGGGGGGAGGCGTTGACCCTGCTCCCCGAGTGCAACGAGTGGGGCTCCGAGCGCGCCCGGCGCGTGCTTCCGTTCCTGCGCGCGGCCCAGCCCCCGCTGCGCGCGGGCGCCCTGCGCGCGCTGGCCGGAGCCTGGAGCGAGACGGCCAGCGAGGCGCTGCGGGTGGCCCTGGAGGATCCCGCCCCGGAGGTCGTCGTCGCGGCCGTGGACACCGCGGCGCTCAGGGGGCAGAAGGGGCTGGCGGATCCCATCGCGGCGCTGCTCGTCGCGGAGGAGAGGGCGGTGCGTCAGGCCGCGGCGCGCGCGCTCGAGCGGCTCGGAAAGCCCCGGCACGTCAAGGCGCTCTCCGACTGCCTCCAGAAGGATCCCGTCCCCGCAGTCCGGGTCGCGGCCGCGCAGGCCCTGGGGATGCTCGGAGGCCCGTTCGCCATCTCCGCCCTGAGCGAGGCGGCCCAGAAGGATCGGGACAGCCACGTGCAGCATGTGTCTCGCGAGGCGCTCAAGCGGCTCGGGTTCGCCCACCGCTGAGGGCGTCCCGGGCCAGGGCCGGCGCTGCCTGGGAGCGGCGGCTCAGGGGCCGCTGACGGCCTTGGCGTCCACCCGGTTCCGGCCCGCCCGCTTCGCGCGGTAGAGGTACTTGTCCGCCGAGGAGATGAGATCTTCCGGCTGGGCGAAGTCCGAGTCCAGCAGCGTGGCCACGCCCAGGCTGATGGTCACCTTGATGGGCGTGCCGCTGAAGATGAAGTCGCTGCGGTCCACCGCCTGCCGGCACCGCTCGGCGCAGGCGAGCGCCGCCTCCTCGGCGGACTCGCGCAGCATCAACGCGAACTCCTCGCCGCCGTAGCGCGCCAGCAGATCCTCCGTGCGCACCGTGTCGCTCACCCGCTGGGCGATGCGCGTCAGCACGTAGTCCCCGGCCGGGTGCCCGTACACGTCGTTGATCTTCTTGAAGTGGTCCACGTCGAACATCACCAGCGACAGCGGCACCCGGTGGCGCAGGCAGTAGGCGAACTCCTTGCGCAGCGTCTCCATGAAGAACTTCTTGTTGTAGAGCCGCGTGAGCCCGTCGCGCGTGGCCGACTCGTAGATGCTGCGCTGGTACTGCTCCTCCAGCTGGTCCTGGATGGAGAACTTGAGGACCGTGTTGGAGCCGATCTGGATCTTGTCGCCGTCATAGAGCGGCGCAGTGTTCACCCGGAGACCATTCAGGTACGTGCCGTTGGTGCTGCCCAGGTCCATCAGCTGGAAGCGGCCATCACCCAGGGCCACCACCTTGGCGTGCTTGCGGGAGATGCCGTCGTCCTCCACCTGGAACTGGGCTTCGGCGCTTCGTCCGAGGATGGTCTCCGAGCGATCCAGCTTGAACATCCGTCCAATGCCCGCCGCGGACTTGGCGCTGATCACGATCAGATAAGCGCTCTGCTGCTGGGCATTGCTCAGCAGGTCCGCGATGGAATGGACGTTGGTCTTCTCCTCGGACATCTCCCCCCCATCTTAAGGGCCGGTATTTCGTGGCGGCAAGCATGCTCACCTCACTTGTCGGTGAGATTCCCCCGCTTTCACCGGGGGTTGCTCTTTCGGCCACGCTTCCGGGGTTCAACGGGGGGCGGCGGCCGCCCGACCGTCAGCTCTCCGGCAATGGGTGTTTGGATGAAGCGGCGCAGCGCCTCGGGGGAGGGGTGGTAGGCCAGCGCCTGCATCAGCTTCACCATCGCCGCCGAGGGCGTCAGGTCCCCCCCGCCAATGGCGCCCTCCTCCAGCGCCGCGGCCCCCGCCTCGTAGAGGGTGAGGTCCACCCCGTTGCGGTAGGCCTGGCTCACCACCACGATGGGGATGCCCCGCTCGCGGGCCTGGGTGAAGAGGGGGCGCAGCGAGCGCCCGAGAGAGGGATCGATCGGGAAGTTGCCCGCCCCGTAGGCCTCCAGCACCAGGCCGCGCACGTGCGGCAGCAGGGCCAGGGGCAGCGCCGGGTCCAGCCCGGGGAACACCTTGAGGAGGAAGACGCGGGGATCCAGCCGCTCGTACACGCGGAAGGAGCCCCGGGGGCGCAGGCCCGGCTCGAAGGTGGCGTCCACCCCCAGCGTGCCCAGCACCGGGAAGTTGGGGCTCTCGAAGGCGTCGTACTCGGCCACCTTCACCTTGCGGGTGCGGTTGCCCCGGTAGAGGTGGGAGTCGAAGCAGAGCGTCACCTCGCGCGGGCCGTTGAGGGCCGAGAGGACCGAGTCGATCAGGTTGAGCCGCGCATCCGAGCGGATCTCCCCCAGGGGGCGCTGGGAGCCGGTGAGCACCACCGGCCGGGGCAGCCCCCGGAGCATGAAGGAGAGCGCGCTGGCCGTGTAGGCGAGCGTGTCCGTCCCGTGCGTCACCACCGCCCCGTCGAAGTCCAGCAGCCGCCGGTGCAGGTGCGCCGCCATCCGGCTCCACAGCTCGGGCTGCATCTCCGAGCTGTCCAGGTTGGAGAACAGCTCCAGCTCGATGTCGGCGAGCCGGAAGAGCTCGGGGGCGCGCGCTTTCAGGGTCCGGAAGAAGGCCGATGGGCGCAGCGCGGAAGGCCGCCCCCCGGCCATCCCCAGCGTTCCCCCGGTATGCAGCAGAAGGACTTTGGGCATGGGTGGCCCTTCACTGACAAAGCCGGCCTTCCTTTACAAGCCCTGCGCGCGTGGCTAAGACCCCCGGCGTGTCCACCTACTGCTGGAAGCGCGCCGTCCTCCTGCTGGCCGCGGTGTCCCTGAGCGGGCTGGCCTGTACCAAGAACCCCGAGGTCGCCCCTGCCGACAAGGCCGCGGCGGCCTCTCAGGCTGCCGCGCCCGTGGCGCCCGAGCAGGCCCCCCCGGCCAACCCCGGCGCGGCGCTCACGGGCATCCCGGGCATGGACTTCTCCGCCCTGCCGCCCGCGGCCCAGCGCGAGCTGGCCACCGTCTTCTCCGACGAGTTCTGCTACTGCGGCTGCCCCCACACCCTGGGGGCCTGCCTCAAGCAGCACACCGGCTGCCGCCACGCCAAGCGGATGGCGAGGCTGGCGGCGATCAACGTGGCCGAGGGAGACGCCGCCACCGAGGTCATCGTCAACCTGTCGCGCTACTACGCCTCCTTCCGCGGGGCGCGCGCGGAGCTGAAGGTGGATCCCCGCATGTGCATGGGGGACGCCAACGCCCCGGTGACGCTGGCGGAGTTCTCCGACTTCGAGTGCCCCTACTGCGCCCACGCTCGCCCGCTGCTGGAGGAGTTCGCCAGGAAGCACGCCGACAAGGTGCGCTTCTGCTACCTGCCGTTCCCCCTGTCCATCCACGCCAACGCCCTCCCCGCGGGCCAGGCGGCGCTGTGGGCGAGGGATCAGGGCAAGTTCTGGGAGATGCACGACGCGCTCTTCGCCCACCAGGCGAACCTGGCCCCCGCGGCGCTGCCGGCCATCGCCGACAAGATCGGCCTGCCGGGCGCCAAGCTCCAGGAGGCGCTCAAGGCCGGCACCTACAAGGACGAGCTGGAGCGCTTCCGGTCCATGGGCAATGCGGCCAACATCACCGGCACGCCCGCGCTCTTCTTCAATGGGCGCCCCTACGCGCTGGAGCTGGGGCTCGAGGCGGAGAAGCTCGCCCACAGCGTCGAGGACGAGCTCGAGTGGCGCGCCAACAACGCGTGGGCGGCTGACTGACGGCACTGGGAATGACGCCCCGCTTCCGCATCGACGGGCCTCAGCTCGTCCCAGAGGAGCGCCAGAGCCCGCCCTTGCTCACGGGCCGCTCGGGCTCGTACGCGCTGATGCCCACGGCGCCGGATCTCCTCGTCTTCTCGCGCGTGCCCGCGGTGGGCGGCTCCATCCCCGCGCCTCGCGTGGTGCTCGCCGGTGATGCCAGCGGCTTCCCGCTCTCGGACCTGATCGCCTTCCTCAGCCAGTCGCGCTGGAGCGGCCACATCCGCGTGCGCACGCCCGGCGGAGAGCGCTCCATCACCCTGCGCGAGGGCGAGGTGCGCGGGGCCAGCTCGGACGATCCGGCGGACCGGCTGGGCGAGGTGCTCATCCGCCTGGGCTACGTGGAGCGGGCCCGCCTGGAGGAGGTGCTGCGCGAGCAGCCGCCCTCCAAGGTGGGGCGCGCCCTGGTGGAGAAGGGCTACCTCCAGGCGCACGATCTCTTCAAGTGCGTCACCCACCAGGTGAGCGAGATCTTCCACGCCATCGTGCTGTGCCGCGAGGGCTCGTTCTTCCTCATCGATCAGCCGGTGGACGACAAGTCCACGCACAACATCCAGCTGTCCACGCAGAGCCTGCTGATGGACAGCATCCGGAAGATCGACGAGCTGGCGCACTTCCGCAAGCGCATCCCCCACGGGCGGCTCTACGTGGGCAAGAAGCGCCCGTCCGACGGCAAGCTGGAGGTGGACGAGGATCGGGTGCTGTCCCTGCTGGACGGCCGGCGCACGCTGCTGGAGCTGGGGCACGCGGCCAAGCTGTCCGAGTTCGACATCACCAAGGTGGTCTTCCGCCTGCTCGAGGGCGGCTTCGCGGTGCTCTCCGAGCACCCGCTCACGCAGGGCGCCGCCGCCGCGGAGCAGGCCCTGGCGCCCACGCCCTCCCGGCCCGCCGCCGCGGCGCGCCCGCCCGAGGGGGATCACCACGAGGTGGTGCGCGTCTTCAACCTCATCTTCCGGGAGATCCGCGACGAGGTGGCCAAGCAGGGGATGGACAACGAGTTCATCACCTCCGCCAACGCGGCGCTCTCCGGCCAGGCGCTCACCTCCTCGCCGGTGCTGGAGGGGCTGAGCCTGGCGCCGGATGGCTCCCTGTCCGAGTCTCAGCTCAGCGAGGCCTTCGAGCGCCACCACAAGAGCCTGGGCTCCGAGCCGATCGCCTCCTTCAAGCAGGCGCTCAGCGACGTGATGTTCTTCCTCCTCTTCCAGGCCGGAGAGCTGCTGGAGTCTCGCGCGGATGAGGATCTCGCCCGGCGCGTGAAGGATCTGCTCGCCACCCTCGAGACGCCGTGACGACGGGCCTGCCGCGGCTGACGGAGGGCGTGCCCGGGTGCGGCGGCGCCTTCAAGCTCGTCCCCGAGGACTTCGAGGTGGAGGAGCTGCCCGCGTACGCCCCGAGCGGGGAGGGGGAGCACCTCTTCCTCTGGGTGGAGAAGCGCGGCCGGGACACCCGGGAGGTGGTGCGCGCGCTGGCCAGGGCCCTGGGCATCCCCGAGGGCGAGGTGGGCGCCGCGGGCATGAAGGATCGGCACGCCATCACCCGCCAGCTCCTCTCCGTGCCGGCGCGGGCGGAGCCGCGGCTGTCCGGCTTCGAGCTGGAGGGGGTGCGCGTGCTGTGGGCCCGCAGGCACGGCAACAAGCTGCGCACCGGGCACCTCAAGGGCAATCGCTTCCGGCTGCGGCTGCGGGGCGTGAAGGACATGGGCGCGGCGAAGGAGGCCTTCTCCCGGCTGGTGGCGCGGGGCGTGCCCAACTACTTCGGCGAGCAGCGCTTCGGGCGCGAGCGTGAGAACGCGCGGCTGGGCAAGGCGCTCCTGCTGGGCCAGCGGCTGCCCAGAAGGCCGGACCGCTTCGAGCGCAAGCTGTACCTCTCCGCCTTCCAGTCCCAGCTCTTCAACCGGGCCCTGGCCGCGCGCCTGCGCGAGGGCACCTTCGATCGGGCGCTGCTGGGGGACGTGCTGCGCAAGGAGGACACCGGCGGCCTGTTCGTCTGCGAGGCGCCGGAGGTGGATGGCCCGCGCGTGGCCGCCTTCGAGGTGAGCCCCGCCGGGCCCATGTTCGGTCCGAAGATGACGCCCTCGGCCCACGGCGTGGCGGAGGCGGAGGCGGCGCTGCTGGCCGAGGAGGGCGTGACGCTCGCGGACTTCGCGCGCGGCGGCGGCGAGACGGAGGGCGCGCGCCGGCCCTACCGCGTCCTGCTGGGCCACCCCGAGTTCTCCCCGGAGGGGGAGGAGCTGGTGCTCGCCTTCGAGCTGGCGCGCGGCGCCTACGCCACCGAGGTCCTCGCCGAGCTGCTCAAGGACGGGTGAGCCGCGGTGGCGGCGGGGTGGGGCGCTCAGGCCCTCACCCCCTGGCCCGCTCCGAGCGGAGCGGGAGCCCTACTGCTCGACGATGTTGAACTCGGTCCGGCGGTTCTCCGCGCGGCCCGCCTTCGTCGCGTTGGACGCGATGGGCTTCGCCTCGCCAAAGCCCACTGCCTCCAGGCGGCCCGGATCGATGCCCAGCTTGATGAGCTGCGCCATCACCGAGTCCGCCCGCTTCTGCGACAGCTTCAGGTTCGCCGTGTCCCTGCCCACCGAGTCCGTGTGGCCCTCGATGCGCAGCTTCTTGATGGAGGGCATGTCCTTGAGCACCTGGGCCACGTCCGCCAGGATCGTCTGGCTCTCCTTGCCGATGATCCGTGCCGAGTTGGTGCCGAAGCGGATCTGCTTCTTGATCTCGATCCGGTCCTTCTTCACGACGACCATCTTGTACTTCTTGGCGCAGCCCTTCTCCTCCTGGACGCCGGGCTCCTCGGGGCAGGCGTCCAGCCGGTCGACGATGCCGTCCCTGTCCTTGTCGGCATCCGCGCAGCCGCCGTTCTCCGAGGGGCCTGCCTCGGCCGGGCACTTGTCCAGCCGGTCGACGATGCCGTCCTTGTCCCCGTCCACATCCGGGCAGCCGCCGTTCTCCGCGGGGCCAGACTCGGCCGGGCACTTGTCCTGCCCGTCCGGCATGCCGTCGCTGTCGTTGTCGAGATCCGGGCAGCCGTCCTCGTCCTGGAAGCCGTCCTTGTCCTCCGGCTCATCCGGGCACTTGTCCTGCGGATCGTTCTTGCCGTCCCCGTCCTTGTCGACGATGGGGCAGCCCACGTTCTGCACCGGGCCCACGTCGTTGGGGCACTTGTCCGCGCTGTCGACGATGCCGTCGTTGTCGTTGTCCAGCTCGGGGCAGCCGTCCGTGTCCTGGAAGCCGTCCAGGTCCTCGGACTGATCGCCGCAGCGGTCCAGCTTGTCGACGATGCCGTCGTTGTCGCGGTCCTTGGGCGCCTCCTCCGGGCAGCCGGCGTTGTCCGTGATGCCGGGGATGAGCGGGCACTTGTCCGCCTCGTCGTTCACCCCGTCCTTGTCGTTGTCCGGCTCCGGGCAGCCATCCCTGTCCTCGAAGCCGTCCATGTCCTCGGCCTGGCCCTGACAGGGATCATCCTTGTCGAGGATGCCGTCACCGTCGGTGTCCGTCTCCTCGATGCGCACCACCACCTGCTGCTGTACCGGCTGCTGCACCGGCTGCTGCGGCTGCGTCGGCTCCACCGGCTTGGGCTGCTCCGGCGTCTCCCGCACCACCACGTGCCGGGGGCCACAATTCCGGGAGAGCTCCAGCGCCTTCTTGATCGCCACGTCCGCGGTGCGGATGTGCTCGGAGGCGCGGAAGCTGCTGCCCTGGCTCAGCTCGCCGAGGGCGAAGTCCAGGTGGGCCTCGGCGGTGGCCAGCTCCACCGGGGCGCAGCGCTCGGCGTTGTTGCGGCGGGCGCGCTCCACGTCCGCCTTGATCACCTGGGAGTCAGCGCGGATCTTGGACCCGCTGACACAGGCGGAGCAGGCAAGCAGCAGCGCGCAGGCGAGGAGTCGCTTCATGGCAGGGGGCTCTCGCGTCACGGGGTGGGGCGGCTGTCGCCGGAGGAGGTGTCGGAGCCGGCGGCTTCCATGGCGCGCTTCCGGGCCTCGTTGGCGTACTTGGAGGCCTTCACGGCGAAGTCCACGCCCGCCTGGTAGTCCGAGTAGGACACCTCTTCGCGCGCCTTGTGGATGTAGAGGTTGGCGGCGGTCCACTCGTAGGGCGCCAGCTTCTCGGCTCCCGCGGTGCGCGCCGCCTGGATCTGCACTTCCGCGTCGAGGATGTTGGCGGTGGAGCGCACGGGGCCGCACCCTGCGAGGGCGCCCGCCAATGCCACCAGTACCGACAGAAGCTTCATGGAGAGGCCTTGGGGTGAAGGGCTGGAAGACGAATGTTCAGGTCGTATCAACCGAGTCCGGGGGGGTCAAGAATCGGGCACATCCCGTCCGTGGGGGCCACACGGGCAGAGGTTTTGACAGGCTGGCCTGGCCCTTGTCATCGTTCCGACACCTTGCGCATGTCCCCTCGTTCCCTTGGCCTGGCTCTCCTCCTGCTCGCTCCCCTGGCGCTCGCGGTGCCGCCCTCGGCCCAGAAGCGGATGCGCAGCAGGGCGGAGGTAGACGCACAGATCGAGCAGCTGCTCAGCGGTGGTGCGTCCGTGTCTGCCACCATCTCCAGGCTCCGCTACATCGGCGAGCGGGGGTACGCGGCCGACGGGCTCCAGCAGGCCCTGCGCAAGACGGTGGAGGAGCGCACCCGCCGCAACATCACCGCCGTGCTGGCCGGGCTGGAGGTGCGCAGCGCGGAGCCGCTCCTGTCGAAGCTGGCGGCGGATGACGACAGCACGGTGCGCATGTACGCGGCGCAGGGCCTGGGGCGGCTGCGCAGCCGCGACGTGCAGGTGCTGCTGCCGCTGCTGGAGGACAAGAGCCTGGGGGTGCGCAGGGAGGCCGCCAAGGCGCTGGGGGCCTCGCGCAACCCCGCCATGAGCAAGCTGCTGATGGCCGCCGCCAGGAAGGAGCTGGAGCTGGAGGTGCGCGCCGAGCTGCTGGTGGCCACCGGGCGCGCCGGAGATGCGAAGCAGGCCCCCGCCTTGAAGGAGTTCCTCGGCAGCGACTCGGAGAGCACCCGCTTCGCCGCGGCCAAGGGGCTGTGCCAGCTCGGCTCTCCAGAGGGCTTCGCCTTCGCCAGCAAGCTGCTCGGCTCGCAGGATCGCTTCGAGCGCCGCCAGGGGCTGGAGCTCTACGAGGGGGTGCCCGCGAAGAAGGCCGCGGCCGTGCTCACCCCCCTGCTCGAGGCTCCGGATCGGGGGCTCGCCGCCGGCGCCGCCCGGATCCTCTACCAGGGCGGCGACAAGAAGATGCTCGACTGGCTGGTGCTGGGCTCCTGGAACGCCACGGGCGAGGGGAAGCTCGCCTACGAGAAGGAGCTGGAGACGCTGCACCTGGCGGACGACGAGCGCAGGGCCATCCTGCGCAGGGCGGGCTTGGTGAAGTGATGGGGCTCGCGGGTGCGCTCACCGTGGCGCTGCTCCTGGCCCAGGCTCCCACCGCGCCGGTACCCGGGGGGTGGGCCGCCCTGTCCGCAGAGCAGCGCGCCGTCCTCTTGAAGGCCGCCGAGCTCGAGGCCCCGCTCTCGCGGCGGCTGTTGCGCGTGAGCGAGCGCTTCCTCGGGACGCCCTACCTGGCCTCCCCGCTGGGAGAGGGCGGCGGGGTGGATCCGGATCCGACGTTCCGGCTGGATGGCGTGGACTGCCTCACCTTCGTGGAGCAGGCGCTGGCGCTCAGCCTGGCGCGCAGTGACGCCGAGGTGCCCCCGCTGCTCGAGAGCCTCCGGTACGCCAGCACCCCCGCGTACGAGGATCGCAACCACCTGATGGAGGCCCAGTGGCTGCCCAACAACGTGCGCAAGGGCTTCCTGGCGGACGTGACGCGGCGCTACGGGGGCGAGGACGTCGTCCAGGTGCAGAAGACGCTCACCGCGCGCACGTGGGCCTCCAAGTCCTCCCAGGAGCTGGCGCTCCCGAAGGCGCGGCGGCCCGTGGGGACGTTCGCGCTGAACATGATCCCCCTGGAGAAGGTGCTGGCCCACGCGCGCAAGGTGCCCTCGGGCACCATCCTGATCGTCCTGCGCGAGGATCTGCCGCTCAAGGCCACCCGCATCACCCACCTGGGCTTCGTGGTGCAGAAGGGCAGGCGCACCTGGCTGCGGCACGCGGCGCGCAACGCGTACGCCCGCGTGGTGGACGAGGATCTGGAGACGTTCCTGGCGCGCAACGCCCGGTACACGAAGTGGAAGGTGTCCGGGGTGAGCCTCTTCGAGGCCCGCCGGCCCTCCCAGCCAGGCGAGGGAGTCGTCGTCCGCTCCCCCTGAGGCCCGGCGCTCAGCTCGAGGTGGGGGTGCCGGTCTGCTCGCCCTCCCGCTCTTCCTCCTCGGCGGCCTGGGCGGCCTCTCCGGCCGTCTCCTCCAGCTGGGCCTGCTCCTGCTCCAGCAGCGCGGTGGCCCGCTGGACGTGCTCCTCGGGCACGAGGATCTCCCACCAGGGGTGCGGGTTACCGGTGGTCAGCACATCCACCGTGCCCGCCCGGCGGGGCCGGGAGAAGACGGGGATCTTCTCCGACTCCAGCAGCCGGACGAAGTCCTCGGCGGTGAGGGGATCCTCGGCGGAGCCCACGCGGATGAACTCCCGGGTGTCGCGCTCGTGAGGCAGCGGCAGCCCGCGCTGGCGCATGCCCTCCGCGTCCACCAGCTCGCTCCCGGGACAGTCCGCGCACTCCTTCACGTGCTCCTGGTACTCCGAGCCGCAACTCACGCAGTATTTCATTCGCACCCTCCCTCCCCGAGAAACTGGGGCTGGCCCTCGAAATTAGCACGAGGGCCTCAGTGGCGGGCGGCCTCCCCGAGACTTTCCACGGCAGCCGACAGTCGGTCCACGTCAATGGGCTTGCGTAGCACCACGTCACAGTGCTCGGCGCCCTCCACCTGCGCGAAGCCGGAGACGAGGATCACCCGGGCCTCCGGGTGCCGCTCCTTCACCCGCTGGGCGAGCACCGTGCCGCAGATGCCCGGCAGGGACTCGTCCGTGACGATGACGTCCGGGTGCTCCTCCTCGAAAGCCGCGAGCCCGGCCAGGCCATCGCCCGCCGTGCGTACCTCGAAGTCGACCTCCAGGAGCTCCGCCAGGAGCTCCCGGCTGTCGCCATCGTCCTCGACCAGCAACACCTTGATACGGTCCGTGCTCATGCCCATGCGCCTGAGCAACCCATGTGCTGGCGCGAATCGTCCGCGTGGGGTGAGCGCGCAGCACCTCGCCCGGACGGGGAGCAAGGGAGCAGGGAATGTCCCCCTCACCAGCAGGGGCGAGGCTGTCCATCTTCAGGGCCGGAGGTGATGCCATGAAGGTGTTGATGCGGGGCGTGCACCTGTCCCTCACGGACGGGCTCAAGGCGTACGTGCAGGAGCACCTGGTAGCTCATATCGAGCGGGTGTGTGAGGACCACGAGGCGTCGGAGATCGACATCTCGTTGGTGGATGTCAACGGCCCCAAGGGGGGCGTGGACAAGGAGTGCCGCGTGACGGTGCGGCTGCCAGGCCTGTCCGCCCTCCACGTCACCGAGAGGGCCGAGACGCTGCATCAGGCCATCGACGCGTCCCGGGATCGGATGGAGACGACCCTGAAGCGGACCCTGGAGCGGCGCAGGGACTTGTCGAACCTGGGGCTCCCCCAGGACGTGGCTTCCCGCAACCCCACCTACTAGGGGATCAGGGGCTCGGGTCTCCAGGCGGGTTGCTGGGCACCCGAGCCCTGGGGGTGAGGTTTCGTCGATTCTTGCTGGCCCGGAGCGGTGGACGCTATAAGCGGGGCCTTCACTCCCGGGCTAAAGGACGGCGATGGTCCGCCTCAAGTTCCTCATTTTCGCGCTCCTGGCCCTCGGGCTGGGCGCGGCTCACCTCTACGCGCTGTCCGTTCCGATGGGCGGGCGAGCGATCTCGGACGGGCAGGTCCAGGCTGCCTCCGGCACCGCCGAGGTGGTGCGCACCCTGGAGGCGCGGCGGGGCATCGCCCGGGCGCTGGCCCTGAAGCTGGCCACGAGCCCCGAGCTGGCCGCCGCGGCCCAGGAGCTGAGCAGCCTGGAGGCCGCGCCGGTCGAGCGCTTTGCTCCCGTGCGCGCCGCCGCCGAGGCCGCGCTGCCCAAGGAGCTCGAGGGCGTGGTGATCGGGGTGGTGACGCCGGGCAGTGCCTGGCACGCGCGCGCCGGGAGCGAGCCCTCCTCGGATGCCTCCGTGCTGGACGTGAAGGCGCTGGCCCAGGCGGAGGCCCCCTCGGTGGTGGAGGCCTTCGGCGCCCCGCATGCCTTCGCCGCCGTGCCGCTGGTGTGGAAGTTCGTGCGCATCCCGGGCGCGGAGCGCCTGGAGACGCAGCTGGCCGCGACCCTGGTGGTGGGCGTGCCGCTGCTGCCGGAGAGCGCGCTGGGGGCCGCGGCGGATGCCTCGGGGACGGTGGCGCTCGGGCTGGTGAAGGAGGGCGCGCTGGTGGCCAGCGGTGGGCTCCAGAAGGCGCTCCTCGAGAAGGCGCTGGGCACGCTCCAGGTGGGGCAACCCGGCGCGGTCGTGGAGAGCGGCCATGTCCAGGAGCTGGGCCCGGTGAAGCTGCCGCTGCTCACCGACGAGAAGGACTTCCTGGGCGGCAAGGCGCCCCTCGTGGTGGGCACCCGCCGCGCGATCGAGGGCACCCCCTATGAGGTGATCGCCCTGACCCGCCTCAAGCTCATGAGCACGCTCGCGGCGTACCAGCTCAACGCGCTCTACGGCCTCGCGGGGCTGCTCGGCCTGAGCCTGCTGTGGAGCGTGCTGATGGGCTCCGGCAAGCGCGGCGCCCAGGAGGAGCAGGTGACGGGCGGGGATACGCTCGGGCTGGGCAGCGCCATGGCGGCCATGTCCGCCGCGCAGCCTCCCGCGCCCCATCCCGCCGAGGCTCCAGCCGTCACCCATCCCGGGCTCCAGCTGACCGCGACCGCGCCCCTGGGCGAGGCAGAGCCCGCGCTCGGCTCCCAGGGCTTCCCCTTCGGCCCGCCGCCCGAGCCCGCCCAGGGGATGCCCGGCGAGGCGGGTGCGTTCCCCGCGGATCCCTTCGGGTTCCCGCCCGCCCCGGAGCCGGAGTTCCAGGAGGCTGGCGCGAGCACGCACAACTTCGGCCGCGCGCCGATGCCCTTCGACGCCGAGCCGCTGCCGGCCGCCCCGGGCGAGCCCGACGTCGCTACCGCCGCGCCTCGGGCAGGGGCCTTCCACTTCGAGGAGCTCCCCACGGCGGCGTACTCGCTCCAGCAGGCGGCGGATCCGTATGCCGCCGCGGCCGCGATGGACAGCCCGGAGACGACGCGCGTGGCCGCCATCCCGCGCGAGCTGCTCCAGGCCTCGGCCCGCCCGCAGACCCAGGAGCTGCCCCTGCCGCCGCCCCTGCAGGCCGCGCCGCCGCCGGCCCCCGCGGTCGCCCCCGTCCCGTGGGGCGCGCCCGAGCCGGCCGCGGATGCCATCCCGTTGCCGGGCGCCGCCTACCAGCAGTTCCTGGGCAACAGCGGTGATGCCTTCTCGGAGGAGGAGTACCACTTCCAGGAAGTGTTCCGGGAGTTCGTCCTCACCCGCGAGCGCTGCAACGAGCCGTCCGACGGCCTCACCTACGACAAGTTCGTGCAGAAGCTCCGCAAGAACAAGGAGCAGCTCGTCCAGAAGTACGCGTGCCGGACGGTGAAGTTCCAGGTGTACGTGAAGGAGGGCAAGGCCGCCCTCAAGGCCACGCCCGTCAAGGACTGAGTCACTGGGCGCGCGGCAGCACCAGGCTGAAGCGCGCGCCCTGGCCGGGCTCTCCCCCCACCTCCAGCTTGCCGCCGTGCTCCTGGAGGATGCGCGCGGCGATGGCCAGCCCCAGCCCGGTGCCGCCCTCCTTGGTGGTGAAGTAGGGCTCGAAGATGCGGGCGCGGTGCTCCGGGGGGATGCCCGGGCCGTTGTCCTCCACCTCCACGATGGCGTCCGTCTCCGTGCCCTTCACCCGCACGCGCACGGCGCCGCCCTTGTCCGCCATGGCCTCCTCCGCGTTCTTCACCAGGTTGACGAGCACCTGGGTGAGCTGATCGCGATCCGCGCGCGCCACCACGCCCGTCTGGAGCGTGGGCAGCAGGGTGATGCCCTCGGGCGGCGTGGCGTAGAGCGACAGCACGCTCTGCGTCAGCTCCCCCAGGTCCACCGGCGCCAGCTGCGGCTTGGGCAGCCGGGCGAACCGGCTGAACTCGTCGACGATCCGCCTCAGCCGGTCCACCTCCTCCAGCACCACCGCCGCGCTGTCTCGGAAGAGGGTGGGGAAGCGCGCGTCCTGGGCGCTCTGCGCGGCCAGCAGCGTCTCCAGCGACATCTGGATGGGGGTGAGGGGGTTCTTGATCTCGTGCGCCAGCCGCCGCGCCACCTCCTGCCACGCGGCGATGCGCTCGCTGGCCACCAGCCGCTCGGTGGTGGAGCGCAGCTCGGACGTCATGTGGTTGAAGGCGCGCACCAGCTCACCCACCTCGCCGCTGGCCTGGGCCGTCACCTGCACGTCCCGCGCGCCCTCGGCGACCCTGCGGGCGCCCTCGGTGAGGGCCTCCACGGGCCGGGTGAT
>JAFGNZ010000306.1 GCA_016926755.1 Myxococcaceae bacterium | reverse complement strand
GGGCGGGCTGCCCACCTCGGCGTGACTCTTGCCGTCAGTGAACAGGTGCATCCGAGCCGGAGCCCTCCCGGCGGGCGCTCGTCACGAGCTGGTAGGGCTGTCGGACAGGTTGCCGGAGGCCCCTCGGCAGAGGCAGCAGTCCGCGGATCGTGCGCGCAGGTGCTCGGGGAGCACAGCCATGTGCGCCCAGGCCGCTGACGCCGACAGCGAGTGCGCCGCCTGCGGCGAAGAGCTTTGCGTGGCAGCCGCGTCAGGCTGGCATGGGCAGCGGCGGGACCAGCGAGATGCCGCCACAACACAGGTGGATCATCGCCATGAGCGCCCGGGCGCTATGAAAGCCGAAGGCGCGCCGGGTGATGAGGCGTATCTTGTTGTTGGCCCATCGGTACATGCGCTCGCGCCAGTCCCTGCTGGACTGCTCATCACGGGGAGGCGGGCTGCTCCACGCGAGGCCGGTACTCTCCGGCCAGCCGCTCCACCTCGGCGGACAGGCGCTCTCCGTCCTGCAGCAGCAGGGCCTTGAGCCGGGCGCGGCTGCCGAGCGTGAAGAACACGCCGATGTCCCGCTTCAGCACCGCCCAGCGCTCCAGGGAGTAGAGGGTGAAGAGCGCCAGCGGCGGCACCCCCACCAGCGCCAGCACGCCCCAGGGCCAGCCCCCCCACCACCAGGCGGCCACCGTCAGGCCGGGCCACCACAGCAGGCTCATGAGCAGCGCGGCCAGGAACTTCACCGTGGCCTGGGTGTCCAGCTCGCTCTTGCGCGCGGCCAGCCGCGGCACCTGGTACGGCAGGGCGAAGAGCCCCAGCCCCAGCAGGAACAGCGGCAGGCCCAGGCACAGCAGCACCAGGTTCTTCACCACGAACGAGAACACCTGCCCGGACTTGTACACGAGCGTCAGATCCTTCGGGTTCGCGTGGACCAGCTCCAGCCGGCGCTGGAAGGACATGAGCGAGGAGCGCACCTGCTCGAAGCGCTCCGGCTGCTCGGCGCGGAAGAGCCGCAGCCCCCGGGCCCAGTGCTTCAGGCGCTCGCGATCCGCCCGCTGGCCCTGGCGGAACGCGTAGAGCTGCTCGGCCATCTGGATGAGCGGCAGATCCTCCCACTGCTCCAGGTTGACCGTGACGGCCTTGAGCCCCGCGGCGATGCGCTCGGTGAGCTGGCGCGCCGCCTCCTTCTCCTCCACCTCCCCAGCGCCCTGGCTCGGCGGGAAGGGCGCCACCTCGATGGCCTGCCCCACCTCGATGAGGACGGTGCTGCGGAAGAGGTTCTTCTCGCTGTAGGTGAACCCCACCGGGACGATGCGCACCGGCGCGCCCTCCCGCGCCGCCCCGAGCGCGATGCGCGCCGCGCCCGTCTTCAGCTCCGCGAGCATCGGCTCCGAGTGGCTCTTGCCCTCGGGGAAGATGGTGATGGCGCGCCCCTGCATGAGCGCCGCCCGCGCCGCCTCCAGCGTGCCCTCGTTCCTCGCCATCTGCGTGGGATCGTCCTGCTTGCGGTAGACGGGCAGCGCCTCCAACCCCTTGAGGATCCAGCCGATGACGGGCAGCCGGAACAGCGGCGCCTTCGCCAGGAAGGTGACGCGGCGGTGGGTGACGACGAAGACCAGCGCCGGATCGATGAGGGCGTTGGGGTGGTTGCCCACGAAGATGACAGGCCCCTCGGGCTCGGAGGCCGGGGCATTCACCTTCACCTGGTAGAACAGCCGCAGCGTCAGGGACACCAGCCCCCGGATGAACGCGTAGAACACGGCGGCACTCTACACCGGGGCCTCAGGGGAAGCGCTCCACCACCAGGATGATGCCCTTCGAGTCCTGGACGACCGCCGTCCCACGCTCCGGCCCCGGGTAGGAGATGATCCCCTCCCCGTCCTTGTCCCAGCGGGGATCCAGCAGCACGCCGCAGAAGGGCACCTCGTAGAAGTCCCGCAGCTTGCCGCCCTCGTAGTAGCGCACGTAGGCGCGATCGTACCGGCCGAAGACGCGGTGGTTCGCCACGTACAGGAAGCCGGCGATGCTCATGTCCTTGAGCTCGCCCTCCTCCACCTTGGGCAGGGACATCACGAACCGGCTCCGGTAGTGCGCCGAGCCCGGCCGGTTCTGCGTCTCGTCCACCACGACGGGGATGCGATCTCCCACCTTGAGGCCCATCCGCTTCATCTGCTCCACGGCATCCTGCGGGCAGACCATCTCCGGCGGCATCCACTTCGGGCGCTGGGAAGTCACCACGGGGGCCGGAGCCCTGGCGCACCCGGAGCCCAGCCCCGCAGTGAGCACCGCGGCGAGGACCCACTGGACGCTGCGCACCCCGGACACGCTCACCTCCTTAGAAGACCCCGATGCTGAAGTGGAACTGGGTGGTCGGCTCGTTGAAGTCCTCGTCACGGTCCAGGTTGTAGCCCACGTCGAAGGCCAGCGGCCCCACCGGCGTGATGTAGCGCAGGCCCACGCCCGCCGTGTAGCGCAGCGCCGTCGGATCGAAGTTCGTCCGATCCACCCAGAGGTTGCCGGCCTCGAGGAAGAAGCCCAGATCCAGCGAGGTGAAGGCCGGCAGCCGCAGCTCCGCCTTGCCCAGCGTGAACAGCTCGCCGCCCTGGCTGATGGGCGCCTGCCCCGAGAGTACCGCCTCCAGCTCCGGCGGGCAGCCCAGCGGGTTGAGCAGGGAGCGGCAGTCGGTGAGCTGCTGGCGGATGGCGGCGCGCTGATCCTCGGGCAGCACGCCGTCCTCCCGGAAGCCGCGCAGGCTCGAGGAGCCGCCCAGGTAGAAGAGCTTCGAGCCGATGGACTGCGCGCCCATGGCCAACGGGACGATGGTGCCGGCCCGGGCGGACAGCGCCACGCTGGCGCGCTCGCCCAGCGGGGCATACACGCTCACGCTCCCGGACAGCTTCACCTCGCGGATCGGGAAGTCCTCGGCGGAGTTCCCCAGCGCGTCGGTGGGCGCCACGCTCAAGTCGCGGGTGAGCTCCGCGCTGGTGGAGATCAGCAGCCCCTTGCGTGGGTTCGTCGGGTCATCCCGGAAGTCGAGCGTGGTGGATCCCCGGAGCGAGTGCAGGGTGAAGATGCCGTACGGGAAGCGCAGCCGCTCCTGGTCCGCCCGGTTCGGCACGCTCAGCACGCCCGCGCGCGAGCGCAGCCGGTTGTGCTCCAGCTCGTACTGGAGCGACAGGTTCAGCCACCGCGTGGCCGGCCAGTCCAGGCCCGCCACCGCCGCGAACCGCGTGGAGAGGTAGGAGGGCCGGTGGATGCGCTCGCCGATGAAGTCCACGCGCCCGCCCACCTCCTTCGGCAGGAGGACGAAGTTGAGGCGGGGCTGGGACAGCGACACGCTGCCGCGCCCGCCCAGCCCCTCCCAGCCCTGGATGGAGCTGTCCCGGACGCCCTCATACCGCCCGGAGAACGCCTCCGCGCTCCAGCCCACGTAGTTGATCTTCCCGCGCGCCAGCAGGTTGAGCCCGCGCCCGTCCACGTTCGGGAACGCCGTGTCCAGGGTGATGCGGGGGCCGTCCACCAGGAAGTAGCCGCCGGACACCTCGCCGTCGATGCGGGGCCGCTCCTGCACCGTCACCAGGATGTCCTTGATCTCCTCCCGGCGGTTCGGCTCGCGCAGCTGCACCTCCACCTGGCGGAAGATGTTGAGCCGCGCGAGCCGGCGCCGCCCCTCCGCCACCTGCTCCAGATCGAGCGTCTTGCCCACCTCCAGGCCCAGGTGGCCACGCACCGTCCACTCATCCGTGCGCGACAGGCCCTGGAAGATGATGCGGCCCACGCGCACCTGCGGGCCCGCCTCCACCTTCAGCCTCACCGTCACGTAGCGCGGATCATCGCCCCCCGGCAGCGCCGTCACCTCGACCTGGGCGAACAGGTACCCCGCCCGCGCGAGCTCCCGCACCAGGCCCTGGCGCGCCCGCTCCACCGCCTCCTCGCTCAGGGAGTCGCCCTCGCTCAGCTCCACGCTCCTGGCACTCACCCCCGCGGGCAGATCCGCGAAGCTCACCTCGCCGACGCGCGTCTCCTCTCCCTCCTCCACCTCGAACTCCGCCACGGCCGTGCGCCCGCTCACGTCCAGCTCCAGGCGGCGGAAGCGCACCTGCGCCCTGGGGAAGCCGCGCTCGCGGTAGGCCTCCGTCAGCACCTCCGCCGCCTCCAGGTACGCCTCCTCCACGAAGACGGTGCGCGGGTCCGGCGCCAGGGGGACGGACATGGGACCCTGGTCGTCGCGCCCGTCGAGCTGGAGCGGATCGTCCCGCAGCGGCAGCTGCAGATCGGGCATGGGCTCGCTGGCGCGGATCTGCTCGGCGAGCACCTCGCGCAGCACGCCGCTCGGCAGCGCCCGGTTTCCATGGAACCGCACCTCGCTCACGCTGAGCGGATGGCCCTCCTGGATGTCGAAGACGAGCACCGCCTCCGCGTGATCCGGCCGGCGCACCTCGCGCGGCTGGACGCGCACGTCATGGAAGCCGCGGTAGCGGTAGAAGGCCGTCAGCCTCCGCGTCAGCTGCCACATCATCCCCGGGTCCAGCGGCTCCGTCCCGTCGTAGTTCAGGACGCGCGTCAGGAGCGCGCTGGGGAAGCGGTGGTTGCCGTGGAAGTGGAAGCGGTAGCGGGGACCGGCGGAGAGGGGCAGCGCCACCGTCGCGCGGCCCGCCTCCGGGGTGACGAGGGGAGCGCCGACGCGGGCGCGGTAGAAGCGCTGCTCGCGGAGCAGCTTGCGCAGCCGCTCCAGGCCGGCTTCGACCCGGGCCTGATCAAACACCACGCCCGGCTCCAGCCCCAGCGCCTCCAGCAGCCGAGGCAGCGGCAGCCCGAGGCTTCCGGTGAGCGTCACGCGCCCCACCCGCGTCGGCTCGCCCTCATCGAGGGTGAACACCAGCACCACTCCACCCGGCGTCGGCTCCAGCTGCCACGCCACCCGGGCCTGGTCATAGCCCTTGCGGCTGTAGGCCTTCTCGATGGCGGCCCTGGCCGTGTCCACCGCGTCCGGATCCAGCGGCGCGTACTCCTGGAGGCCGCTGGCGTCGCGGATCTCCTCGTCAGACAGGGCGACGTTGGCCTCGATGACGAGCCGCACGAGCTGCTGGATCGGCGTGAGGTGGAACACCAGCCGCACGCCGCCCTCCGTGTCCACCACGCGGGCCTCCACGTTGGTGAAGCGGCCCGTGTTCCACAGGCCCTCCACGCTGCGGCGCACCGCCAGCGGCGAGAGCAGCTGCCCTCGGCGGACCGTCACCAGCTCGGCCAGGCCCTGCGTATCCGAGCCCGGCGGCAGCACCAGCTCCACCGCCACGACTTCGGAGGCGGCCTGCGCCCGCGGCTCCGCGCTCTCCAGGGCGGCCGGCGGCGGCTCCTGCGCGGCCGGGCTCGCCAGGGCCACCCCCGCCGCGAGCAGGCACACCGCGAGCGCTACTCGACCTCCCAGCTCAACTTGAGCTCGAGTCCAAGGTTGCCGAAGGAGGCTTCGCTGTTCTCGTTGTCCCACTGTGCCTGCGCGGAGAGGCGGTTGTCGAAGCGGTACTCGGCCCGGGCGCGTGTCCCACGCCCGCTGACGGGTTGCGTCATCCCGATCTTAAGCTGATCGCTGAGGATCTTCGACTCCAGTTGTGCGGTCGGCTCCGCCTGCCTGGTCGCATCGTTGTAGGTGGTGGAGATCTGGAAGGACAGATCCCTGAGGACGGTGTTGCGCGGCAGGAAGCGCTTCACCTGCCGGTCCAGGCCGGACACGTTGAAGAGGGCCTCGGCGGCGAGGCCGGCGCTGGCCGAGGCCGCCGTGTCCTTGTCCGTGCTCGTTACACCCAGGGTGAGGAGGGAGAGCACATCTCCCTCGGCCAGGGCGGGCTCGGCGGAGAAGAGCAGCTGCGGATCCGCGGGCCGCCCGAAGGCGTGCACCTTCACCGTGTACTCCCGCACCTGCGTCTGGCCGCGCACGTCGAAGACGAGATCCATGCCGTAGCGGTCGCGGAACTCGACCTCGGCCTGGCTGAGGACGAACTCGTTGTTGCGGAAGAAGGCCCGGCTCTCCTCGTCCGCCTCCACGCGGCCCAAGAGCCCCGGGCGCACGTTGGTGCCCGTCAGCCGCAGGTCTCCCAGCAGCCGGGCGCGGGCCAGGTTGTTGTCCACCCGCACGTCCTTGAGGTGCACGCGCACGTCGAAGGTGAGGAACTCCCGGAGCTTCTCCGCGGAGGTGGGCAGCACGGCGGCGGCCCGGCGCCCGAGGTTCTTGAGCATGGAGTCCAGCTCCAGGCCCTTCTGGTAGCGCAGCCGGAGGATGTCCACGTCCCCGGCGAGCAGCATCGCGTCCGGCGTCCCCGTGAGCTGCAGCGCGCCCGAGGCGGTGACGGGCAGATCGTCCGTGTAGCGGTACGTCACATCCTCCAGCTCCGCCACCAGGGACAGCTTGTCCGGCCGGAGCTGCTTCAGGGCGATCTCGCCGCTGGCGGTGACGCGCCCCTCGTTGAGCAGGCCGCGGAAGCCCTTCAGCAGCACGCCCTGCTCGGTGAAGGTGGCCAGCCCGGACACGCCCCGCACGGAGACGGGCCGGCCGCGCAGGGAGAGGCGCACGTCGGAGACGGAGGCCTCGCCCACCAGGGAGGGCCTGTCCAGGGAGCCGGTGGCCTGCGCCTGGAACTCCACGTGGCCACCGGCGCGCTCCAGCTCCGGCACCAGCATCTCGACCACCTTCGCATCCAGGCCGCCGCGCACGTTGAGATCCATGGTGCGGGGCCCGATCCAGCCGGAGGCGGACAGCTCCGTGTCGGATCCTCGGAAGGTGAAGGGCTCCACGCCCAGCCGCCCGCCCGCGTAGCTCAGCGCGATGGGGCCGTCGTTCTTCCCACTGAAGCCGCCGCGCGCCAGGGTGAGCGGATCCACCGTGGCGGTGACCTGCACGGCCTCCAGGTTGCGGAGGTTGCCCTGGGCGCTGAGCGTCCCGGAGAGCGCGCCGGACATGCCCTGCGTCAGGGCGTTCTGGGGCAAGAGCGGGCGGATCTCCGGCAGCGTGAGCACCACGGACAAGTCGAAGGGGAACGGCTCCCGCACCTTCATCTCCACGAGGCCGTTGGCGTCCCGGAAGGGCTTGCCGCTGATCTCCAGCTCCCGTCCCACCATCTTGCCCACCAGGTGCAGCGCGCCCAGATCGCGATCGGCGAAGGTGACTCGCGGGCTCGTCAGCGTCGCGTCGACGATGGGCAGGGTGGAGTTGCCGCTCACGCTGCCCTCCAGCGAGAGGGTGCCCTGCATGCCCATCCGCGCGGCGAGCTCCGGCCCCACCATCTCCGCCAGGGAGAGGCTCTCCCCGCCGAAGCGGTAGTCCAGCCCGCCCGCGAAGGTGAAGGTGCCCTCCACCCAGCTCCTGCCGAGCGGCCCCTCCAGCGTGGTGCGCTCCAGCACCATCTCCTTGCCATCCACGAAGCGCAGCCTCGAGGAGCCGTCTCCCATGCGGCGCCCGTAGTACGTGGTGTTCCGGAAGTCGAACGCCGCCAGCCCCTCGAAGCGATCCACCGGGCTGTCGATCTCCACCCGCCCGGAGGCCAGGCCCGCGATCGTGCCCTGCATGACGGCGATGTTCGGGTGGAGGCCCGCGATGACGTCCAGCAGATCCTCCGTGCGCCCCTGCGGCACGTTCACCTCGGCCCGCGCGTGCATCGACGAGCCGAAGGTGAGCGCGGCCCTGCCGAAGTACTGGGTGCGGCCCTTCTGCCCGGACACCGCCGGGAAGTTGAGCACGCGATCCTCGTACATCACCTTGCCCTGCACCACGCCCAGCCCGAAGCCCCAGAAGGTGAAGTCGCGCAGGGACATGCTCGCGTCCACCTTCACGTCACCGTACGGCCCCACCACGGTGAAGCTCGTCCCGCCGTGGCCCTCCCACGGCAGCGCGGCGATGGCGCCGTAGTCCGAGAGATCCACCTCGCCCTCACCGCGCGCCTCGATCCCTCGCGCCCCGTCGTAGAAGAGCGTCACGTCCGCGCGCACCCGGGAGTTCCCCGACTCCACCTGGGGCGCCGCGATGATCACCCGATCCGAGAGGACCTTCACCTGCGCCTGCACCCGGCCTCGCTCGAACTGCAGCAGCGTGCGGCCCTGCTCCGGAGCATCGAAGGCGCGCGTGGCCAGCACGAAGCGGCCCGTCCGAAGCTCTGCCTCTCCGGAGAGCTGGGGCCGCGGCAGGATCGTCCCCGAGGCGCGTCCGGTGACCGTCGCCGGGAAGTCCACCCAGGAGCCCTTCACGCCCGCCTGCGCCATGATGCGGCCGAAGGAGGCCTCGTACGTCTCCACCTCCAGCTCCACCGGGAGGCTGGGCGTGAGCCGCACCGTGCCGCGCACCTCCACGCGCCCGCTGCCCGCGGGCACCGTCAGCTTCTCCACCTGGATCCGCTCGCCGGAGTAGTGCAGCCGCCCCGTGAGGGTGGTGGGGCCATAGCGCTCATAGGCGAGGTTGTTGGCGGACACCTCCACCGTCACGTTCGGAGAGGCGGGCCTGCCATTCACGGTGAGGCGGGACCAGACGTGCCCGGACGCCTGCTTCGGCAGCACGCCGGCCTGAGAGAGCGTCCGCAGCGGGACGAACACCTGCGCGTCCAGCGCGAGCACGGGCGAGCACAGCTCCTCCACCCGCCCGGAGAGGCTCACGCTGGCATCCTCCAGCGCCACCTCCGCGCGGTTGAGCTCCAGCGACTCCGCGTCCGCGTCCAGGCCGCCGCTCACCACCAGCCGCCCCAGCACCAGCTCTCCACTCTCGGGCCCCAGCCCCACCACGCCCCGCCGGGCCTCCACGTCGAACTCGGCGACGCCCCAGCGCTCCTTCCACCCCACGTCCAGCTCCGTCACCTCCACGCGCCGCCCGCCGGGCAGCAGCAGCCGCACCTGCGCGCCGGTGAGCGCCAGCCGCGAGATCTGCAGCCGCTCCAGGGGCGCCAGCACGCACGGCGCCGGCCCCTCTCGCGGCGCCTTCGCGGGCTGGGACAGATCCAGCGCCACGCGGGGCCGCTGGACGCGCACCAGATCCAGGGCCAGCTTCCCGGAGAAGGGGCTGGTGAGGCCCAGCTGGACCTCCGCCAGATCCGCGGCCACCAGGGGCGTGTCCGTGCCGGGCGCGAAGAGGGACACCCCGCGGAGGATGACCTTCTGGCCCAGCGGATCCAGCTCGCACTGGCCAATGCCCACGTCCAGCCCGATCAGGTCCGGCAGGTGTCTCCGCGCGAGCGTGCAGGCCGTGTCCCAGGCCACGGACGTACGCAGGGCCAGGACGGCCCCCACCAGGAGGAGGAGGACGGCCGCGACAAGCGCCTTGCGCGCGCCCTGACGGCTCTGCGTGGCCAAAGCCGCTACAGCTTACCGAGCCCCTCGAGGTAGCGGTCGATCTCTGCCAGATCGATCTTCGAGCCGGCTGCTCGGCTGGCGGGCTCGGGAGCAGGCTTCGCCGGGGGGGCCTCGCCGGGCGCCGCCGAGCCGACCAGGCCCAGGTTGTCGGCCACCCGACGGACCATCTCCTCGCCGATGCTCTCCTGGCGCGCCAGGAAGGCCTCGAAGAGGGCGTTGTCGCACAAGGTGTTGATGACGCGCGGGGTGCCACCAGAGGCCTTGTGGATGGCCAGCAGCGCCTCGGGCGTGAAGGGCAGCCGCGGAGAGCCGGCCAGCCGCAGGCGGTGCTTGATGTAGGCCTCGGTGGACTCGGAGGTGAACGGCTCGAGCTTGTAGCGGAAGGCCACGCGCTGGGCGAGCGGCGGATCCAGCTTGAGGTTCTTCTCGATCTCCGGCAGCCCGAAGAAGACGAAGGAGATGAGCTTGCGCTCCGGCACCTCCAGGTTCAGCAGGCCGCGGAACTCCTCCATCAGCTCGCGCGTCTCCAGCATCTGGGCCTCGTCGATGAGGACGACGGCCTTCTTGCCGGACTCGTAGATCTGCAGCAGGCGCTGGTAGAGCTGGGACAGGAGCGCCAGCTTCTCCTGGGCCGGGCTCTCCACGCCCAGCTGCAGCGCGATCCGGCGCAGCAGCCAGTTGGCGGTGATGCCCGAGTGGATGATGACCAGCAGCGCGGCCTCGTACTCGGCCTCCGGCAGCGAGTCGAGCATCCGCCGCGCCAGCGTCGTCTTCCCCGCGCCGATGTCGCCGACGAGGATGGACAGGCCCTTCATGTAGCCCACGGCGTGCATCAGCCGCGTCAGGGCCTGCGAGTGCTGGGCAGAGTTGTAATAGAACCGGCTGACCGGTGCGTTGGAGAAGGGCTCCGTCGAGAGCTCGAAGAAGTCGAGGTAGGTCGTCATGGGCTCGCCGGACGTGGACTACACGTAGCCTACCTTGCGCGCCTTCGGAGCGCCTACGGAAGCAGAGGCTCGGGGCGGAGGTGCGGCTGCCGCGGGGGTCGGGGGGTCATCCTCGGGCTCGACTCCCGACAGTCGAGAAATCTGAGCGGAGACATCCCGGTACTTCGGGTCGAGCCTGGCCACGCGCTGGTAGTGGTAGAGCGCCTTGCCGTTCTCACCCATGGCCTCGTAGGCCAGGGCCAGCTCGAAGCCGAGCGCCTTGGCCGCCTCGTCCTTCGCGTGCTCGCTGGTGAGCCCTTCCTTGTAGACCTTCACCGCCTCGGTGTGCTCGCCGCGCATGCCGTGCAGCATGCCGGTCATCGTGATGCAGTCCAGCTCGCGCTTGGTGCCCACGCACCCCTTGCGCGCCACGGCGAACTCGCCCAGCGCGTCGTCAATGAGGCCCATCTCCTTGTAGGCGATGCCCAGATCGTAGTGCGTGTCCACGTCCTCGGGCTTGACGACCTTCTCCAGGCCCTTCTTGAACTCGGCGAAGACCTCCTCGACCGAGTACTGGAAGTCGTCATCGGATGAAGTCGGAGCTGGCGCCTCCACGGCCAGCCCGTCGAAGTCCCCGGCCAGCTCCGCCGCCAGGTCGAACGCGCTGGTCTCCGCGGGCGCATCCATCACCGGCTCCACGGTGGGCACCGCCGCCACGCCGGCCCCGGTCTCCTCCGTCGTCGGCGTGCCGCCCGCCTCGAGCGCCTCCAGCCGCGCCATCAGCTCCCCGGCGCGCCGGTGCTCCGGGAAGGCGATCATCACGTTCTCGAGGATCTCCCGCGCCTCCTCCGTCAGCCCCTGATCGAGGAAGAAGCTCGCCTCGTCGCACTCCTCGGACGCCGGCTCCTCCTCGAAGCCCCCGTCCTGCATGGGCTCGGCGTAGGGCTCGGCCTCGGACACGAGGGACTCGTCCGGGGCGTCCTCCACGCCCACCACGGGGGTGAAGAGGGTGGTGGCGTCCTCGGACGCGTAGGCGACATCGTCGGCCGCGGTGACCTCGGGCACCGCCTCGTACTCCTCCGACTGCAGCGGGCTCATCGCCAGCCGCGTCGGCAGATCCTCGTCGTCGCCCAGCGCATGACGCTGCCCGGTCGCGGCGGAGTGCTGGAGGAGCTGCGCCGTGGGCATCGCGGGGCGCGTGGGAGGCGCCTCGTCATCCCCGAGCGCCACGCCCATCACCCCATCATCGACGATCGGCTCGTCCCCGACGGTGATGCCGGGCTCATCCACCACGTACTCGGCGGAGGTCGCCTCCACCTCCGCGTACACGGCCTCTTCCTCCCCGGCGCCCGCCATGAGCGGCTCGTCCACCAGGTTCGTGGAGGTCGCCTCGTCGTCGACGACCAGCGCCTCGTCGCCCCCGGCGTTCAGCGAGGTCGCATCGTCGGAGGAGTAGTACTCGCTCTCGCTGGAGACGATGCTCTCGCCCACCAGCGCCTCGTCGCTGATGACCGTCTCCGAGGGGCCATCCTCGATGATCTCGTCGGACTCCGCCGTGCTCAGGGTGGCCAGCGCCAGCTCATCGCCCGGCGGCCGCGCGAGCGCGTCCTCTGGCGGATCGGCGACGAGGATCTCGTCGTCGCTCGACTCCACCAGGATGGCGTCCTCGCCCAGGGACTCCACCTGCGCCGCCTGCTGCGCTCCCGTCTGCTCCGTGCGCAGCACGGCGAGGAACGCGGGCACCTCCGGGTGGTTGGGGTTCTGCTGGAGGATGGCGGCCAGGTACGGCTGCGCGCGCTGTACCTCCGAGCGCCGCGTGCACAGCCGCAGCACGTTGAGCAGCTGCTCGGAGGACTGCACGGTGTTCCCGGCGGCGACGTAGATGTTGTAGGCCTTCTCGTGCGCGTCGAGGTTCTCGGGATCGACGGCGAAGATCTTCCGCAGGTGCTCGAGCGCTTTGTCGTGGAGGCCGTACTTGACGTAGACGTCGGTCTCCGTGAGCAGCTTGGAGAGCTGGTCTCGCGTCAACCCCGCCGGAGGCGCGGGGGCCACCGCGACCGCCGCGGCTGGGGCGGGCCGTGCGGCCGGAGCAGGCGCGGGCGCCGGAGCG
>JAFGNZ010000305.1 GCA_016926755.1 Myxococcaceae bacterium | reverse complement strand
CGCTGGACTCGAACCTGGTGCACGGCGTGGCCCTGCTCGTCGCGCTCCCGGAAGATCTCCACGAGGTTGAAGCCGTTGTTCTCCGCGATCTCACGGCTCCCCAAGGAAGGCGCCGCGGCGATGCGGAGGGTTCGCGTGCCGGAGTACTTGTGCCAGCGCTCCTCGGCGAACCAGCCGGCATGCACGTGGCCGCAGAGCGCCAGGCAGAAGCCCTTCTCCATCAGCACCTGCTTCACCGCGCCCGCGTTGAGCAGCCCCGAGTAGCGCGCCACCTCCGTGGAGGGCAGCGGCGAGGGCGGATGGTGCAGGACGGCGATCCGGACCGGCAGCTTGTCGTTCCACGCGTGGGTGCTGACGCGGTGCAGATCCTTCGCGTGCACCAGTCCCGGATCGATGCGGGCCGCGTCGGTCGCGAGCTTCTCGGCCTTCTCCCGCTCCTGCTTGTCGGGAGCATTCGGGAGCTTCGCCAACTCCTGGAGGAGCTTGTAGCGCTCGTGCTCCTTCTCGATCTGACCTCCCAGCTCACTGGTCCCCAGCAGGAGGACCGTGATGCCGAGATCCAGCCACTCGACTGTCTCGAGCTCCCGATCAGCGGGTGCCTTCTCCAGGTGGGGGTGTGCGTAGCCCTCGAAGAACTCGGCGAAGTTCTGGTGCCGGGCCTGCTCGCCTCCCGGGCGTGTCCGGCTCCAATCCACATCATGGTTGCCGCCCACCAGGAGGATGCGCCGGGCGTCCTCGTCGAGCAGGACATGCGACTCCAGCAGGGGCGCGAGCCGGTCCAGCCACTGCCGTGCCTCCTGGCATTGCTCCTTCGTGGCCCACTCCGTCAGGTCCCCCGAGATGATGATCGCGTGGGGCGCCCTGCCGCTCTTGCGCAACCCCTCGAGGTGGGACAGGTAGCTCTCGCGGACGGTGCCGGGATCGACCGCCTCGGCCTGCAGGCCGGCCTCCTTCGCGTCGATGCTCTGCGCGGACTTGGGACCGACGTGGATGTCCGAGAGGTGGTGGATGCGCAAGGGAGAGAGTCTCGCGGCCAGCACCGGATCGGCGATCCAGCGGCGCCCCGTGGCGGGCTCCTCTCCCACCAGTCCAGCGTCCACCAGGGGTTCACAGTGGCGGGAGTCCACCGCTTCTCTCCGCACAATCGCGCGGAGCGCCTGCCGGTGCTCATCGGTGATCGCATCCCAGAAGACGTGATGGAAGTATCGGTGGGTGGTCTTCTCGGAGGCCTCCAGCACCGTCTTGAGGAGTCTGCCTCCCAGGTGGACTTCCTGCTTTCGCGCCCCCTCATCCATCTCGAAGAGCAGCTCGATGAGGAAAGGGGTCCGCCGCCAGTCCGGTGGCAGCTGCTTCAGCAGCTCCTGCGCCTCGGGTGTCCGCGCCAGCCTCGCGGTCTCGGCGGGGGTGAGGGGATCGAGCTTGAGGATGGACTTGAAGGAGACGCGGCCGCTGCCTCCATCCGCTCGCTGGAGTTGGTGCAGCTCTCGTGGCGTGAGCGCGAGGATCACGTTCGTGTTGGCGCTCCTCCGCTTCTCGCAGCGGGCGAGGAAGTCCTGGGCGGCCTCCAGCGCCGTGGCCTCGTCTCCGGTTTCGATCAGGCCGGAGAGCTCATCCAGGAGCCAGCAGCCACCAGGTTGGATCTTCTTGCTGGACGCCCAGGTCTTCTTGTCGGTGGGCAGGCGCAACTCCAGATAACACGCGGAGGCGCCCAGCCGGTGCTGCAACTCCCGGAGCGTCCACGTCTTGCCGTAGCGGCGGGGCGCGAGCACGAGCCAGAGCGCTCCTTCCGGTGGGGGCTTGTGGACCTTCTGCAGCAGGTCCGAGTAGTCGCGGGCCGTCAGAGCCGCATCCCAGCCGCGGCGGGCGTCGTACACGCTCATGTCAGCTCCTCAGGGATCCAGGACGGCGGCGCGGCGGCGGATCCAGTCGAAGAACGGTTTGTCCGCCAGCCACGTGCCTGCCTCGGTGCACAGCCCGACGTCCACCAGAAGCTCCCGATCCTCGGGTGGCAGCGAGTGGAATGCGGGCCGCCGCTCGCGGTGCTTGAAGAGGATGCTCTTCACTGCCTCCGGCAGCTCGCGGAGACGATCCTCGAACACGGCGGTACGCTCGACCAGCAGGCGCTGATCGTACAGCTCGGCGAGCGCCGTCTTCTCGTTGAAGGGCTTGCGGCTGCCCGCCTCGCGCGCGAAGTACAGGGCGTGCCCCATGGCCTGGAGATAGAAGGGCCACTCACCGCACAACTCCAGCACCCAGTTCGCGAGGTGCTCCGGGATGAGGCCCGGAACGGTCTCGATGAGGAAGCGGCGGGCCTCCTCTGGAGGGATGGGCCCGAGTACGACAGAGGTGAAGTCATTGCCAAAGGAAGAGCCAGGGCAGACCTCGGTAGCTCGGCGGATCACCCGCACCCAGTCCCAGCTTGAGCCAGCGAGCACGATGGAGGCATGGCGCTGGCCCAGCTCGCGCAGGTAGGGGAAGAGCGTCTCGTCGCTCCGCTCGAGCGCGCCCACCTCATCCAGAAGGTAGACGCGGCCTGGTGCTTTCTTGGTGGCGCGCGCTCCCTTGCCTCGCGCTGCCTGAGGGGGCTTGCTCAGCTTTCGCAAGAGGGCCTTCGCGGGTGAGGAGCGCGCTGGCGGGGACTGCGAGAGCTCCGGCTCCAGCAGCAGCGCCAGCTCGTCCGCGGAGCGAGGCGGGCGCCCCTGGAGCGATTCGTAGCGGACCGTGTACCCCGCCTCCGAGAGTCGCCGCTCCAGGTGCTCCAGCAGCCACGTCTTTCCGGCTCTGCGGGGACCCAGGAGGACGGCCGGGTTGCGCCCTGTCACGAGCGCGAGCAGCTCACGCACGGTGGCCTCGCGGCCCACGAGGAGCCCGTCCTCCCCCAGCGCCGAACCAGGCCGGAACGGGGAGGAGGGGAGCGCTTCGACGGAAGCGGGCCGGGGCGAGGCTTCGGACTCCGTCGTGGGGACATGGTGGCGCTCTCCATCCCAGGCTCCTCCACCGCTCCAGCCGAGGGCGGCCAGCTCCCTGACGAGTTCATGGGGGTCGCCGGGCTGGCCTTCCAGCGCGGCCCGCACCTTGTCAGGTCGGTGGAGGATGGCACGCAGCGCTTGAGGCAGAGGGAGGTAGAGGATCGTCGTGGGCCGCTCGGGCCGAGAGACGGACAGCACGTGGCGTGAGGGATCGCCGTCGAAGAGGCAATAGCCACTCGGCGTCGACGCCAGGCTGCTGCCACCCGCCACCTCCCACTTCACCAGGAGCTGGTATTTCGTGGTGTCCCAGATGCGCGCACCGTCGTCCCCGGCGGAGGCCAGCCGCCGGCCTTTCGCGTCCCAGGCCACGGAAAAGACACGGCCCTGGTGTCCGGAGAGGGAGCGCAGCTCGCGGCCGGACTGTGCGTCCCACAGGCGCACGGTG
>JAFGNZ010000048.1 GCA_016926755.1 Myxococcaceae bacterium | reverse complement strand
GCTCACCTTCGTCAAGACGAGCCGCGCCCAGCAGCGCATCCGCAACTTCATCAAGCAGCAGCAGCGCGACAAGAGCCTGCAGCTGGGGCGCGAGCTGGCCGAGCGCGAGCTCAGGCGCTACCAGATCAACCTCAACAAGCTGCAGAAGAACGGCGAGCTGAAGAAGGCCGCCGAGGAGCTGGGCTACCGCGTCGAGGAAGATCTGCTGGTGGCCATCGGCTACGGGAAGGTGACGCCGCAGCAGCTCACCCAGCGCTTCGTGCCGCAGGAGAAGCTGACGGACGAGCGGGGCGCCCATGGCGGCGGCGCCGGCGCCAGCGGGGACGGCAGCGGCACCTCCATGCTGCCGGGCCTGTCGAAGGTGACGGATCTGGCCAAGCGGCTGGTGGGGCGCCAGAGCCGCAGCGGCGTGCAGATCGGCGGCGTGGACGACGTGCTCGTGCGCTTCGGGCGCTGCTGCAACCCGGTGCCGGGAGATCCGATCGTCGGCTTCATCACCCGCGGGCACGGCGTCACCGTCCACACCGACAAGTGCGACAAGGCGCTCGCCACGGATCCGGAGCGGCGGGTGGAGGTGACCTGGGACGTGCGCGGCGACTTCAAGCGCCCCGTCACCCTGCGCGTGCTCACCGCGGACCGCCCCGGCCTGCTGGCCGACATCTCCAACACCTTCTCCAAGAAGGGCGTCAACATCTCCCAGGCCAACTGCCGGGCCACGGGGGATGATCGCGCGGTGAACACCTTCGAGGTGACGATCTCCGATCTCAAGCAGCTCACGGATCTGATGCGCACCATCGAGCGGCTCAACGGGGTGCACTCCGTCGAGCGCATCTGAGCGCTCCGAGCGCCGGGATTCGTGTTAGAGCCAGCCTCGGACCGCGGCCAGCGGTTGGCCGCTTCACCCCGAGGTGCCCTCATGGCGCGCAATGCCATTCACTCCGACAACGCCCCCCAGGCCATCGGCCCCTACTCGCAGGCGATCCAGGTGGACGCCGGGAAGATGACGTTCCTCTCCGGGCAGATCCCCCTGGATCCCAAGAGCATGGAGATGGTCCAGGGTGACGCGGCCACCCAGGCCGAGCGCGTGATGCAGAACCTGAAGGCCGTGCTCGCCGCCGCCGGGCTGGACTTCTCCCACGTGGTGCGCTGCACCATCTTCCTCACCGATCTGGGGGACTTCGCCAAGGTGAACGAGGTGTATGGCAGGTACTTCACCGCCGCGCCCCCGGCCCGCGCCACCGTGCAGGTGGCCGCGCTGCCTCGCGGCGCCAAGGTGGAGATCGACGCGATCGCCGTCTCCTGAGCGGGGGGGCCCGAAAACACGGAGGCCGCCGGACCCTGCGGGTCCGACGGCCTCGGAGACTTCACCGGCGGGTGAGGACTACTTCGCGTCCTTCGCCATCACGACGCCCTTCTTCTTCAGCTCCTCATCAATGACGCGCTTGAAGGCGTCGGCGGGCAGGGCGCCCACGAGCGTGCGGCCGTTGATGAAGAAGGTCGGCGTGCCGTTGGCGCCCAGCTTCGAGCCCTCGGCGGAGTCCGCGGCGATCTGCGCGGCGTGCTTGTTGGTGTCCAGGGCCTGCCTGAACTTGCCCAGGTCCAGCTTGAGCTCCTCGGCGTAGCGCTCCAGGGAGGCGCGATCCAGCGCGCGCTGATTGGCGAAGAGCTTGTCGTGGTACTCCCAGAACTTGCCCTGCTCGTGCGCGGCCATGGCGGCGGCGGCGGCGAGCTTGGCGTTCGCGTGGAACGGCAGCGGCTGGTGCTTGAAGGCGATCCGCACCTTGCCCGCGTACTCCTCCTCAATCTGCTTGAGCGTGGGCACCACGCGGCTGCAGAAGGGGCACTCGAAGTCCGAGAAGGCGACGATGGTGATCGGGGCGTTGGCGGGGCCCTTCACCGGGGCCTGGCCCACCTCCACGTTCTGCACCGGCGGCTCGGCCTGGGCGGCGGGCGCGGACGGGGGAGGCGCCGCGGGCAGCGTCTCCATCAGCCTGGCGTAGAGGTTCTCCAGCTGGGTGCCGCTGGCCAGCAGCTTGTTGGCCCTGCCCAGCTCCTCGTCGATCGCCGTCTTGAAGTTCTCGAAGGGCTGCGCGCCCACGAACTGACGGCCATTGATGAAGAAGGTCGGCGTGCCGTTGGCGCCCAC
This sequence comes from Myxococcaceae bacterium, assembly GCA_016926755.1. Taxonomy (GTDB): domain Bacteria; phylum Myxococcota; class Myxococcia; order Myxococcales; family Myxococcaceae; genus Hyalangium. The sequence continues at coordinate 96,496 of JAFGNZ010000048.1, read as the reverse complement.
CGCGCTGCCAGCGGAGGAGTCCGCCTCCACCTTCGCGCGGAACTTGCCGCTGTCCAGGGCCTGCTTGAACTTGCCCAGGTCCAGCTTGAGCTCCTGGGCGTACTTCTCCAGATCGGCGCGCGACAGGGCCTTCTGGTTGGAGAAGAGCTTGTCGTGGTACTCCCAGAACTTGCCCTGCTCGTGCGCGGCCATGGAGGCCTCGGCGGCGAGCTTGGCGTTCGCGTGGAACGGCAGCGGCTGGTGGCGGAACACCACGCGCACGTCCTTGTCGTACGTCTCCTTGATCTTCGCCAGCGTGGGGCCCACGCGGCCGCAGAAGGGGCACTCGAAGTCAGACCACTCGACGATCGTCACCTTCGCGTGCTTCGGGCCGAAGGAGGGCGCGTCCTCGGGGACCTCCACCTTGCGGTAGGCGGTGGGCTGCTCCTGCTGCCCCGGCCGGGCGGCGGCGCGCGTCTGGCCCTTCTCGATGATGGCGGCGTAGACCTGGTTCGCCCGGGTGCCGCTCTTCACCAGCGCCTCGGCCTTGGTCAGCTCCTCGGTGATCAGCGCCTTGAAGTTGTCGATGGGCTGCGCGCCGGACAGCAGGCGGCCGTTGATGAAGAAGGCCGGGGTGCCGGTGGCGCCGAGCTGGCCCGCCAGCGTCTGATCCCGGGTGATGATCTTGTCGAACTCCGGGTTGGCGAGCTCCTTCTTCCAGCGAGCCACGTCCAGCTTGAGCTCCTGGGCGTACTTCTCGAGATCCGCGTCCTCCAGCGCCTTCGCGTTGGCGAAGAGCTTGGCGTGGTACTCCCAGTACTTGCCCTGGGCGCCGGCCGCCATGGCGGCCTTGGCCGCGGGCTTGGCGCGCGGGTGGAACGAGAGCGGGTTCTGCTTCATCACCACGCGGAGCTTGCTGCCGTACTCCTCCTGCAGCTTCTGCACCGTGGCCTCCGCGCGGGAGCAGAACGGGCACTGGTAGTCGGAGAACTCCACGATCGTGACGAGCGCCTCATCACTGCCCTTGCGGGGCGAGTCCTCGAGGGGAACCTTGAAGACGGTGGGATCCACCGCGCGCCCGGGCTTCGCGGGCTGGCTGGGGGCCGAAGGAGCGGGGGCATTGGCGGCGGCCGCCTGCGGGGTGCCGCTGTCACTGCTCTTGCTCGGGCCCGTGGCGGCCTTGCCGCCGAAGAACCCGAGGACCAGGCCCACCAGCAGGGCAACGATCACGTTGGCTTTCATAAATCCGTTCTGCTCCTTCTGTCTCACGTCCGAATTGTCGTTCATGCGTTCCGATCCGCTCTTTCCGTCTCAGTCCCTACCGTGCGCGTGGCGACCCTGGGGGCAGGGAAGGCGCGCTAGATAGCAGGGGGAAATCCGGCCATGCAAGCTGCGCCGCCGCCTTGTGGGTGGCCTCCCGCGTTCTCCAGGTGCCCGGAAACAGGACACTTTTGGGATACATTCCCCCTTCACGCGGGGCCCCCTCCGCATGTCAGACTCGCGGGCATGGAAGCGGCCGTTCGCGTGGACACCTCTGGGGCCGCCTGCCCCGTGCCCATCCTGGAGATCGCCAAGGTGATGCGGCGGCTGCCCGCCGGGGCCCTGGTGGAGCTGATCTCCACGGATCGCGGCCTGGAGGCCGACCTGCCGGCCTGGTGTGAGGCCACGGGGCACACGCTCGTCCGCATGGAGCGGCGGGGGACGAGCTCCGTGGGCTGGGTGCGCAAGGCAGGTGAGGGGCTGAGCCACGGGGGCTGGTGACACGAGCCGCCCCCGGGTTTCAAAGAATCTGCAGGACGCGCTCCTCCAGCTTCTGGCCCCGGCTGACGCCGAGGATGAGCACCCCCGTCTGGAGCAGGTGGCCCACGGTGCGGCTGATGACCTCCTCGGGCTTGTGGGCCTGGCCATCGAAGCGCACCAGCAGCACGCCTGGGGCCTCCATCTTCGCGGCGGTGACGCCCGCCAGCTGGGTGAGCTCCGGGGGGATGATGTCGCCTCGGGCGATCTGGACCCGGAACTCGGCGCTCTGGCCGGTGAGCTCGGACATGGTCCCGGCCTTGGCGAGCGAGCCCCGATCGAGGATGGCCGCCCCGTCGCACAGCTCCTCCAGCTCCTGGAGGTTGTGGCTGGACACCACCACCGTCTGCTTGCCGCGCATGTCGCGGATGATCTGGCGCACCTGGGAAGCGATGCGCGGATCCAGCCCGGCGGTGGGCTCGTCCAGGAGCACCAGCGGCGGCTGCCCCATCAGCGCCTGCGCCATGGCGGTGCGCTTGGCCATGCCGTGGGACAGGGCCTGCGTCTGCGTCGCCCACGCCTCCGCCAGGCCCACCTTCTCCAGCGCCTCGCGGGCCTCGCGCTCGGGCTCGGGGAGCGCCGAGAGCCGTGCCCAGTAGGTGAGGAGTGCTCCTACCTCCCAGCCCGGCGGGAGGATGGCGTCCTGGGGCAGGGCGCCCAGCTTGCCCTTGAGGGCTCCCGGCGCGGTGGGCTCCACGCCCATCACCTTGAGGGAGCCCTCGGAGGGGTAGAGGTAGCCGCACATCATCGAGAAGCTCGTCGTCTTCCCGGCGCCGTTGGGGCCGATCAGGCCGTACACCTGCCCCTGGGGGATGGAGAGGGTGACGGCGTTGACGGCCACCTTGGGGCCGAAGCGCTTGGTGACCTGGTGGAGTTCAATGGCCAGCTCGCTCACAGATCCCTCGCACGCAGGACGGCGTAGGCGCCGCCCAGGAAGAGCATGGCGAAGCCGGCATAGGCGGCTCCGCTCACGCCGAACTGGCTGATCTGGGGGTGCAGCAGATCCCCCGAGTAATACGAGGGCGACAGGAAGCGGATGAAGCCCAGGACGCTGTCCTTGTACCCCTGGCCCACCACGTCCATCAGCCAGAAGGTGAAGAGCAGGACGAAGTTGAAGACCAGGCTCACCGCGGGGCTGCGGAACATGCTGGAGCAGAACGCGGTGAGCGCGATGTAGGCCAGGGAGAAGACGATGGCCGCCATCCAGAACTTCAGCAGGTTCAGCCCCAGCGCGGCGAAGGTGAAGTCCGGGTTGGTGATGCGCGCGTAGATGAAGACGCCGAGATCGATGACGAGCACCAGCCCCACCAGCAGGGAGGCCTGCACGAGGAACTTGCCCATCAGCAGCGAGGAGCGGCGGGCGCGCACGGTGATGTAGCGGATGGAGCGTGGGCCCACCTCGCCGCTGATCTGATCGAAGCCCATCAGCGCCACGTAGGCCGGCAGGAAGAAGAGGGTGACCTTGAAGACCACCAGCACGACGATGGGCACCTGGGACAGCGCCTCCATGAGCGCCGTGTCGTTGCTGGTCAGCGCGCCCAGCAGGCTCTTCTTCATCTCCACGGACAGGGCGGCGGCCGCCTCGTCCCCGTTGCCCGTCTCCGCCAGCCGCGCCGTCACCTGCTCGCGGATGGCGTTGGCGATGGCGCCCACGATCAGCAGCACCAGCGCGGAGAACATGCTGTAGAGCCCGAGCAGCACCAGCACGCGCCCACTGCGCACGGCCCGGCGTGTCTCGGCGCTCCAGATCACCGCGATCTCTTTGAGTCCGTCCAAGGTGGCGGCACCCTAGTCAAATGTATGGGCGCCCGGCCAGTTTCCGCTGCTCCGAGAGCAGCCGAGGGAACGGACGTGGACAGGCTCCCTCAGGGATCTAGGATCAGGCCCGCCCCATGCCGTACTCCCGCTCCCTCCTCTGCGCGACGCTCCTGCCCCTGACCCTGCTGCTCGGGGCGATGGGGACTGGCACGGGCTCGGGCGCTCCCGAGCTTCCTGAATCCACCGATGCGGGGCTCCCGGATGCCGGCGCCCCGGACGCCGGGCCGGAGGCTCCGGATGCGGGCGTGGCGGAGCTGGGGCTGCTGCCGCCGGCGCCGGTGCCCTCTCGCAAGGCCGCGCCCCCCATTGCCCGCCTGCGCACGCTGTCGCGCAAGGAGGATCTGCTCTCGCGGGCACGGCCCCGTAGGGACGGGCGGCTCGTCGTCCCGGGCCCTGGGGGAGAGGCGGTGCTCACCTTGGATCCCACGCTGCAGGCGCAGCTCACCCGCATCATGAAGGACTACCAGGTCCCCTATGGCGCGGCGGTGGCGATCGAGCCCTCCACGGGCCGGGTCCTGGCGCTGGCGGAGCACTCCCAGGCCCAGCCGGAGCTGCGCGGGCTGCCGGTGCGCGCGGTGTTCCCCGCGGCAAGTATCTTCAAGATCGTCACCGGCGGCGCGCTGCTGGAGGCGGGCGTGTCTCCGGAGGAGGAGGCGTGCTTCCACGGGGGCAAGCGGCGCCTGAGCGAGCGGCTCCTGGAGGACAGCGCGCGTGACGGGGCGTGCTACTCGCTGGCGGCCGCCATGGGCAAGAGCGCCAACGTCGTGTTCGCCAAGCTGACCAGGAAGTACCTCGCCGCGGACATGCTGCGGCGCATGGCGGCGCGGCTGCGCTTCAACCGGCCGATCTCCTTCCCCATCCCCACGGACGTGTCGCTGGCCTCCATCCCCGACGATGAGTTCGGGCTGGCGGAGGCCGGGGCTGGGTTCGGGGACGTGTACCTCTCTCCGCTGCACGGCGCCGCGCTGGCCGCCGCCTCGGTGACTGGCGTGTGGAGAGATCCCGTCCTCTTCGAGCCCGGGCCGGACACGCCCCCGCCACCCGCGGAGCAGGTGCTGTCGCCCGAGGTGACGCGGGCCCTCACGGAGATGCTCGAGGAGACGATCACCACCGGCACCGCGCGGCGCATCTTCCGCGAGCGGGGCTTCCGGGTGGACGACGCCGTGGGCAAGACGGGCACGCTGGCGGACCGGAACCCGTTCCGGGACTACTCGTGGTTCGTCGGCTCCGCGCCCAAGGAGAATCCTCGGGTGGCGGTGGCCGCCGTCATCGTCAACGATCCGTACTGGCGCATCCGGGCCACCTGGCTCGGGCGCGAGGCGATCCGGCTGGCCCTGGAGCGGCTCCCCGCGCCTCCCCAGGGGGGGGCGGAGAAAGCCGAGCCCGCCGTTCCAGAGCCGGCCACCTCCGAGCCCGTGGCGAACGAGGCGGCTGAGTGACTCCTCCTGCTCGAGCCCACCACGGCAGGCCTGGGCGCCGCGATCAGCGCGGGGTCAGCTTGACGAAGCCGCTGTCCAGGAAGCTCTGGAAGTACTTGAGCGCATCCAGCTCGTGCAGCGGCGAGACGCGGATGATGGCCGCCACGTCCCGCTTGCCGTCGATGCGCGACAGCAGGTAGCGCTCCGGCGCGCTGAGCTGCATCGTCTTGAGCTGGTTCTGCGGCACCAGCAGCGCGGGCACCTGCGGCGGATCCATCAGCACCAGCCGCAGGGCCTCCACCAGCCCCGTCTCCGCCAGCTTGAGCAGCTCCGCCGTCTCCGCCGAGGGTGACATCTCGTGCGCCCGGCGCGCCAGCACCTCTGCATCCCGGAAGTTGAGCCCTTCCAGGAACATGCGCGCCGCCTGGACGACCTCCTCCACGGAGGACTCGGAGCCGATGATCTGCGGCGGTGCCTCCTCCTCGGCGCCGGACGCGGCCAGCGGCGAGGAGTCCTCGCGCACCCTCACCGCCTCGCGCCGGTACAGCGCGTACAGCCGCTGGTAGAGGTAGAAGTCCGAGGCGTGGAGGGCCAGCGCCATCTCGTCGATCGTCAGCCCGTCCTTGATGAGCTGGACGATGCGCTCATCCATGCTGCCGGGCTGCCGAGGCTCGGGCAGCCGGCGCTCGTCCACCGTCAGCCGCGCCTTGCCGGTAGGGAACGCCTGCCGGATCGCCTGCCACGCCGTCTCCCGGAACTCGCCCTCGTGGTGGATGTCCAGCAGGTCCACCCGGATGTCGAGCCCTTCCGCGGCGATCGACGCCTCCATCATCTCGAACTGGAACTCCCCGTCCGACCACTCGAAGGCATCCAGCAGCATCTCCCGGAACTTCAGGCTCAGCGTGCTCTGGACCGTCGCCTCCGGGACGATCCCCTTCATCACCAGGATCTTCCCCAGCAGCAGGTCCGTCTCCCGCTGCGCATCGAAGGCCCGGCTGAGCTGATCCTCCGTCAGGTGGCCCATGTTGATGAGGAACTGGCCCAGGTACTCTCGCGGCTGGTTGGAGCTGGCGCTGATCACCGAGCCGTCGCTCAAGGTCAGTTCCTTGAATACACCTGCACGCTGTATCCGGAGCTTGCCGGAAACCCGACGGTTTCCCAGGTAGTGGACGACGTCCTTGACGGGCATCGTCGCGAAGTCTCCTGACAGACCAGGCATCGTCGCGCATCCTGCATCGCCATGAAGGTGGATATCTACTCGAAACCCTCCTGCTCCCTCTGCGACGAGGCGATCGCCGTCGTGGAGCGGGTCCGTGCTCGCATCCCCTTCGAGCTGAGGATCATCTCCATCCTGGAGGACCCGGCGGCCATGCTGGCATGGCGCTACGACATCCCCGTGGTGGTGATCGACGGCGAGCCTGCCTTCAAGCACCGGGTGGACGAGGCGGCCTTCGAGGCCCGGCTCCGGAGGGAAGCAGATGGCACAGGGGTTGCTCGTACTCGCGCCAGAGAAGAGTAACCCAGTGCCCTCTCCCAGAAAGTTCAAGGGGATGGATGGGGTGGTGCGGAGGGCAGGGCTGTAATTCTGGGTAGGACAGCGAGGGGCGGCGTGGGTAAGAAAGTTCTGGGTGGGGGCAGGAGGTTGGAGCGGTGGCGCTAAAGCGCAAGCAGCTCGGGAGGGCAGGGGGACAGCCGACCGTGCTCCTCGTGGAGCCGCGAGCGGAGGACCTGGAGCGCACGCGAGCCCAGCTGGCCGAGGCGGGGTTCCGGGTGGTGCCGCTCACGCGGTTCGATGCGGCCGCGCCGCTGTTCGAGGTGATCCGCCCGGATGCCGTGGTGCTGGCCGCGCAGCCCCCGGACTTCGCGGCGGTGGCGACGGTGCTCCGGCTGCGGCAGCTCAGCCGCGGCACGGTGCCGCTGCTCTACCTGGTGGATCCGAACGATCCCGAGGCCTGGCGCCACTGCGTGGAGAAGGGGCAGTGCGTGGATGTGGTGCCGCGCATGGGCTCGGGCGCGGAGCTGGGGCTCAAGCTGCACGCGCAGCTGCGGCTGCGGGACTCCGTGCTGCGTGCCGCCGAGGGGGCGGACACGGGGACCGCGCTGGTGCTGCATGATCCGCTCACCGGGCTCTACAACAAGCCGTTCCTGCTGGCGCTGATCGGCATGGAGGCGCGGCGCGCCGAGCGCTATGGAGGCGCCTTCTCCGTGGCCGCGTGCTCGCTCCCGGGCCTGCGCGTCTTCCGCAAGCAGTACGGCAAGGCCATGGCGGATCGGATGCTCGTCTACACCGCGGTGGTGCTGGGGCAGACGCTGCGCGAGTCGGACGTGGTGGCGCGCGTGTCCCAGGAGGAGTTCGCCATGCTGCTGCCGGGCACGGCGGCCGAGGCGCTGCCCGCGCTGCTCTCACGGATCGCCGCGCGCTTCGAGCTGGCCCGCTTCCAGGTGGACGGCAAGGCGCTGCGGACCTCCCTGTGCCTGGGCGCGGTGAGCTTTCCGGATGTCATAGGGGCGCCCACGCAGCTGCTGGGCGGGGCGATTCAGGAGATGCGCCGGGCGCGAGGGGCGTCGGCGGGCGGACGGCAGGAGCCTTTCGCCGGGGTGAGGGATGAAGAGGGTGGTCTCGAGCAGATCGCGGTGACACTTTCTTCGTGAGGGCGAGGGAGACGAGGGGATGGACAGGATCGCGGTGCTGGTGGTGGACGACGAAGAGTCGGTGCGGACGTTCCTCGCGGAGCTGCTGGGGAATGCGGGGTATCAGGTGCGCTGCGCCTCGAGCGGGGCCCAGGCGCTGGAGATGCTGGAGGGGGGCTCGTTCGACGCGGTGCTGCTGGACGTGGTGATGCCGGAGATGAGCGGCCTGGAGGTGCTGCGGCACTACCGGAGCTCTGGCGGCACGGCGCCCGTCATCGTCCTGTCGGCCCTGGCGGGGGCGGATGACGCGGTGCGGGCGATGAAGATGGGGGCCAGTGACTACCTGTCCAAGCCCTTCAGCAATGACGAGCTGGAGGATGTGCTGGCGCGCGCGCTGGGGACGCGGGCTCCGGCGCGGCAGGCCGTGGCCCCGGCGCCCGTCCGGCCCGGGGCGGTGCCGATGCTGGAGAGCCTCACCGAGGCGCGGGTGATCATCTCCACCTCGCCGGCCATGCGCCGGGCGCGCGCGCTGGTGGAGCGGATCGCCGACACGGACGTACCGGTGCTGCTGCTGGGAGAGTCCGGCACCGGCAAGGAGGTGATCGCCCGGGAGATCCACGCGCGCAGCCAGCGCCGGAGCCGGCCGTTCATCAAGGTGAACTGCGCGGCGCTGCCGGGCGAGCTGCTGGAGAGCGAGCTGTTCGGCCACGAGCGCGGCGCCTTCACCGGCGCGACGGCGGAGAAGCCGGGCAAGTTCGAGCTGGCCGATCAGGGCACCATCTTCCTGGACGAGATCGGTGAGATGGCCATCCGCCTCCAGGCCAAGCTCCTCCAGGTGCTGCAGGACGAGGAGTTCTTCCGGGTGGGCGGCAAGAAGAGCGTCCGCGTGGACAGCCGCGTGGTGGTGGCCACCAACCGCGATCTGGAGAAGGAGATCGCGCTGGGCAACTTCCGCGAGGATCTCTACTACCGCCTCAACGTGGTGGCCATCCGCCTGCCGACGCTGCGCGAGCGCATGGAGGACGTGGTGCCCCTGACGGATCACTTCCTCAAGAGGTACGGGCGCCACTACATCCACGGCGTGTCGGAGCTGCCCGCCGAGGTGCTCAAGGCCTTCACCGAGTACGACTGGCCGGGCAACGTGCGCGAGCTGGAGAACATGGTGCGCCGGCTGTGCGTCCTGAAGGATCCGACGCTGGTGCTGGACGAGCTGCGGGGCGGCCGCGCGCCCGCGAGCGCTCCCTCGCTGCCCACCGCCTACGCGGGCGATGACGGCACGCCGGTGCGCACCCCGGAGCCGGAGCCGGCGCGCCCGCCGCCTGGCTCCTCCGTGCAGGTGCTGGAGATGCCTACGCGCGGGGGGACGATCGTGTCGCCGCAGGCCTCGGAGCCCCCGGCCAACCCGGTGTCGCCGCGCTATGCCAACCCGTTCGACATCCCGCAGCCGCCGCCTCCTCCTCCCAGCATGCCGGTGGGGGAGATGTCGCTGAAGGACATCGGCAAGCGGGCGGCGATGCTGGCCGAGCGTGAGGCCATCCTCGCGATGCTCCAGCGCACCGCGTGGAACAAGCGCAAGGCCGCGAGCAAGCTGCGCATCAGCTATAAGGCGCTGCTCTACAAGATCAAGGAGTGCGGGATCGTCGATCCGCGCGCCAGCGCCGAGTTCTGAGCGTTGATGTGACGACTCATTAGCGGGACTTGCAGCCCGGGTCAGGCGCACCCGGGCGCCGTCTTTTCAGAGTGCCTCCCCTCCTGTCAGGCTCAGGCCCCGGTCGTGATGCACGCGGTCCGGAGGACGAGAGGGTTTCGGATGTCACACAAGCTGCTCGCGGCGTTCAACGAGGGGGTGAACCGCGCGATGGCCGGCGATCACCCGTCCGCCATCCAGGCCTTCAACAAGGTGCTGGATGAGGATCCCCGCCACACCCCGGCGCTGAGCGCCAAGGGCTTCTCGCTCACGCGCCTGGGGCGGACGGCGGAGGCGCTGCACTGCTTCGAGCGCGCCATCGAGCTGGACCCCTCCGCCGCGGAGAACTACCGGAACGCGGCGCTCTGCCAGCTCGAGCTGGACGAGCCCGAGGCGGCCTCCACCCTGTTCGAGCGCGCCTTTCAGCTCAACCCCGAGCCCCAGTACCGCGAGGCCGCGGCCACCGAGATCTTCAACCTCGGCCAGGCGCTGCTGGCCCGGGGCCCCCGGCGGCTGGACAAGGCGCGCTACCGGCATGCGCGCCATGCGTTCGAGCTGGCGCTCGAGTACCACCCTGCCTACGTTGAAGCGGCGAGGGCGCTGGCGGACGTCTGGTCGCACCTGGGAGACGCCGAGCGAAGCAGCCACTTCGCGCACCTGGCGGCCCGCCTGCGGCCTGCAGGCTGAGCGCGCTCCAGAACGACACGCGCATCGTCCGCGAGGCGTACGAGCAGGCCGTGCGGAACGGGGACGGGCTGCGCCTCAGCCGGCGACGCGGTAGCTGCCCAGCACCTGGAGCGAGCGGCACTGGCGAGCGGCCTCAGCGAGCGCCTCGGCGACCCGGGGCTCTTCCCGCGAGCCTTCGAGATCCACGCAGAAGACGTACTCCCAGGGGCGTCGCCTCGGGCGGGCCTCCAGCCGCACCACGTTCAGGCCTCGCGCGGCGAACACGCCCAGCACCCGGTGGAGCGCCCCGGGTTCATTCTCCAGGGTGATCGCCAGCGCCGTCTTGCTTCGGGCACCCTGGAGATCCGGGACGGCGCCCAGCGAGATGAAGCGCGTGTAGTTGTCCGGTGCGTCCTCGATGCCCTCCTGGAGCACCGTCAGGCCGTACAGGCCCGCCGCGGTCCGGCTGGCGATGGCGGCGGTGCGGGGAGGAGCCTGCTCCGCGACCCGCTTCGCGCTGCCGGCCGTGTCGGACTCCGCCACGGGGGTGATGCCGTGCTTGCGCAGGAAGCCCGCGCACTGGGCCAGGGCCTGGGGGTGGGAGAGGGCGCGCGTGATGTCCGCCAGCGCGGCTCCGGCCGGGGCGAGCAGGCAGTGCCGGATGCGCAGCGACAGCTCGCCGGTGATGGGCAGGGAGAACTCCAGCAGGAGGTCCACGTTCTCCGTGACAGAGCCGGCCAGCGAGTTCTCCACCGGCACCGCGCCGCCGTCCACCTTGCCCGAGGCGAGCGCCTCGAAGACGGCGCGGAAGCTGGGGCAGGGCAGGGCCTCCACCCCAGGGCCGAAGAGCGCCCGGGTGGCCTCCTCGCTATAGGCGCCACGCTCACCCTGGAACGCGATGCGCGGACTACCCATGGGGCTCCTCCGCGCGCGGATAGGTCCCGAGCACCCGCATGGACGAGGTGAGGGGCTCCAGATCCCCGAGCGCCGCGACGAGGGGCGCCGAGGCCGCGTGGCCCTCCAGATCGAAGAAGAAGCGGTACTGCCACGGCGCGCCAGGGATGGGCCGGGCCTCCAGCTTGGCCACGTTCACCCCGCGCTGGGCCAGGGCCGTCAGCACCTGCCCGAGCGTGCCGGGGCGGTGCTCCAGCACCACGGTGAGCGTCGTCTTGCAGGGCACATCCGGGGGCACGGGGGTGGCCTCGCGGGCCAGCTCCACGAAGCGGGTGTAGTCGCCGGCGGCGGGCTGGATGTCGCGCACCAGCACCTGCAGCCCGAAGCGCTGGGCGGCGGACTCGCTGGCGATGGCGGCCATGGTGGGATCATTGTGCTCGCGAACCTTGAGGGCCGCGCCGCTGGTGTCGAACTCGGGGAGGGCGCGGATCCACGGCACCTTGCGCAGGAAGGCCTCGCACTGCGCCAGCGCCTGCGGGTGGGACAGCACCGTGCGCAGATCCTCCAGGCGCGCGCCGGGGAGGCCGAGCAGCCGGTGATCCACCTGGGTCACCAGCTCCCCGATGATGACGAAGTTGCCCTCGGCGAGCAGGTTGTACGTCTCATGCACGCTGCCCGCCGAGGTGTTCTCGAGGGGCAGCAGCGCGAGATCCAGCTCGCCGCGGCGGAGGGAGTCCAGCACCTCGCGGCCGGTCTCGAAGCCGGTGAGGAGGATGCCGCCTGGGCGACCGGCGTAGCGATCGCGCGCGGCGAGGTGGCTGTAGGAGCCCTCGATGCCGGGGTAGCCCACCCGAAGCGGGGTGGTGTCCAGGCGCTGCACCAGCGACTGCTGCCGCGAGACCGACATCTCCATGATGAGCCGGTAGATGCGCTCGATCTCGTGGGGATCCAGGCCCTGCGTCGCGGCGGCCTCGCGTACCTTCCGGAGCACGAGATCCTCCCGTCGTGGATCTCGGAGGGGGGAGGCCGCGGCCAGCTTGGTTCGGGCGATGTCATCCGCGAGGTCCATCCGGCGCCGGAGGGCGTCCAGGATCTCCGCGTCGATGCGCTCGATGGCCACGCGGAGGGTCTCGAGGTCCGGAAGGTCCGCCATAGGCGACTCAATATAGTGATCAGCGCTTCAGGAGTGCCGCAAGAGTGAAGACGAGCGCCTGGCGGGGGGACATCCAGTCGCCGGAATGTAGGTATACCGGTCTGCCTGAGAGCGCGAGCGGGGGCTGTATGCCGTTTTCCAGGCCCGTGCGTCCTTATTTCTCGGAAGCTGGCCGGGAGAAGAGAGCTTGAGGGGCACCGCAGCCATGGACGAGACGTCGATCGAGCCAAGCGTCAGCGCCGCGCTCGGCTTCGACATGCTCGTCGCGGGCGAGCAGGCCGCGCTCCTGCGGCTTGCTCGGCGGCTCGTCTGGGACGCGGAGGAGGCGAGGGACCTCGTCCAGGCCGCGCTCGCGGATGCCTACGAGAAGCGCCGCTCGCTGCGGGATCTCCAGGCTGGGCCTGCCTGGTTGAGACGCATCCTCGTCTCGCGGGCCATGAGCCTGCTGCGCCGTCGCCAGGTGTGGAGCGTGCTCCGGGAGGTGCTGGACCTGGGCCCGGCTCCGCAGCCCTCGCCCGAGCAGTCCTTCGAGGGCGCCGAGCGCTGGCGGGCCTTCGGGCGCGCGCTGCGGACGCTCCCCGCGCAGCAGGCCACCGCCTTTACCCTTCGCTACCTGGAGGGGCTCGAGCTCGACGCCATCGCCGAGGCCATGGGCATCGAGCGGGGGACCGTCCGCATCCACCTCTACCGGGCGCTCCAGAAGCTCAAGGCGGCGGATGCGCTGGTGATGAAAGGAGACATGCCATGAGCTGCGACGATGTCGCCGCGGCCATCGTGGACGAAGGGCTGCCTCGTCCCGCGGAGCTCCAGGCCCATCTGGAGCAGTGCCCTCGGTGCCGAGAGCTCGCTCGCCTCCATGCCGCCGCGTCGAAGCTGCGGCTGTCGGCCCCTCCACCCCTGGCGCCTGTCTCGCAGCAGGCCATCCTGGGCGAGGTGCGACGCCGCCACCATCGGCGCCGGGCTGCCGCTGGCGCCGCGCTGGTGAGCGCCGTCGCCGCCGCGGTTCTGCTCGTGATGCCTCCCGAGGAGACGACGGTTCCTGCCAGGGACACTCCGCCGGAGCAGGTCGTCGAGGCCCCCTCCCTCGAGCTGCTGCTCGAAGAGGTCGAGGGCTACGCGCAACGCGACCTGACCTTCGAGGACGAGACCTATGCCCCATTTGGAGCGCTCGCCCTCTGGGTGCGGCCCTCCACTCCCTCGGCCTTGAGTGAGCGTCCCTTCCGGACGGCGCTCGCACCCCTTCACCCCTCACCCACGCAGGAGCCTGCACGATGATGATGAAAGTCATGACGACCCTGGGACTCGCGGCTGTTCTGTTCGCGCTTCCCGCCTTGGCCCAGACCCATGAGGTGGATGTCGTCATCGAGCGGCACGGGAGCTTCCCCGCGCCCCCCGTGCCGCCGGTGCCCCCGGTCCCGCCCGTGGGACCCATGATGATGTCGCTGCCGCCGCCGGCCTATGGCATCCCCGCGCATGTCGTCGCGAAGCTTGGGCTGCCGAAGGATCTCGCCCAGCGGATCCAGGATCTCACCTTCGAGGCGAACGAGCAGCTCATCGGCCTGGAGGCGGATCTGAAGCGCGCCCAGCTCGCCCTGGACAGGTTGTTGCGCTCCACGAGCCCCAGCGACAGCGCCGTGATGCAGCAGGTGGAGGCGGTGGGGCGCGCGGAGCTGGCCGTGCGCAAGAACCGCATCGGGCTGATGCTCCAGATCAAGCGGCTGCTGGGCCCGGACAACTGGCAGAAGCTCGAGGCCGAGATGGGAGACGTGCGGCGTGAGGTCCGCATCCTGCGCCGCTCTGGACCTCCGGAGGAGGAGGACCTGCGCCGCCCCGAGCCCCGCAAGTAGCTGCTCGAGCCGGTCACTTCGGGAGCGCCGTCTTCCCCAGCTTGAGGACGAGCTTGAAGTGATCGGCGGTGACGGGCACCACGCTGATCCGGCTGCGCGTGAGGAGCTGCATGTCCTTCAGGGCGGGGGTCTTCTTGATGGTGGCCAGCTCCACGGGCTCCTTGAAGGAGACCACGGGCGCCACCTCCACGGAGGCCCAGTCCTCGCCGGGGGCGGTAGGGTCCGGGCCCGCCGCGGTGAGCACCTTCGCCACGCCCACCACGGCCTTGCCCACGTTCGAGTGGTAGTAGAGGCAGCGGTCTCCGGGCTTCATGGCGCGGAGGTTGTTGCGCGCCTCGAAGTTGCGCACGCCGGTCCAGTCCGCCTTCCCGTCCTTCTCGAGCTGGGCGTACGGGTAGACGGAGGGCTCGCTCTTGATCAGCCAGTACTGGGTCTTCGCCATGGCCGTGCACTCTACCCATACGGTAGGGAGACGCGAGCACTCCGAACATCAGGTGACGTGGGTCTTCAGGAAGACCCGGAGCGCCTCGGCCACGCTCCACGCCTGCGCGATGCAGCCGCGCGGCCGGTACGGCTCCGTCGCGTCGAAGATCTCGCTGATCTGCCCAAGGCCCGCGTGCTCCAGGTGGTGCTCCAGGCCCGCGAGCAGCGCGCGCGCCGCCTTGATGTCCGGGTTCACCTTCAACGTCGCGTCGATGTAGTGCCCGATCAGCCACCCCCACACCGTGCCCTGGTGATAGGCCGCGTCGCGCGCGCGCAGATCCCCGTCATAGTTGGCCTTGTAGTCCGCGTGCCCGGGCGCCAGGCTTCGCAGCCCCACCGGCGTCACCAGCTCCCGGTGCACCACCTCCAGCACGGCCTCCCACCGCTCCCGGCGCAGCACCGGGTGGCGCAGCGAGATCGCGAAGATCTGGTTGGGCCGGATGGCCGGATCGTCCCTCCCGCTCTCCCCCTCCACCACGTCGAAGAGGCAGCCCGCGGCCGGGTTCCAGAAGCGCTTGTTGAAGCTGCCGTACACCCGCTCCGCCGCGCCCATATAGGGGGTGGGATCCTTGCCCAGCCGCTCCGCCCAGGTGGCCATCAGCCGCAGCGCGTTGAACCAGAGCGCGTTGATCTCCACCGCCTTGCCGCACCGGGGCGTCACCACCCAGCCGTCCACCTTGGCGTCCATCCAGGTGAGTTGGTAGCCGTCCTGCCCCTGCCGCAGCAGCCCGTCCGCCGGATCCACGCCAATGTGGAAGCGCGTGCCCCGCAGGTGGTGCTCCACGATGCTGGCCAGCGTGGGGAACACGTCTCGCAGCAGCTCCTCGTCCTGCGTGCACTCCAGGTAGCGGTCCACCGCGTGGAAGTACCACAGCGTGGCGTCCGCCGTGTGGTACACGCCCTCGCTCTCGCCGTCCGGGAAGTAGTTGGGGATGAGCCCGTCCCTCACGTAGTGCTGGAAGGTGCGCAGGATGGCCGCCGCCTCCCGGGGGCGCGTGGTGCACAGGGTGAGCCCCTCGAGCGAGATCATCGTGTCCCGCCCCCAGTCCGTGAACCAGTGGTAGCCGGCGATGACGCTGCGCGCGTCCTGACCGATGGAGCGAGCCCAGGCGTCGTCCGCGGGGCGCATCGGATCGATGATGAACTGATCCGCCGCCAGGGCCAGCCTCGCCGGGACTCCCGCGCGGGCCTCCGCGGGGGCCCGGCCCAGCAGCTTCCGCTCGCGCTCCAGCTCCAGCGCGAACGTCTGCCGTGGATCCCGATCCAGCACCCACCAGTCCTCCGTCGTGACGGCCAGGGACAGGAGCTCTCCCGGCCCCACGCTGCACTCGAAGTAGCCCGGGCTCTGCTGGATCTCGGTGTGATCGTACCCACGCGCCCGCTCCGTCCGGTAGAGCAGGCGCCGCGAGGTCTGGCTCAGGGCCACGAAGGGCATGGCGCAGCTCGCGTGGAGGCGCATCCGCATGGCCGGAGCGTCCGCCATGGCCTGCATCTCCACGCGCTGCCCCTGGAGGCGGACGATGGGCTCGTACGGGCCGTCCGGGATCGGCCGGTCATGCAGCCTCGCCACGGGGAAGGGACGCAGCCTCAGGTGGACCTCCGGCCCCGAGACGTGCTCCCACGCCACGAAGAGGGTGTTCTCCCCGTGCACCATCATCAGCTTGCGGCGCAGCCGCGCGGGGCCCAGGGCGTACTCCCAGACAGGGATCAGCCCGTCCAGGTGGAAGCTGCGCAGCACGCTGGCGCCGTCCTGGAGGACATGGCCATCCCCGTGCTCCTCGGTGTTCAATTGGTACACGTGGCCGGCGACCTGGGCCTGCTCCCCCAGGCGGGCGAGCAGCACGGTGCGGCCGAGCCTCGGCAGGCTCGGGATGAAGAGGCCGTGGTAGCGGCGGGTGTTGCAGCCCGCCACGGTGCCGGAGGCGTAGCCGCCTCGCCCATTGGTCACCAGCCACTCCCGGCTGATCACGTCCGCGAACTCCGGGCCGCTCGTCCACTCGAAGCCAAGGCGGGGCAGGGCGGGGGCTGGGTCCACAACTGAGGTCACGCGTTCTTCTCCTCGGTGCTCGTGAGCACGAGCGCTGTCTGTCCTGGGATGCGCAGCCGCCCTTCCCCTGGAAGCGCGGGGGCGCCCATGCCGCCGTAGCGGACGTGCTCAGAAGACAGCAGGAGTCGCCAGGATTTTCCCGCCTCCAGCGCGAGGAGCGGCTCCGGGCATGGCTCCAGGTCCAGCCCCGTGCCCAGGTTGAGCAGGAGCAGGCGGTCGCCCTCCTGCTCGCTGCCGAAGTAGCGCAGCACCAGCGCGTAACGGGACAGCACAGCCCCCGCCAGCCGGCTCGGCTCCTGCGCCGAGATCACCGGATCCTCCCGGCGGAGCCGGAGGAGATCCTGGTGCAGGGCCAGTGCCTCTTTGTTTCGGTCGCGTTCGGTCCAGTCCAGCTTGGAGGCCTGGAAGGCCTCGTCCCCGATGGGCACGGTGTGCCCCTCCACCTTGAGGGCCTGACGGGCGCTCGGGAACTGGGAGAGGAACTCGTCGCGCCCGTGGTGGACGAGCTTCTGCAGCTCGGGCTTGTGATCCACGAAGTAGAGGAACGGCGTGGAGGAGAAGAACTCCTGTCCCATGAAGAGCATGGGCGTCTGCGGCAGGAGCAGCAGGAACGTCGTCAGCGCGCGGGCGCGCGCATACCCGGCCACCACGTGGAGCCGCTGCCCTCGCAGCGTGTTGGCGAGCTGGTCGTGGTTCTGCAGGTAGAAGACGATCCGCGCGGGCGCGGTGCGCAGCAGCGGGGAGCCGCGACGCTTCTTCTGCCAGCGGTAGTACTGCCCCTGGTACAGCGAGTTGCGCAGCGCGCAGGACAGCAGCTCCTGGGCGGTGCCGCAGTAGTCCATCAGGTACGCCTCCGAGCGTCCCACCGCCGCCACCCGCGCCGAGTGGTGGAAGTCATCCACCCACAGCCCATCCGCGCCGTAGCCCCCCTGGTCCGGCGAGGTGATCACGCGCACGTCCTGGGGCTCGCTCTCGGCGATCAGCAGGACGTTCCGAGGGCCGGCCGCCGCGCGCGCCTTCTGCACCAGCTCCTTCACGATGTGCGTGGGCGACGCGTCATAGAGGCTCTGCGTCGCGTCCAGGCGCAGCCCGTCGAAGTGGTACTCGGCGATCCAGTAGCAGGCGTTCTGGATGAAGAAGTCCCGCGAGGGGCCTGCCGCCTCGCCGTCATCGAAGTTGGTGGGCTCGCCCCACTCGTTGGGGTACTTCGGGTTGAAGTAGCCCTGTGAGTACTGGGACAGGTAGTTCCCGTCCGGGCCGAGGTGGTTGTAGACGACGTCCAGGATGATGCCGAGCCCCAGCCGGTGCGCCTCGTCCACCATCCGCCGCAGCGTGTCCGGCTCGCCGTAGACGGCGCACGGCGCGAAGAGCGTCACGCCGTCGTAGCCCCAGTTGTAGCGGCCCGGGAAGGTGTGCAGAGGCATCAGCTCCACCAGCGTGATGCCCAGCTCCTTGAGCAGGGGGAGCTTCGCCGCCGCGGCCGCGTAGGTGCCCTCCGGGGTGAAGGTGCCCACGTGCAGTTCGTAGAGGACCTGGCCCTTCATGGAGGAGAGGCCGCGCCACTCCGGGGCCGCCCAGCGGTAGCGGCTGGGATCCACGAGGCGGGAGGGGCCGTGGGGGCCCTCGGGCTGGAAGCGCGAGCAGGGATCCGGGAAGGTGTCTCCGCGGTCCAGCCGATACTTGTAGAGCGAGCCCACGGGCACCGCGTGGGTGCCCTCGAAGTAGCCGCCCGCGGTCTTCTCGAGCGGCAGGTAGCGAAGCCCGCCTGGCTCGTGCAAGCAGACATCCACGCTCTTGCGCCGGGGCGCCCAGACGCGGAAGTGGGCGCGCCCGTCTCCCAGTGGCTGAGCGCCCAGCGTGAGCTGGAAGTGTGTGGTGGACCTCAAGAGGTAACCCCTCCACGTGTGCAGTCGCCCAGGGAAAGTTGGTGGTGCACTCACCGAACGTGAAGCAGCGCGAGCGTGCGCTCCAGGCGCTCGCCAGGGTGCCTGCTCCGCGTTCGGTCGCTGGAGGACAGGATCACCGCCGCTCAAGTCTGCTCGGCGACACCATTCGCCGGCTCCGCCAGCCTGCCCTGCAGGAGCGCGCTGCCGGCATAGAGGCTCACGCCCACCAACCCCAGCACCGCTGCCTCCGAGAGCGGGCCGAGCACCGCGCCCAGCACCGCCATTGCCGCCCCACCCGTCAGGAACGCCGCCACCATCGCCGCCGCCGCCTTCTTCATCGAACGCTCACTCCTCGGCACCGGGCTTGTCGCCCGTAGATCGTTCCCCACCTCTTTCAATCCATGTGCCGGGCCTGCGCGCCAGGGATGTGGAGCGCGGCGGGTCCAAGAGGGCAAACCTTTTCCCAACCTGGGTGCGGATCTGCGCAACGCGCGGGGAGGATCGACAGTCCTCCTGACAGGAAATTTTCCCGACCCCTGAGGCCTCCACGCGCAGTGCAACGCGCAACCCTCCGCGATCCGTTGGGTTTCCTCTGCGAGGGGGCGTGGCACGGCCAGTGCTACGGCAAGCGCGCCGAAGGGACGTCGCTCCAGCACGCTGGGACAGCGGGGGAGCAAGCAGCAGACACACGGATGGAGGAGAGGCGAACGATGGGCAAGACGCGGGCGAGTTTCTGGGCGGTGGTGGGCGTACTGCTCCTGGCGGGGTGTGCCCACAAGCCGGCGATGAAGGTGGACAACTCGGAGCAGCCGTATCGCATCGGCCGCGAGGACGTCCTGGATGTGGCGGTGTGGCGGGACGCGGATCTGTCGCGCACCCTGCCGGTCCGTCCAGATGGCTACATCTCCATGCCGATGACGGGGGATGTGCTGGCCGCGGGCAAGACGCCCGGCGAGCTGGCCGAGGAGATCAAGACGCGGCTCAAGCCGTACGTCCAGGAGCCGCGCGTGACGGTCATCGTCCGCGAGGTGAACAGCAGCCGCATCTTCGTCACCGGCGAGGTGGCCAACCCTGGCGCCTATCCGCTGCGCGGGCGCGTCTCGCTGATCCAGGCGATCGCGCTGGCGGGCGGCTTCACGGACTTCGCCAACGCGGACGGCATCGTCGTCATCCGCAGCGACGGCCAGGGCGGGCAGATCCCCGTGAGCTACAGCGATCTGATCTCTCCGGATGGGGGCCAGGACGTCGTGCTGCGCCCGGGTGACACCATCGTCGTGCCGTGAGGCGGCGGGTGAACGGGCGCTGGGGTGAGGAGCGAGGGATGTGCGCGAGGAGGGCGGCGATGATCGGCGGAGGCAGAAGGCTCCTGGTGGCATGTGTGCTGCTCGCGGGGCCAGGTGCGCTGGCGGCGAATGTCCTGGACTCCTCGCTGCGGATCGCCGTCGAGGAGCGCTACGACGACGACTTCCGGCTCAGCGAGGGCGGCACCGGGGGGCAGTTCATGACCAAGGTGTCCCCGCGGCTGGGGCTGGAGGTGAAGGATCCGCGCTCCCATGGCGAGGGCTTCTACGCCACGGACCTGTTCATCCTCCACGGCTCGGGGAGGGCGGCGCTGGATCACCGGGGCGGGATCGAGTGGCGCCACCTGCTGTCGCGGCGCCTGCAGGTGGACTTCACCGGCCGCGTCTTCCGGGTGAACGATCCCACGTCCCTGCCTCGCGAGGGGGTGGCGCGCTCGCTCTCGCCCACGCTCTATGGGCAGGCGCGGGTGTCCGTGACGGGGCGTGCCACCCGGCGCCTGGATGTGCGCGCCAGCTACGGCTTCGAGGCCGCCAAGGTGTACGAGGCCGGCCAGGAGCCGGGCTTCACGCACGTGCCCTCCGTGGAGCTCTGGTACCGCAGCACCCGGCGGCTCAGCCTGGGGCTCGAGTACCGCTATCAGGGCTTCGTCTTCGGGGATGCCTTCTCGGACGCGCACGGCGCCTTCGCCGGGCTGCGTTACCGGTTGACCCGGCCGATGAGTGTGATCGTCCGCGCCGGACCTCTCCGCTACACCCCTCCCGCCGGGGAGTCCGGCTGGCTGCCGCGCTTCGAGGTGGGGCTGGAGCGGGATGGGGAGGCCTTCGATCTGGCGGTGGTGGCGGGGCATGACCTGATGGGGGCCAGCGGCTTCACCACCGCGCTGTGGGCGGACTACGCGTCGGTGATGTTGGAGCGGCGCTTCAGCAGGAGGCTGTCAGCGCACGCCGCGGCCAGCTACTTCCGCAACGGGCGTGCGCCGGGCGAGGGCGCCTTCAGCGTGTATGCCTCGCCGCATGTCTCGCAGGGCTATGCAGTGGGAGGCGGCGTCGAATACCGGCTGAGCCGGTACCTGACGCTGCAGGGCGCCGTGGACCGTATCGCCCAGGTGGGCGCGGGGGACACGGCGGCTGGGGTGGATCTGGCGCGCAACGTCGCGGCGGTCCGGTTGTTGATCTCGGCCTGGTAGTGCACCTGAGGAGGAGGAGCGGAACATGGAGCGTGGGATGACGGCGGACCAGGTGCTGGTGGCCCTGTGGCGCCGCAAGGCCCTGGTAGGGGCCATCGCAGCAGCGGTGTTCGCGGTGGGGGCGGCCGTCGTGATGACCCGGCCGAGCATGTACGAGGCGTCTTCGGTGGTCCGCGTGGAGCCTCAGCGGCCCAGCGAGGAGATGGTGCGGCACACCGTGAGCGAGCTGATCGAACAGCGCCTGCTCACCGTGCGGCAGGAGCTGATGGCGCGGCCGGTGCTCCAGAAGGCCATCGAGGAGATGGCGCTCTACCCGGACGTCGTCTCGGAGGACGGGATGGAGGCCGCGGTGGCGCAGTTGCGCAAGGATCTCACGGTGAGCGTGGAGGGGGAGAACGCCTTCGAGCTCACCTACGCGAACCGGGATCCGCGGGTGGCGGCACAGGTGGCCAACCGCCTGCCGGAGATCTTCGCGGAGGAGACGCTCAAGCTGCGCCAGGCGCAGGCGGCGCGCGCCACCCAGCTCTTCAATGAGGAGATGGAGGCGCTGGCCCGGAGCGTGTCCGCCTGGGAGCAGCGCATCGCCCAGTTCAAGGTGGACCACATGGGCGAGCTGCCCGAGCAGCTCGAGATGAACATGCGCGGGCTGGAGCGGGTGAGCCACCTGATGCAGACCAAGTCCGAGGAGCTGCGCGCGGCCGAGGCCCGGCGCTCGGATCTGGCTCGGGCTCGCAACCACGCGGACAGCGAGGCCGGCCGCCTGGAGGCCGCGGAGAACGGGCTCACCCGGTCCCTGGTCGCCGCGCGCACCGCGTGGACGGAGGACCACCCGGAGATCAAGCGCCTGGAGAGCGAGCTGGAGGCCATGACAGCCAAGCGCAGGGATGCCGAGGGCCGCCTGGTGGCGGACCGCCAGGAGCGGCTCCGCGTGGCCGAGCTGATCACCTCCATCCAGGGCGAGATCAAGGATCTGCAGCAGCGGGCCGAGGCGTACCAGAGGCGCCTCGACAACACCCCGCGCTGGGCCCACGAGCTGAGCGTGATGGATCGGGACTACGAGATCGCCCGCACCAAGTACCAGAGCGTGGTCTCCCGCAAGGTGGAGGCGGAGATCGCCGAGGAGCTGGAGGCCAAGAGCTCCAAGAGCCTCTTCAACGTCATCTCCCCCGCGGGAGTCCCCGGCATCCCGGCCCGGCCGGACCGGTACGGCGGCATGCTGATCGCGCTGCTCGTCGCCCTGGGCCTGGGGGCGCTCACCGGCGTGATCCTGGAGATGCGTGACGACAGCATTCGCGACGGCCAGGAGCTGCGCGAGCGGCTCACCCTGCCGGTGCTGGCGGTGGTCCCGAACATGCAGGGCAGGACAGAGAAGCGGGTGTTGATGCCGACGGCACCGCCGCGAAACGGGATTTCTTCCCCGACCACGCTGAGCTGAGGCTGAAGAAAGGAACAGGGAGGAGATGGGAATGGATCAGACGATGGAGCGGGCGGGCAACTTCCTTCCTCGAGTGGACGAGTCGGCGGGGAGCCCCAGCGCGGTGGATCGCCGGGTGGTGACGCTGACGGCGCCGGCCTCGGTCGCGGCGGAGCAGTACCGGACCCTGTACTACCGGCTCGAGCGGATGCGGGAAGCCGGGCCGATGAAGGTGATCGCCTTCACCTCGGCCATGCCCGGCGAGGGCAAGACGGTGACAGCGGTGAACCTGGCGCTCTCGGCGGCGCGGGCCAACAGCGAGCGCCGCATCCTGCTGATCGACGCGGACCTGCGGCGCAGCCAGGTGTCCTCCGTGCTGGGCATCCGCGGCAAGCAGGGCCTGGCGGAGCTGCTGGCCGGTGAGTGCGAACACCGGGACGTGGTGCGCCGGTTCCAGGCCACGAGGCTGGCCGTCATCCCAGCGGGCAGCACGCCGGAGGAGCCCACGCAGGTGCTGGCCAGCGCGCGGATGAAGCAGCTCCTCACGGCGGTTCGGGAGAGCTTCGACGAGATCTACATCGATCTTCCCCCGACGCTGCCGTTCGCGGACGCGAGCATCCTGGGACACCAGGCGGACGGTGTGCTGATCGTCGTCCGGGCCAACGTCACGCCGACCAAGGCGATCAACCAGGCGGTGGAACAGCTGGGCGGGGCGCCCATCCTGGGCTGCGTGCTGAACGGCGCGGAGGTGAGCAGCACTCCGTACCTGAAGAACTACGTGAAGAAGTAGGGCCGTTGGCGCCCCGCCGCTCTCCGCTCGTCCGGTGGGAGCGGTGGGGGCCGCCAGCGGTAGGTGGGTGGGGGGGGAGGGGTGCACGTGCTTCGGGTCTTTCATCACTATTTCTCTGCCAAGAAGCTCACGTTCTTTCTTGCCGAGAGCTCGGCGATCGCGCTGGCCTGTGTCCTGGGCGCGGCCGGCTGCGCGTGGATGGTCGCTCCCGAGAGCACGCGTCCGCCGCTGCTGGAGCTGGTGCCGAGGCTGCTCGGCCTGAGCGCGGCGTTCGTCCTCACCTTTCAGTTCACGCTCTACCTGCTGGATCTGTACGACCTGCGCGTGGCCGCCGAGGACCGGCAGCGGGGCTATCGCTTCCTCAAGGCGGCGGGCATCACCACGGCGCTGGTGGGAGCGGGCATGCTGGCGGTGGCGCTGTTGTACCCGGTGCGGCTGCCGCCCGGGACGCTGCTGGGCGGCGCGATGGGAGCGCTGGCCGGCACGCTGACGGTGCGCGCGGCCATCCGGGCCGTGCTGGGGGCGCCCTCGGCCGTCCTCCTCATCGGTGATGGCGCGAAGGCGCGCGCCGTGCTGAAGGCCATCGAGGAGGGGGGCGAGGGCAGCTACCGCGTGGTGGCCATGGTGGATCCGCGCAGGGATGAGGTGGGGCCGCTGGATGAGCTGGCCGCGCGCCTCAACGCCGAGTACGTGGTGCAGGCCACGGACGACATGCGCGGCGCCAACTGGGTGGATGCGCTGCTGCGCTGCCGCCTGGCGGGGCGGCGGGTGTATGACTCCACCGGCTTCTGCGAGCGAGTGCTGCGCCGCATCCCCGTGCAGCACCTGCGCGCCAGCGACTTCGCCTTCGCGGACGAGCTGACCCCGTCGCCGCTGCGGCGGGCGTGCAAGCGGGTGTTCGACATCCTCGTCGCGTCGCTGCTGCTGGTGCTGGCCTCCCCCCTCCTGGTGCTGGTGGCCCTGGCCATCAAGCTGGACTCGAAGGGGCCCGTCTCCTACCGGCAGGAGCGCGTGGGGCTGGGAGGCAGAGCCTACCGGCTGTGGAAGTTCCGCAGCATGCGCACGGACGCGGAGAAGGACGGCGCGGTGTGGGCGCGGGCCAATGACGACCGCGTCACCCGGGTGGGCCGCTTCATCCGCAAGACGCGCATGGACGAGATCCCCCAGGTCTTCAATGTGCTGGTAGGGGACATGAGCTTCGTGGGGCCGAGGCCGGAGCGCCCGGTGTTCGTCGAGCAGCTCAATAAGCAGATCCCCTTCTACGGGCTGCGCGAGGCGGTGAAGCCGGGCATCACGGGGTGGGCGCAGATCCGCTATCCCTACGGCGCCTCCGTGGAGGACGCGCGCAACAAGCTGGAGTTCGACCTGTACTACGTGAAGAACGGGTCGCTGTTCCTGGACCTGGGCATCATCTTCCACACCGTGCGGCACGTGCTGCTCGGGCGTGGAGCGCGGTAGCGGCGGGGCCGCGCGGGGGTGGGGTAGGGCTGTCATCGTGGTGGCATGGGCGGGGAGGGGTCGGGGGATGTCGGCAATGGATCTGGATACGCCGCTTCATGAGGAGTGGGACGAGGAAGCGAGGCTTGCCCAGCAACAGGGGCGCAACGAGCTGCTGCAGCCTCATGTGGATCGCCCGACTCGCATCGTGGCGATGGGCGGCGGCACCGGGCTGCCGGTGGTGCTCCGGGGCCTGGCGCGGCGGGCCAGGCCGAAGCCGGGAGATGCGGGGGTGGACATCACGGCCGTCGTCACCATGAGCGACGACGGGGGCAGCTCGGGCCGGCTGCGGCGCTCGTACGGGGTGCTGCCACCCGGGGATGTCCGCAACTGCCTGGTGGCGCTCACGGGGGGCAAGAGCGCACTCGCGCAGGTGTTCCAGTACCGCTTTGGTGGGGCCAAGGGGCTGGCAGGCCATGCCGTGGGCAACCTGCTGATCGCCGCCCTGGCGGAGATGAAGGGGGACTTCCTGGAGGCGGTGCGCGTCTCCGGGGAGCTGCTCGGGGCGAGGGGGCGGGTGCTGCCGTGCACGCTGTCTCCCGTGCAGCTCGTGGCGAGGATGGATGACGCCTCCGAGGTGGTGGGCGAGCGCAACATCGTCCGCGCCCACGGCCGGGTGCGCCGGGTGTCGCTGAGCCCGCGCTCTCCGCCGCCCGCCGAGGGGCTGCTGGAGTCCATCCATAGCGCGGATCTCATCGTCATCGGGCCGGGCTCGCTGTACTCGAGCGTCATCCCCAACCTGCTGGTGGATGGGGTGGCCCAGGCCCTGTGCGAGTCGCGGGCGCTCAAGGTCATGGTCTCCAACCTCATGACGCAGCCGGGGGAGACGGACGGCATGAACTGCCTGGATCATGTCCGGACCATCACCGAGCACGCCGGCCCGGTGTTGGACGCGGTGCTCATCAACGGCACGCCTCCGCCGCCCGAGGCCATCCAGCGCTACGCGCGCAAGGAGGCCTATGTCATCCCGGTGAACCGTCGCGATCTGATCACCCACGGCGTCGTCCCCGTGGAGGCGGATCTCCTCAAGGAGGGGTCCAAGATCCGACACGACAGCCGGAAGGTGGCTCGCTGCCTGCTGAAGATGGCCCGGAGCGGCTTGTAGCCGGCCGCGGGCGTTCCCACCTTCCACGCGCGGAGCCCGACGGCCCCGCGCCTTGGGGAGTCCAGCACACATGGAAGCCAGAAAGCTCATCCCCTCGCCGAGCGTCCAGGAGGTATCGGACCGGGCGGGGTTCATGGCGCTCGCGCCCGAGTGGAATGCGCTCGTGGAGGCCACGAGCAACGAGCTCTTCTACCGCCACGAGTTCCTGCGCACCTGGATCGACAACTTCGAGCCCTCGGCCCGGCTGCGGGTCCTCACCTTGAGGGACGCCGAGGGGAACCTGACGGCCGCCCTGCCGCTGCTGGAGGAGCGCACGACGATGTACGGCCTGCCTCTGAGGCAGCTCTCGGGGACGGCGAATCCGCATTCGTGCCGCTTCGATCTGATCGCTCAGGATCCGGAGGCGGCCGCGGCGATGTTCCTCGCCTGGCTGCGCGTGGACACGAGCTGGGACGTGCTGCGGTTGACGGACGTGCCGGAGGGCGGCGCGGGCTGGCTGCTGCTCGAGGAGGCGCGGAGCTCGGGGCTGTCCACCGGGACGTGGGAGTCGCTCCAGTCGCCCTACGTGCCGCTGCCCGCCACCCGGGAGGCCTTCCAGGACACGCTGCAGGCCAGGTTCAAGGCGAACTGCCGGCGGCGGCGCAAGAAGCTGGAGGAGAAGGGCCGTATCGAGCTCGAGCGGGTGGACGGCGGCCTGGAGCTGGAGAGCAAGCTGGAGGAGGGCTTCGCGCTCGAGCAGAGCGGCTGGAAGGGGCAGCGCGGCACGGCGATGGCGCAGGATGGGCGCACGCGAGGCTTCTACACGGAGCTGGCGCGGGACGCGGCCTACGCGGGGCGGCTCTCGCTCTACTTCCTGCGCCTGGGGGGCCGGCCGGTGGCCTTCCAGTACGGCCTCACCTACGGCGGGCGCTACCTCCTGCTCAAGCCCGGCTACGACGAGGGCCTCAAGGAGTGCAGCCCGGGCCAGCTCCTGACGGACGAGGTGCTGGCGGACTGCATCTCCCGAGGGCTGCGCGAGTTCGACTTCCTGGGGCCGGACATGGTGTGGAAGCGCGACTGGACGGACAAGGTCCGGCGCCACGCCTGGCTCTTCATCTTCAACGACTCCCGCTTCGGGCGCGCGCTGTGCGCGGCGAAGTTCCGCTGGGGTCCCGCGGTGAAAGAGGTGGTGGCGCGATGGAAGAAGTGACTCCTTCCCAGAGGCTGTTCGTCCCCTCCCTGCCCACGCTCTGGCCCAGCATGCTGCTGGGCCGCGGGAAGCCGAGCTCCTTCCTGCCCTTCTGCGCGCCGAGCGTGCGCTACTTCTACTTCGCCCGGAACGCCGTCTGGCTCACGGTGAAGATGCTGGGGCTGGACAAGGGCGAGGTGCTCGTGCCCGCCTACCACCACGGCGTGGAGATCGAGGCGCTGGTGGATGCGGGCGCCACGCCGCGCTTCTACCGGGTGGGCTCGCGCTGGGACGTGGATCTGGAGGACGTGGAGAAGAAGATCGGCCCGAAGACGAAGGCCCTCTACCTCATCCACTACGCGGGCTTCCCGGGCCCGGCGGCGGAGCTGCGCCAGCTGGCGGATCGTCACGGGCTGCCCCTCATCGAGGACTGCGCGCTGTCGCTGCTGTCCGCGGACGGCACGGTGCCGCTGGGGGCGACGGGGGATGTCGGCATCTTCTGCCTCTACAAGACGCTGCCGGTGCCCAACGGCGGCGCGCTGACCATCAACGGCTCCAGGCAGTACAGCCTGCCGGAGCCGCCCGCGCCGCCGGCGACGTCCACCTTCAGCCATACCGTCTCCGCGCTGCTGCAGAACCTGGAGCTGCGGGGCGGGGCGGTGGGCCGGGGGCTGCGCCGTGTCATCCGGAGCCTGGGGCACGGCACCGTGAGGGCCGCCAGCATCGAGCGCGTGGCCACGGGGACGCAGCACTTCAACCGGCAGCACGTGGACCTGGGCATGAGCCCGCTGACGAGGCGCATCGCCCTGGCGCAGGATCTGGAGGGGATCGTCGACAAGCGGCGGCGCAACTACTTCTTCCTGCTCGGGCGGCTGAGGGAGGTGTCCACGCCGCTGTTCAACCAGCTCCCGGCGGGCGTGTGCCCGCTCTTCTATCCGCTGGTGGTGCAGGACAAGGCGGAGGTGATGGGGCGGCTGCACGCGCGGGGCATCGACGCGATCGACTTCTGGAGGCACTTCCACCCGGCGTGTGACGCGGCGGCCTTCCCGGAGGTGGCGCAGCTCCGCCGCTCCATCGTGGAGATCCCCTGCCACCAGGACCTCAGCCCCGAGGTGATGGCGGATGTGGCCGCGGCGGTGCGCGAGGCCGTGAAGCCGGATCGCCGCTCCCGCAAGCGCACGGGCTGATTTTTCACCCTCTCCCAGGGAGAGGGGATCGAGGTTGACACCATGATCCGTGAATCCGAGGTAACGCCCGAGCCATGCCCCGCGCAGTGGCTCCAGGTGGATGTCGTGCACGAGCTCTCCGCGCTGGCCCGGATGCGCTCCCAGTGGAGCGCGCTGCTCGACGCGAGCGACGCGGGCCTCTTCAACTCCTGGGAGTGGCTCTATCCCTGGTGTCGCCGCATCGCGCCGGAGCGGCGGCCGCTGGTCCTCACCGCGAGGGATCGGAGCGGGGCCCTGGTGGGGTTGATGCCGCTGGGCTTCGAGCTGCGGCGCGTGCTGGGGCTCCAGGTGGGGCGGCTCTCCTTCCTCGGGGAGACGCACATCGGCAGCGACTACCTGGACGTGGTGGCCCGGCGCGGCGAGGAGGAGGCGGTGACCCGCGCCTTCGCGGGCGCGCTCCGGGAGATGCACGGGGGCTGGGACGTGCTGGAGCTCACGGATCTGCACGAGGGCTCGCTCACGGTGAAGGTGCTGCGCGAGACGTTCCCGGAGATGGAGGTGCGGGTGACGGAGCGCTGCGTGTGCCCATACGAGACCTTCACCCCCGGCGAGTCCTTCGACGCGTTCCTCAGGCGCACGGGGCGGCGCGACAACTACCAGCGCCGGCGCAAGTGGCTGGAGAGGCAGGAGGGCTACCGGATCGAACGCACGGAGGCGCCCGGGGAGCTGGCCGGGCCCATGGCGGACTTCTTCCGGCTGCACGCGGCGCGGTGGGCCGCGGACGGGGGCTCGCAGGGCATCAAGGGCAAGGGCGTGGAGGCCTTCCACCGCGACGCCACGCAGCTGCTGGCCGAGCGGGGGCGGCTGCGCCTCTACACGATGAAGGTGGCGGGACAGGCCGTGGCCTCGGTGTACGGGATCCTCCACCGGAGCACGTTCATCTACTACCAGTCCGGCTACGATCCGGCGTGGCGCAGCCGGAGCGTGGGGCTGGTGCTCGTGGGAGAGACCTTCAAGGACGCCATCGAGGCGGGCCTCACCGAGTACGACTTCCTCCGAGGCACCGAGGCGTACAAGGCCGACTGGACGACGAAGCAGCGGCGCACGGTGGCGGTGCGCATCCACTCCACGAGCGGAGCGGGACGCTGGTTCACCCGCTCCGAGGAGCTGGCGCGCGAGGGCCGGGAGGTGCTCAAGCGCGTGCTGCCGGCCAGCGCGGTGGAGCGCATCCGCCGGCTCCGGCGGCGCAGGGCCGCGGTGGGGTGAGGCTCAGGGCTGCTGGCCCGCTTCCTGGCGCAGCTGGGCGATGGCGGCGTCCAAGCCTGGCGGCTGCAGGTTGCGCGGCACCTCCACGGAGAAGCGCTCGAAGTACTCGAGCGCCTTGCCGCGGTTGCCGGACTGCAGGTTGATGAAGCCCAGGAAGAGGAGCGCCTCCTGGGAGCCCGGCCAGGCGTCCGCCAACTCCAGCAGCTCCTGCTCCGCGTTCGAGGCGTCTCCCCGGATGGCGTGCAGCACGCCCAGGTGGACTCGCGACTCGATGTGGAACGGATCGACGGAGAGAGACTTCTTCGTCAGCTTCTCGGCCTCGTCGAGCTGCCGGCGCCGGATCAGCTCGTGCCCCACCAGCGCCGCGGCCTCGAGGTTGTTCGGGTTGGCGCGCAGCTGCTCCTGGGCCTCGATGAACTCCGCGTCTTCCTGAGGCATCTGCTGCTGTTGCTGCTGAGCGCCCCCGGTGGACTGCCCCGGGGGAAGCCGCCCCGTGGCCTCCATGTTGTCATCCCGTGCCCGCTGCTCCGACACGAGCATGTAGCTCACCGTCCCGAAGAAGAGGACGATGCCAGCGCCCCACAGCGCGCCCACCAGCTGTGGGTGTCGGGCGCCGAAGCCCGTCGGGGCCGGTGCCGCCGCGGGGGCCGGTGCCGCCGCGCCTGGGGTGCCGCTCGTCGCGGGCTTGCGCTGCTGGCGGTACTCATCCCGGGCGCGCAGGGCCGCCGCGGCCTCGCGCTCCAGCCGGGACTTCTCCGCCTCGAATTGCTCGGGAGAGAGGTTGTGCTTGTCCGCCACCAGCTCCTTGAGCTGCTCGATGAGCGACTGCGCCCGCCGATCGAGATCATCCAGGACGCCGTCTCGTTGCGGCTCGGGCGAGGAGGGAGCGCCGCCCTTGCGCCGCTGCAGGAGCAGGTAGGTGATCCCGCAGAGGAGGGAGATCGCGAGGGCGATGATCCCGGGCAACCAGTTGGTCTGCTGCGTCATTATTCCAGCTCCCGGCGGACGGCCTGCAGGTAGGGATCCTCCGCCTCGGGGGCGGGGGTGGGAGGCGCGGGGGTGGCACCGGCGGACGCCGGGGGCTGCTTGATCTGCCTCAGGATGACGAAGGCGCCGCCCGCGACGAGGAGGAGGGGGCCCAGCCAGACGAGCCAGTTGAAGCCCTCGCGTGTGGGCTCGAGCAGCACCCACTCACCGTAGCGCGCCACGAAGTAGTCGATGATCTCCTGGTCGGACTTCCCCTGGGAGACGAGCTCTCGCACCATGTCGAGCTGGGCGCGAGCCATGGAGGCCGGGCTGTCGGCGATGGAGACGCCCTGGCACACGGCGCAGCGCAGCTCCTTGCCGAGCTTCTGCACGCGGGCCTCGAGGGCCGGCGCGAGGGGATCACTCCCGGCCTGCTGGGGAGCGTACTGGCCGGTCATGAGTCCGGCGGCGAGAGCGAGAGAGAGGAGGGCAGCAGTCATTCAGGGCACCGGGGGCGGACCTACCTAGCGCCAAGGCGCAGTGTTGCACAGCGAAACCGTCACCGCTGCGGCCATCTTCCCAGTCAGCCCCTGTCCGCCTGGCAGGAGTGGAGGAGCGTGGCCGTGGGAGGTGGCGTCGGGGAGGGCTGTTCAGCCCGGCGGGCCCCCTCTGGAGAAGTTCGCGGGCTCGGTGTTGGAGTCATCCCGCATCTCAGGATCGGACATCCGCACGGGGAGCTCCTCCTGGGTGCGCGTGGCCGCGACAGGGGCCTCCTCCTCCTCGGCGTACAGATCCTCGCGGCCGGCGGCCTGGAGCACCGCCATGAGGCCCATGGGGATCAGCCCCGCGACGAACATGACCGGGCCTGGCTTCAGGCGCATGTTCACCAACGCCCAGGCGACGGAGATCACCGTGAAGCCAGCCGGGACGAAGCGCAGCCACACGGGCCGCGCCACCTTGCGCCTGAGCATCAGCAGGATCAGGAGCCCCCACAGCCCGAGCACCATGGTGGAGGACACGGGCAGCTCCAGGCCCGAGGTGGGCAGCCCGCCCGCGCCGCCATAGACGACGTCGGCGGGTGGGAGCTTCACGTCCGGAGGGCGAACCTGCGCGGAGGGCGCGAAGGCGCGCACGCGAGGGACCTCGCCCTCGATCGTCCACGTGAAGAAGAGCGACAGCAGGCACAGCATGATGCCCGCGAACCCGACCACCCTCGGCACGCGCACCAGCTGCCGGGGACTGAAGTTCCTGGCGTAGCCGTTCGGACCGGCGAACACCTTGAGCCACTGGTCATTCACCACCAGCAGGGTGCCCAGCAGCCACAGCACCGGCTGGATGCTGAGCTGCATCATGTGCAGCGAGAGCCCCAACGCCAGCGCCGAGTACGCGGCCGGCACGAAGGGCGGGTGGAGCGTGCTCGGGATCCACTCCACCAGCGGCTGCACCTCGTTCGACGCGCGGTACTCCCGCGCGATGACGAGCACGCCGCCCACCGCCATCACGAGCGCCCAGAACGGGCCCACGCCGGCCAGGGTGGGGATGATGGAGAGCGCCAGCGCCACCAGGTGCAGGATCACGCCCAGCGCGGTGGGCGAGTGCGCCGGCACAGGCGCCAGCCACTTCGGCCCGGTGTAGGCAGGCTTCGGTGGAGGGAGCGCCGCGGCGCCGCCGGGGCCCGCCGCGCCTTCAGCGGACACCAGGGCGGCGGGCTTGAACTCGGGCATGCGCGCCCCGCAGTGCTCGCAGTAGCGCAGCCTGGGCTCCGCCGCGACCTCGCCACACTCCGGGCACTGATGCATGACTCGTCTACCTCCGTCCGTGCCAACGCCCGGGGCACGGACCTGACAGCTTCAAGGGCTCAGGGCCGGGCCGTGGTGGCGGCTGTCCCGCTCGCGCTCAGCTCCCGGATGCGGTTGGCCAGCGACTGGGGATCGATGGGGCCCACGTGCTTGCCCAGGATGACCCCGTTGGCGTCCACGAAGTACGTCTCCGGAACGCCCGCCACGCCGTAGTCCACCGACACGCGCGAGCGCGGATCGATGAGCTGGGGGAAGCTGGCCCCCAGCTGCTGGAGGAACTGGCGCGCGTTGTCCTCGGTGTCCTCGAAGACGATGCCCAGGAACTGGGCCTGCCCGCCGAACTCCCGGGCGCCCCACTCGAGCACCGGGTGCTCCATCCGGCAGGGCCCGCACCAGGAGGCCCAGAAGTTGATGACCACCGGGCGGCCGCGGAACTGCTCCAGGCTCACCGCCTTGCCGCTGTCCAGCGCGCGCAGGGTGAAGGAGGGGGCGGGCTTGCCCGACAGCATGAAGGGCACCTCGTGCGGGTTGCGCCCGAAGCCCTGCAGCAGCACGTAGAGCAGCGCCCCGCAGAGGGCGACGGCGCTCAAGGTGATTCCCCACCGCTTCATGCGGCACCCCGGTTCATGTCACTGCCCGGCACCGGCGGCGCGGCGCCCGTGGCCGGAGCGCTCGCGCCCACCGCCACCCGCCGCCGAGAAGGCCACAGCGCGATGAGCGAGCCCAGCACGAGGACGGGGATGCTGTACCAGATCCACCCCACCAGCGGGAACACCCACACGTTGAGGCTCGCCGTGGCGCCTCCCTGGGAGAAGGCCATCAGCGACATGTAGAGATCCTCCTTCGGCGACTCGCGCACCGCGGGGGTGCCGATGGGATCCGTGCTGCGCTCGTAGTAGTTGAGCCGCGGCTGGAACTCCTGCACCGCGCCGCCCGGCGTCGTCACCTTCACGCGCGCCGCCATATAGGTGCGGTGGGGCTCCTGGCCCTCCGAGACGCCCAGGTACTCCAGCTGGTAGCCGCCCAGCGTCAGCGTCTGCCCGACGCGCAGCGTGCCGGAGGTGTGCTGCACGTAGGCGGACGAGGCCGCCACCGCCACGATGATGATGACGATCCCCAGGTGCACCACGTAGCCGCCGAAGCGCCGGCGAGCCTTGGAGGCGCTCTGGACGACGGCGGTGAGGAGCCCCTCCTTGCGCTCGCTCATGCGCACGCGCACCGGCGCCACCAGCTCGCGCAGGGTGATGACGGTGGCGAAGCTGGCCAGCCCGAAGGTGAGCAGCGGGTAGAAGCCGCGCAGCCCCGCCACGTAGCACGCCAGCGCCACCACCAGGCCCACCGAGGCGGGGATGATGAACTGCCGCCTCAGCGCCGCCTTGTCCGGGGTGCCCCACGGCAGCATGGGCCCCACACCCATCAGGAAGAGCACGGCGATCCCGCCGGGCACCGCCATCTTGTTGAAGTACGGCTCGCCCACGCTCACGCGCACGCCGCGCACCGCCTCGGAGATGAGCGGGTAGAGCGTGCCCAGCAGCACCGTGAAGGTGATGGCCACGAAGACCAGGTTGTTCACCAGGATGCTCGTCTCGCGCGAGAGCACGGAGTGGATCTGGCCCTGGGCCACCAGCAGGTGCCCGCGCGTGGCCAGCAGGCCGATGGAGAGCACCAGCAGGATGGCGATGAACACCAGGAAGGTGGGCCCGATGTCCGACTGGGTGAAGGAGTGCACCGAGTTGAAGATGCCCGAGCGCGTCATGAACGTGCCCAGGATGGTGAGGATGAAGCTGCCCAGGGCCAGGCTCATGGTCCACAGCCGCAGCATCTGCTTGCGCTCCTGGACCATGGTGGAGTGCATGAAGGCGGTGGCCGTCAGCCACGGCAGGAACGAGGCGTTCTCCACCGGATCCCATGCCCAGTAGCCGCCCCAGCCCAGCACCGCGTACGCCCACCACGAGCCCAGGATGATGCCCACGGAGAGGAACGTCCACGCCAGCAGCGTCCAGCGCCGCAGGGGCGCCATCCACGCATCACCGATCTCCCCGCGCAGCAGCCCCGCCACGGCGATGCCGAAGGGCACCGTCATCCCCACGTAGCCCAGGTAGAGCATGGGCGGGTGGATGACCATGAGGATGTGGTTCTGCAGCAGCGGGTTGGGCCCCGGCCCGTCCGGCGGCACCGGCGACAGCGTGTGCCAGGGGTTGGCCGGCCCGGCGATCAGGAAGGAGAAGAAGACGCCCACCGCCAGCATGGTGCCCAGCGCCAGGGACATGTAGCGCTTGTGCTCATCCCGGTGCGCCAGCGCGAACGCCAACACGAAGGACGCCATGATGATGCCCCAGAAGAGGATGGAGCCTTCCAGCGCGCTCCACAGCGACACCACCTTGAAGACGGTGGGGGTGGCGCGGCTGCCCACCTGGGCCACGTACTTGATGCTGAAGTCGTCGGTGAGCAGCGCGTACACCATCGTCAGGTTGGAGCCCGCCATGCAGGCGAAGAAGCCCCACACCGCGCGCATCACCCACGGCGAGCCCGCCTCGTTGCGGCGCAGCCCGCTCACCAGGCCGACCACGGCCCCGAACGCGGCGCACGCCACCGCGCCCAGCACCAGCCCGTATCCAATCGTTGCGTTCACTGCGCCCCCGTGGCCGACGCGGTGGTGGAGCCCTCGACGGTCTCCTGCCACTTGCGCGGCTCCTCGCCCGGCTTGGGCGCGCGGTACTCGTTGGAGTGGTTCACCATCAGCCGGTTGGAGGCGAACACCTGCGACTTGTCGAAGGTGCCCTCCACCACTACGCCAATGCCGTCCCGGAACATCTGCGGCGGCACCTCGGTGGAGCGCACCAGCACGCTGGCGGAGCCCGGCGTGTGATCGGTGGCCACGTGGAAGTGGAGCGTGGTGTGCTCGGCGTTCCACTGGATGGAGCCGGGCTTCACCACGCCGCCCAGGCGGATGGTGGGGCCGTAGGCCTTCTCCCCCTGGCCCAGCATCTCCGCGGGGCTCCAGTAGTAGACGAGGTTGTCGCCGATCTTGCCGAAGGCCACCACGGCCAGGCCGGCGCCGGCCACCAACAGGGCCCCCACGAGGATGAGGCGGTTACGCGCGACAGGTGTCATGGCTTACTCCTTCGGTCCAGCAGGCGAGTTCTTCGGGCGCCGCAGCCACAGCGATAGCGAGTACAGGGCGAACGCGCCCCAGGTAATGCCATAGCTGACCCAGACATAGCCCCAGCCGCCCTGGATGCGGCCGCTGCCGACCTCTCCCGCGGCCGCCTGGGCCAGCACCGTCAGCGTCATCAGCGCGCTCATCACACCACCCCCGGGGTGCGGTTGGCCTGAGGGCCGTCCGTGGGCAGCGCGTCAGGCAGGGCCACCTCCGCCTGCCGCTCGTGCAGGGCGATCCGGTAGCGGTGGAGGATGAAGAGGATCATGAAGGCCAGGAAGGCGAAGGCGCTGATGCGCAGCGGCAGCACCATCTCCGGATCCACCGTCTTCGGAGAGGACTGCACCTGGTGCAGGCTGCGCCACCACTTCACCGAGTACCAGATGATGGGCAGATCCACCGCGGCGATGATGCCCACCACGGCGCTCCACACCGCGCGCTTCTCCGGATCCTCCACGAAGCGGCGCAGCGCCATGTAGCCCATGTAGGACACCAGCAGGATGGCCGCCGTCGTCAGCCGGGGATCCCACGTCCAGTAGACGCCCCAGGTGGGCCGGCCCCAGATGGCGCCCAGCAGCACGCCCACCGTGCCGAACAGCAGCCCCACCTCGGCGGAGGCCTCCGCCAGCGAGTCCGTCTTCCAGCTCGGCTTGAACAGGTACACCACCGAGCAGATGAAGTTGATCGTCAGCGCCATCAGGGCGATCCACACCGCGGGGACGTGGGCGTACATGATGCGTTGCACGTCTCCCATCTCGCGATCCGGAGGGGCCACGGCCAGGCCGATGTAGTGGCCCGTCACCAGCAGCCCCAGCGCGATGGGTGGCAATGCCATTCGTAAGAACTTGCCCATGATCAGTCCTCGATGACTCGGGGGAAGAGGGCGAAGCCCAGGCCCCAGTAGATCAGGTTGAACCCGCCCAGCAGACCGAACCATGAGTTGAGCTGATTCATCGGGTCTCCCTGGAGCACCAGCATCATCGCCTTGGCCGAGGCCAGCAGGGCGGGAACAATCAGCGGGAACAATAGCAGAGGTAGCAGTACGTCCCTCGCGCGTGCGTTGCTGGCGATGGCTGCATACACGGTCCCCGGGGCGGCGAGCGCCATACACCCGAGCGCCAGCGTGGCCAGGAGCGGGCCGACACCCAGCACCACCTTCACCCCGTAGAGGGCCACCATCACGGGGATGAGCAGGCCGCCGAGCGCGACGAGCAGCAGCGTGTTGCCCATGGCCTTGGCCAGGAAGATGGCGCGCGCGTCCGCAGGGGCCAGCCGCAGGCCATCCAGGCAGGCGTTCTCGTACTCGATCCGGAAGGACTCTCCCATGGAGAGGGTGCTGGCGAAGAGGATGGCCAGCCACAGGTAGCCGCCCGCATTGCGCTCGAGCAGCTTGGTGTCCGGGCCCAGCGCGAAGGAGAAGAGCAGCAGCGTGGAGAGCGAGAAGAAGACCAGC
Organism: Myxococcaceae bacterium; assembly: GCA_016926755.1. Taxonomy (GTDB): domain Bacteria; phylum Myxococcota; class Myxococcia; order Myxococcales; family Myxococcaceae; genus Hyalangium. Next base: position 59,918 of record JAFGNZ010000048.1, on the reverse strand, counting down.
GCGTTGAGGCGAGCGCGGGTGCGCCACTCGATAAGAAGATCTTTTCCCAGCAGGACGAAGGCGGCCCGGAACAGGCCAATGGGGGCGGGGCGCTTCACGCGGCCACCGCCCGGCCTTCGCTGAGGTGGAGGCGCTCCTCGCACAGGGACAGCCCCTGCTCGATGAGGTGGGTGGCGAGGATGACGGTGACGCCCGAGGCCTTCAGCTCGCCGATGATGGTCTCCATGGCCTGGATGCCGGACGGATCCAGCTCCCCGAAGGGCTCGTCCAGCAGCGCCAGGCTCGGCGCCTTCATCAAGAGCCGCGCGATGGCCAGGCGCTTGCGCATGCCGGCGCTGAACTGGCGCACGGGGCTCTGGGTGCGGCGCGTGAGGCCCACCCGCGTCAGCAACTCGTTGGCCACGTCCGTGGGAGAGGGCAGCCCCAGCAGGCGGGCAAGCACGGTGAGGTTCTGCTGGGCCGTGAGATCCTCGTAGAGGAAGCTGGCGTGGGACAGGAGCGCGATGTTCTGACGCACGGTGTCACGGTCGCTCACGGTGTTCCGCCCGAGCACCTCGATGTGTCCGGCCGTGGGGCTCAGGGCGGTGGCCACCAGGCGGAGCAGGGTGGTCTTCCCGGAGCCATTATGGCCGGTGAGGAGCAGGGAGCGGCCAGGCGGCAGGGAGTAGGTGAGGCGCGCCAGGGCCCAGTGGCGCCCATAGCGCTTGCTCACGTCGTGCAGTGCGATCGCGGGAGGCGAGGCGGGGGCGGGGGCTTGCATCGAGGGAAGCGTTCGTAACCGGAAACCGCGCCTTTCTCCAGTGAAAGCCGGCTTGTCGCTGGCTGCCCCCTTGCTCTCGGGAGGGCCAGCTAGAAGCGCCCTCCCAGGACCAGGCCCGCACCCTCACGGCCCATGAGGGTGGGCGCGAGCGTCACCTGGGGGCTGGAGGGCGAGGGATCATCGAAGTCGCGGGTGATCCAGGTGGTGAGGCCCAGGCCGCTGAGCGCTCCGATCCCGGCGCCGATCGCGATGGGATCGCTCTCCCCACCGAAGAGGGCCACGGTGGCCGCGCCCAGCAGGCCGCCGAGGATGCCGCCCGAGTCGATCAGCAGCACCCGGCCGCGGGACACGGGGAAGGACTGGGAGAGGAGCGCGAAGGTGAGGAGGCCCGCTCCGGTGACCACTGACTCGATGCCGAAGAAGGTCGCCGTGTCCCCGTCATCTACCGTGATGAGGAAGAGCGCCGACACCACGCCCGCCCACAGGCCGCCCGAGTTGGCCATGGAGACCTGGCCCGCGTTGGGGGTGGTGAAGTGGGACAGGGCGACGCCCGCCACCGTGAAGCCCGCCATGCTGGCCATCACGGTCCCGAGCGCGGCCTCGTCGCCCATGTCGAAGATCGAGAGCGCGGCGATGCCGTACCAGACGCCCCAGGTCGTCCCCGAGTTGATCACCGCCGCCTGGCCCGAGGTGATCCCCTCGTTGGTCAGCAGCCATGAAGCCGTGGCGCCCAGGGCCGCTCCCGCGAGCGAGGCGCCGAGGACGACTCGGCCATCGCAGTCGACGATCGCGCACAGCAGGGCTCCTTGCGCCCCGCCGTGGAGCGTCTGCCACACCACCAGGCTCCCCCGCGCGAAGCCCGAGGGCTTCTCCGGGCCGAGCAGGGCCGCCTCCGCCAGCTTCGCTCCAGGGTTGAGCCGGCTCCGCGCGAGCCGGGCGAACTCGGTCGCGTACGGGTGGGTGGGGCAGGAGGCCAGGACGCGCTCGAGGGCCGCGAGCGCCTGCTCATCCTCTCCTCGCACGAGCGCGTCGAAGGCCTCGTTGTAGTCGGCCTCGGTGGCGGCGCACGGATCCGAGCCCGAGGGCAGGGGAGGGGAGGACAGCGGCGCAGTGGCCGGGGGCGTGGCGGCGGGCTGCGCGCCAGCGGCGGTGGACAGCAGGAGGAGCAGGCCGGCGAGTGGCAGAGTCATACGGCGCACACTCTACGCTGAGGAGGGGGGGCCGGCGCGCGCGGAACGTGTTCTTGGGATCTGGAAAATTTTTCTCCCGCTGGGCCCATTTGTTCCAGGAACTTCAGGCTGGCTTTCCCGCCGGCCGGTGCAGAGGGCCCTATCCGCTGGCTTTGGCCCTGGCATCCCCCGTGCATTCCGGGCAGGCAGGAGTTGCTCTGCACATGGGGGAGGTCATGGGGGCGGGTCGGTTGGCGCGGAGGGTGGTCAAGGTAGCGGCCGCCGGGGTGCTTCACTACAGCGGGATGCGCAAGGCAATGGCGGCGTACCGCCGGAGCCAGTCGGGAGGAAGGCGCATCCTCATCGTGAGCTACCACCGGGTGGTTGAGGATCTCACGGGTGAGATGCAGCGCTCCATTCCGGGGCTGCTCATCTCGCAGGAGACATTGCGGCGGCACCTGGAGGAGGCCGCCGCGGCAGGCTACGAGTTCGCCAGCATCGGTGATGCAGTGGGCGTGATGACCGGGCGCAGGGTGGCGAAGCGGGATCTGTGCGTCGTCACCTTCGATGACGGGTACCGGGACGTGTATCGGTACGCGTACCCGCTGCTGAGGCGGATGGGCGTGCCGGCCATCATCTACCTGCCGACGGACTTCATCGGCACGAATCGGCGCTTCAACCACGACCGGCTCTTCCACCTGGTGCTCCGCGCCGGGCAGCGGGGGTTCCGGCCGTACTTCAGCGCGCTGCCGGGGCCGGCGCTGGAGCTGCTCGGGCCTGTCTTCTCCGGGAAGAAGCCGCTCTCGGCGGCGCTGGATGACTTCATCGGAGAGCACCCGGCGGGCGTGCTCCTGGAGCTCATCGAGGCGCTCGAGCAGGAGCTGGGCGGCGGCCCGGACCTGCTGCCGGAGCAGGGCGAGCTCATGAGCTGGGACGAGGTGCGCCGCATGGCGCGGGACGGCTTCGAGTTCGGCGCCCACACGCTGGGGCACACCGTGCTGACGTTGGAGCCGCCCGAGGTCGTCACGCGGGAGATCGTCGAGTCCAAGCTCGCCATCGAGCGAGAGGTGCAGATCCAGGTGAGGGACTTCGCCTACTGCAATGGCTGGTACTCGGACGAGATCATCGCCGTCCTGAAGGCCAACGGGTTCCGCTCGGGCGTCACCACCGAGGATCTGCCCAACCGCATCGGTGGGGATCCGTTCACCCTCAAGCGCAAGGTGCTGTGGGAGAACTTCAGCATCGGGGTGCTCGGGGAATACTCGGCAGCGCTCACCGGGTGCCAGCTCGACGACTGCTTCGGTGTGCTGGGCATGAGCCGCCCGGTGCCGGGCAGGCGCACGCACTCATCCGCGGCGGTCGCCGCCAGTCGCCTGCTCGGCCGGAGCGAAGGCTTCGGCCCGAAGGGGGAGCCTACGTGAGCACCTCCTCGGTGCCGGCCTCGCCCGCGTCGTTCCTGGGCAAGGCCGGTCCCCTGGTGTTGGCCCGGCTGTTCACCGCCGTGCTGACGCTGTCCATTCCGCTCGTCCTCGCGCGGGTGCTCAGCCTCGAGGAGTATGGGACGTACTACCAGCTCTTCCTGATCACCGCGACGCTCGCCTACGTCCTGCCGTTCGGCGTGGTGCAGAGCCTGTATTACTTCCTGCCTCGGGTGGAGCAGAAGCGGCCCTACCTGGGGCAGACGATGCTGCTCATGTCCCTGGCGGGGGTGACGGGGGCGGGGCTGGTGTTCTGGCTGCTGGAGCCGGTGTCGAGGCTGTTCTCCAACCCCGCGCTCCTGGAGTACCAGGTGGAGCTGGCGCTCTACACCGCGCTGACCATGGGGGCGTTCCCGCTGGAGGTGTCCCTCACCAGCCAGGGGCGCACCCGGCAGTCCGCCGTGGCGTACCTGGTGTCGGACAGCCTGCGGGCGGCGGCCATGGTGGTGCCATGCCTGCTGGGGGCCTCCCTGCACGGGATGATGATGGCGGTGGCGGGGCTCGCCGGCCTGCGCTACCTGGCGGCCTGGCTGATCGCGCTTCGGGGTACTACCGGGCCGCTGGTGAGCGGAGGGCTGCTGCGCGAGCAGCTGGTGTATGCGGCCCCGTTCGGCGCGGCCATGGCGCTCTCCATTCCCCAGCAGAACGCGCACCTGTTCGTGGTGGCGGGGGCGGTGGCTCCGGCGCTGTACGCGCTCTACCGGGTGGGCTGCTTCCAGCTCCCGGTGGTGGATCTCCTCTATACGCCCACGAGCGAGGTGCTGATGGTGCGCCTGGGCGAGCTGGAGAAGGAGGGCCGGCTGGAGGAGGCGGTGGGGGCCTTCCGCGAGGCGGCGGGCAAGCTCTCCTTCGTGTTCCTGCCGTTCGCCGCGTTCCTCTTCGCCGCGGCGCCCGAGTTCATCGGCGCGCTCTTTGGCGCGAAGTTCCACCCCGCGGTGCCCATCTTCCGAGTGAGCGTGCTGGGCGTGGTGATGTCCATCCTGCCGATGGATGGCGTGCTGCGCGCCAGGGGGTACACGCGCTCCATCTTCGTCTCGTACCTCATCAAGGCGGTGGTGACGGTGCCGCTCGTCTGGCTGGGCGTGCGTCACTTTGGGATGAAGGGGGGCATCGTCTCCTGGGCGGTGGCGGAGCTGGTGGGCAAGGTGACGCTGCTGGCGCGCGTGCCCGCGGCGCTGTCCACGCCGGAGCGGCGGCTGCGGATCCGGGACGTCCTCCCCTGGTCCGAGCTGGGCAAGGCGGCCCTGGCGGCCGTCGCGGCGGGGGCCGGCATCTTCGCGCTGCGCGCGGGGAGCCTGGGCACTTGGGACGAGCTGCCCGAGGGCTTCTTCTGGCGCTTGCTCCCGCTGACCGTCGCCGGAGTGCTGTTCGGCATTGGATACGTGGCGGTGCTGTACGCCACCGGGGTCCGGCCGCTGCGCGTCCTCGCGGCCATGCGGTCCCGCGGGGCGGCATGAGTGAGGGGGACCGGACTCCTGGGGAGGACTTCCTTCCTCAGGGGTGGGTACCTAGCTTCCGGTCCACGGGTTGATGGGGAGGGAGCAATGGGTGTGGACGGGATGTCGCTGTATCGGCTCGCGCGCAGGCTGCACCAGCGCGGAGTTCCGCTGGTTCCGGATCTGCTGCGCAAGGCCATCTACTATCTGCACAGCTCGTACATCCCGTACGAGGCGGAGCTCGGTGAAGGCACGCAGCTCGGGTATGGCGGCATCGGAGTCGTCATCCACAAGGCGACGAAGATGGGGCGCCACTGCCTCATCTCCCAGCAGGTGACCATCGGCGGACGCTCGGGCATTGAGGGTGCGCCGGTCATCGGGGACTATGTCCGCATCGGCGCGGGGGCGAAGATCCTCGGCAACATCCACATCGGCGACTTCGCGGTGATCGGCGCCAACGCGGTGGTCCTCAAGGATGTGCCGGCGGCCACGGTCGTCGCGGGAGTGCCGGCGCGCGAGATCCGCAAGGATCCGGATCCGCTCACGACCTACCAGATTGAGATGGGGTTGCTGCCCCTCCGGCAGGTTCAAGGCCGGGCCACCCACACCGCGCTCCAGTAGCCGGGAGGTCCCAGCGTCATGCGAGTGCTCCTCGTTGGCGACTACCCACCGCCCCATGGCGGTGTGGCGATTCACGTTCAGCAGCTCCATCGATTTCTACGCGAGCGTGGCGTCGAGGCGAAGGTGTTGGATATTGGCAAGGGCGGCCGGCCGGCTCCGGACGTCACCCCAGTCCGCTCCCTCGCGCAGTTCGGCCTGCGGCTCGCGGGATTCTTGAGCGCTGGGTGGACGGTGCACGTCCACACCAGCGGCAACAACCCGAAGTCCTGGATGCTGGCCGTCGCGGCTGGCCTCCCGGCGCCCCGTTCACCCCGCCTCATCACCCTGCACTCGGGGGTGCTGCCGGACTTCCTGGCGGCCTCCTCGGCGCACCGGGCCTTCGCCCGGGCGGCGCTCGTCGGTTACTCGCAAGTGATCGCGGTATCGGAGGCGGTGAAGGGAGCGCTCGTTGGCTGCGGCGTACCGGCGGGGAAGATCCTCGTCCACCCGGCGTTCTGCGCCTCGCAGGTGCGGCCAGGGCTGGTAACGGACGCGGTGGAGCGGGCCCGGACCCGGCGCAAGCCGCTGCTGGCGATGGCGCATCACCCCTCGCCCATCTATGGGCGGATGGTGATGTTCCGCGCGCTCCGGCTGATCGCGGACGAGCTGCCGGAGGTGGGGCTCGCGGTCTTCGGCCCGGGGACGCGCTCTCCGGAGTTCGCGCGGGATGCTCGCGAGGCCCGGGTGGCGGCGCACCTGGAGGACCTGGGCGAGCTGGAGCATGAGGAGGCGCTCGCCCTGCTGTCGCGGTGCGACGCGTTCGTCCGTCCCACGACTCATGACGGGGATGCCATCTCCGTGCGCGAGGCGTTGGCGCTGGGCGTGCCCTGCGTGGCCAGCGATGCGTGCGCCAGGCCCGAGGGGACGTACCTCTTCCGGGCCGGCCATGCGCCGGACCTCGCGCAGCGGGTGAGGCAGGCGCTGGCCCAGGGGCCGGTGTCGGTGGCCTCGCCGGATGCGGGGCCGGTGATGCTGGGGCTGTACGAGGAGCTGTCGGCGTCGCGGCTCGGGAGCGCGCGGTCCAGGGTGGCCAGCTGAGGCCTGAGCGGCGCTCTCTGGCCTTCCACACAGGAGACGGGACATGCGGCGCAGCGAAGACATGGATCTGGCACGCCGGGCCCTGCGAGGACGGGACCTGGTGGTCTTCTCCAACGACTGGGATGGGGATCCCCTGTCCAAGGTCCACATCATGCGGATCCTCTCGAGGGACAACCGCGTGCTGTGGGTCAACAGCATTGGCAACCGCGCGCCCAAGGCGAACGCGCACGATCTTCAGCGCATCTGGAGGAAGCTGTCCTCCTTCACCGAGGGCCTCCGCGAGGTGGAGCCCAACCTCTTCGTGCTGGCGCCGCTGGCCCTCCCGTTCTACGGCTCGGAGGTGGTGCGGGCCGCGAACCGCGAGCTGCTGCGGCTCCAGGTGAAGCAGGCGATGCGCAGGCTCCACTTCAAGCGGCCCATCTCCTGGTCCTTCCTGCCGGCCTCCGCGCCCGTGTCGGGCACGCTGGGCGAGGAGCTCGTCGTCTACCACTGCGTGGACGAGTTCTCCGCGTTCAGTGACACGAACGGGCGCCACATCGCGGAGCTGGAGGAGCGGCTGCTGCAGAGGGCGGATTTGGTGATCACCTCCGCTGAGCGCCTGCGCGAGAACAAGGCGAAGGTGAACCCGCGCACCGTGCTGGTGCGCCACGGCGTGGACTTCCAGCACTTCGTGAAGGCGTGCGATCCGGCCACCGCCATCCCAGAGGACATCGCCCGCCTGCCCAGGCCCATCATCGGCTTCTTCGGGTTGGTGGCGGACTGGGTGGATCAAGCGGCGATCATCGCCACGGCGAAGGCGCACCCGGAGGGCTCCGTCGTCCTGATCGGCAAGGTGGCGCCGGACTGCGACGTGGCCGCGATGAAGGTGGTGCCCAACATCCACTTGCTGGGGCGCAAGCCGTACACGCGCCTGCCGGGCTATTGCCGCGCGTTCGATCTGGCCCTGATGCCCTTCAAGGTCAACGAGTTGACCCTCAACGCCAACCCGCTGAAGGTCCGCGAGTACCTGGCCGCCGGGCTCCCCGTGGTGTCCACGGACATCCCCGAGGTGCGCAAGGTGGGGCTGTGCAGGCTGGCCACCTCCACGGAGGACTTCGTGCGCGAGGTGGACGAGTGCCTCGCCGAGGGCGCGGGCCCCAGCCGCGAGCGCGCCGAGCGCATCTTCCACGAGAGCTGGGAGGCCCGCGTCGAGGAGCTCCGCGCCCACGTGGGCGAGGCGATGATCAAGGCAGGCCGGAGCCTGTAGCGCGCTCCGGGAGGCGTGGGCTCAGGCGGTGTCAGTGGAGGCGCGGCCGGTGATGACGGACTCCAGCCGCGCATACCGGGCCGCCACGCGGGAATAGTCCTTCGGGGAGATGTCTCGCTGGTCCAGCGTCCGCGCCAGCTCCGCGCGTGCCTCCAGGTAGTGTGAGGGAGGAACGCCGCAGCGCTGCTCCAGCATCCGGGCGGCCTCCTCCTCGGAGAGCGCGAGGGGGATGCCCAGCCGGTCTTGCATGAGCTGGCGCAGGTGTCGGGCCATCTCGGGCAGCAGCTCGCGCTCCACCCTGGCTCGGCGCGCGAGCCAGCCCAGGGCCTGCACGTACTCGAGCGCCGAGCGGTGCCGCTCCGGCAGTTGGGGCCGCGGTGCGCCGAAGCGGGTTCCCCGGGCGAAGACATAGAGCGCCCCCACGGCCAGGCACTGGAGCGCGAATACCCAGAGGCCCCGTGAGAGAGGTGGCGGGGGCGCCTCCGAGTGGTGGAACTCGTCGAACGCCAGGGGGCCCCGGGCGGCGAGCGCGTCCCAGAAGCGCAGGTTGTCCAGCAGCTCCAGCCGCCGGTTCTCCGCCAGGTCCGGGCCCGCCGCGACGTACACCTCGCCCTGGCCCAGGCCGAGCCGCCACAGCGCGATGGTGTCCTCCAGGCCCGCGAGGGGCACGGCCTCTGGCAGTCCCACGGTGACGCCCAGGTCGCGTGAAACCCGGAGCCCGCTCAGGCCGCGCGCCGCGCCCGCGGGGAGCCACACCTGCACGGTGGTTCCGGCGAGATCCTGAGCACCGTCAGGGAGGCCGCGTGAGCTCGCGGGCAGCAAGGAGCCCCGCTCCAACTCCAGCCACTGTTCCAGCGCCGGCTGGCCCTTCTCCTTCTCCCGCGAGGTGAGCAGGACGAGGGTTCCTCCGGCGCGCACGAAGCGCTGCAGTTGCTCGACCTCCGCGGAGGACACGGCCCGGGCCTGAGGCGCCGCGATGACGACGGTCCGGAGCTGGGAGGGCAGGGTCTCCAGAGAGTCACGGTGAGCGGCGATGTCGGCACCGCCCTCGCGCAGATAGAGGTAGAGCGCGCGCAGCCCGAGCGGGCCTGGGTTGTCCACGGAAGGGAGGGTGGACTGCGGCGGTGCCTGCCGCGCTGCCAGCCCCAGCGCCGCCGCCACGGCGATGAGGACTCCGAAGAAGAGGAGGGGGCGCAGGTTCTTCATGCCACCCCTCCCGGCGGTGAGGCATGCAGGCGCTCCACGTCCGCCACGAAGCGCGCGGCCTCTTCGGGAGGTACGGGAGACAGCGAGTAGAAGGTGCGGTCGTACCAGCGCACCAGCCGCTCCACCTCCTGGACGAGGAGGGCGGGAGCCCCACGATCTGGCAGCTCGGCGGCGAGCTCGCGGTTCGTCTTCACGCGATCGGGTCGGGCCAGCTGTCGCTCTTCCAGCGTGGAGAGCAGGGCCAGCAAGCCCTGGCGGATGGCTTCGCGGGTATCCGAGGCGAGCGTTGTTTGGGCGCGCTGGAGGTGCTCGCGTGGGGAGTCGAGCTCGAGCGGCGCGGTGGTTTCCTCCCTGGACGAGGGCTGGGCCGCGGCGGGACGGCGCGAGCGGAGGAAGCGCAAGAGCCCCCCGAGCAACACCGCGAGGGCCAGTCCCAGCACTACCGCGCGCGCGGTGGCGGAGTATCCCTCGGCGCCGCGGGCTTGGAAGAGGCGCATGATCCAGTCTTCGAGCTGGCGGATGATGCGCTGGAGGAGATCGGTGTTGCGCTGGCGGGCCTGGGCGAACTCGGCCCGGTCGAGGATGGAGCGGAGCCGGTCCGGCTCACTCGCGGGCAGAGGGGCCTGTGAGCGCGCCGTCGCCTCCTGGAGTTCGCAGGCCGCTCGCAGACGGGCCGCCACGTCGCTGGCGAGCTGCTCGGCGGGGAGGTTGCCGGCAGGGCGCAGCGGCATTCCTCCGGCGCTCCCCTCGAGATCCTCGATGAGGGAGGGCAGCTCGTCGGGACGGCTCTTCGAGGCCTCCTCGATGAGGTGGAGGTCCGCCTCCAGATCGGTGCACGGCACCACGGCAAGGAGCAGGGGGAGGGCGAGGGTCAGCACGCGGGGCTCAGGTCTGGAGGGGCCACGTCATGCGGCGGGGCGGAGGGAGTCGAGGCGGCGTTCGAGATCCAGCCCTTCACGGCGCACCCGCATGTCCAGGTAGAACATCGCGGAGAAGACGAGCGCCAGCGGGGTGAAGAGGGACTGTCCCACCACCTGGAACAGCTCCACGGGAACGAGGAGGAGCTGGGGGATGGGGTTGGTCGCGGCGGCGGAGGGATCGGTCAGGTGGCCGTAGGCCATGCGGACGATCCAGGCCGGGAGGCTGAAGGTGAAGCTCACGGCGATGAGGATGCCGAAGATGGCGGTGAAGAGGATCATCGCTCGGACCTTGACGCGGCCCATGAAGCCGGGCTGGACGCGACCGGAGATGAGCTCTCCCGAGCGTCGGAATGCGCGGGTGGCGGGCAGATCCTCCATGGCGAACACCTGAGCCAGGAGGGCAAAGCGCAGGAAGTACCAGAGGAGCGCGGCCAGCGCGCCGAGGAGGCCCAGGATCATGCCTCCGGCGAGCAGCAGGACACCCAGGAGCGCGACGCCCGAGCTGGAGGTGCTCCGGCCCATGAGCGCGCCCACTCCGGCGAGGATGGCGCCGGGGAGCACCAGCAGCAGGCTGACGCCGAGGCCCCAGAGGTTCGAGAGGAGGTAGGCGCCGGTGAGGGAGCCCAGCCGGCTCAAGCCTCGGCGCAGGCTCTCCGCCGGGCTCGCGGGCTCACCGAGCTGGATGGGGACCACGTACCGGGCGACGACCAGGGTCGCGAGCCAGTAGCTCCAGACGAGCACGAACCAGAGGCCGATGGAGGCCAGCATCATCACGCTGACATCACCGAGTACGCTCGTCGGATCGCCCTCCATCCGAGACTGGAGCTCCTCCTGGCCCTGGAAGAGGGCATTGCTGCGCTCCAGGGCGACGATGACGCCCTTGCTGAGGATGTAGTTGATCAGCTCGAAGCCGAAGCACAGCATGAAGAGCGGCTTGAGGTGGGCCCGCCAGAAGGTGGCGGAGCGGTCGATGAGCTCGCCGAGGGCGAGCGGGCGCAGGTCCTTGATGCTGGTAGGGGAGCTCACGGGGGCGGCAGCATACCGCGACTCAGGCCCTCTCTTGGCGGGGGGAGGCTGGCGGGAGGGGGGCCCCTGGCTCTACAGCCCGCGTTGCCGCCGCCAGCAGGGCCCGCGCCGTGGCGGCCGGATCCTCCGCCTCGAGGATGGCGGAGATGACCGCGAACCCATGGGCCTCGGGAAGCAGGAAGGCCCTCTCGGGGGTGATGCCACCGAGCGCCAACGCCGGACAGGGCAGGGCCGCCGCCAGCGCTCGGAAGCCTTCCGGGCCCAGCGGAGCCCGGCTGTCTCCTGGCTTGGAGCCCGGTGCGTATACGGGGCTCACCAGCGCCAGGTCCGCGCCTCGGGCAAGCCGGGCCTCGTCCGCGTCATGGACGGCGGCGCTCACCCACCTTCCCGCGGGCAGGTAGGGACGGGCGTCCTCCACCGTGGGGCCCCTGGCCGGCAGGTGAAGGTGCGCGCCTACCAGGAGCGCCACGTCCAGCCGCCCATTGACGAAGAGCGGGTTGCCGCGTGCCTGGCATAGCGCCGCGAGCAGCCGTGCTTCTTCCAGGAAGGTGCGCGCGGGCGCGTCCGGGTGGCGGTGCTGAACGGCCACCGTGGGGCCCACCTCCAGCGCCCGCTCCAGGGCCGAGAGCAGCCGCGTCCGGGGGAGCCGCCAGTCGGTGATGACGATCAGCCGAGGCAGCGCGGGCACTACTCGACGAGCCCCTGGAGGGGACTGGAGGCGGTGGCGTAGGCCTTGCGAGGGATGCGGCCGGCGAGGAAGGCGTCACGGCCCGCCTCCACGGCCTTGCGCATGGCGATGGCCATGCGCACCGGCTCCTTCGCGCCGGCGATGGCGGTGTTCATCAGGACCGCGTCCACGCCCAGCTCCATGGCGATGGCCGCATCCGAGGCCGTACCCACGCCCGCGTCGACGATGACGGGGACCTTCACCATCTCCCGAATGAGGCGGATGTTGTGCGGGTTGCGGATGCCCAGCCCCGAGCCAATGGGAGCTGCCAGGGGCATCACCGCCGCGCAGCCGAGATCCTCCAGCTTGCGAGCGGTGATGGGGTCATCGGTGGTGTAGGGCAGCACGGTGAAGCCCTCCTTGACGAGGATGCGCGCGGCCTTCAGCGTCTCCTCGACGTCCGGGTAGAGGGTCTTCTCGTCGCCGAGCACCTCGAGCTTCACCCACTTGCTCATGCCCAGCTCCTCGGCGAGCCGGCAGGTGCGCACCGCGTCATCGGCGGTGTAGCAGAGGGCGGTGTTGGGCAGCAGACGGACGCGCGAGGTGTCGATCCAGCTCATCATCGACGCCTCGCCGCGCGCCGCCAGATCCAGCCGCCGGACCGCCACGGTGACCATCTCCGCGCCGGAGGCCTCGTGACAGCGCTTCATCACCTCGAAGCTCGGGTACTTGCCCGTGCCGATGATGAGCCGCGACTGGAAGGGGATGCCCGCGATGGTGAAGGGGGTGTCCTGGGTGCTCATGTGCTCTCCTAGCCGCCACCCACGAAGGTGACGATCTCCACGCGATCCTGCGCGTGGAGGTGGTGCTCGGCATGCCTGGCGCGGCGGACCACCTCCGCGTTCACCTCCACCGCCACGCCCGGTCCTCCTACGCGCAGTAACTCGAGCAGCGCCGCGAGGGTGGTGCCCTCGGGCAGCTCGCGCGCTTCTCCGTTGACCCATACCGTCACGGTGGGCTGCTCCTTGCCTGGATGCCGACGCACTACAAGTGCGCACCCTCCCTGTCAACGAGCACGGACCTGCTGCTGCGGGGGAATGCCCCGCTATACTCACCCCCATGCTCACTGCTAGCAGCCGGATCGCCGCTTCCGTCCTGGCGTTGACGTTTGCCCTGCCGGCGGCCGCCGCCAAACCCAAGGCCCCCGCTTCAGCCTCGAAGCCGGCCCCGGCCCCCGCCGCCCCCGCGGGGTTGGATGCTCCCACCCGCGCCCCGGAGCCCTTCATCCAGGGCCACCGCTACGCTTACGTCGCGGGCGGCGTCCTGCTGCTGGGGGGAGTGGGGTTCAGCTACTTCGCGCGGGGGGAGGCCCGGCGGGCGGAGAGCCTGGAGACGGCCCGGGAGTCTCGCGCCGCGCTGGATCGGTCTCGCACCGCCGCCGCCACCGCGAACGTGATGTATGGGGTGGCGGGCCTCACGCTCGCCTACGGGTTGTTGCTGGAGTTCCTTCCGGAGCCTGCCGCGGATGCGGCGAGTCTCACCTTCCACTTCTGAAGAGGACGCGTGGACGCAAGGCTGACAGGTGGCTTTCTCTCGCTCGTGGCCGTGCTGACGGCGGCGGGCTGCCTCATCTCGCAGGACGAGCTCGCGGGCACCTCGTGCCAGCTCGACGCGGAGTGTCCCGAGTCCTACGCCTGCGTGGGGCCGGAGGGCCAGCGCTTCTGCGAGATCATCTACCCACCGCGCCCGGCTGCCTCGGATGCGGGCCCCACGGATGCAGGCGTGCCGCCCACGTACTGCGCGGACATCAAGCCCGTGCTGGATGGGTACTGCACCGCGAACTGCCACGGGCCCCTGACCAACAACAGCGGACAGAACGACTTCCGGCTGGACTACTACGAGCCCGATGCGGGGCAGCCGAAGGGCGCCAGGGAGATGGCCAGCCGCATCAGGTACCGCGCCTTCGAAATCCGGACCATGCCTCCGGCGAACAGCCCATCCCCGTCCGATGCGCAGCGCGCGCTGTTGGGCCGGTGGGCAGCGGTTGGCGCGCCCTTCTGTGACGGGGGTACTCCCTGATGCGGGAGACAACCGAGCCCACCATGAAAAGAGCCGTCTTCAGTGTGTGTGTCTCCGCGGCCCTGGTTGTCGTGGGCTGCGTCGTCTCGGTGGCCGACTTCGCCGGGAAGAGCTGCGAGATCGCGGAGGATTGCCCGGACTCGTACGTGTGTGTCTCGGCGCGCCCGGGAGCAGGCCGCACCTGTGAGGTGCTCGGACTGCCCGACATCTCGGATGGGGGAGAGCCCCCGCAGGGCCCCGTGCCCACCTGGTGCGCGGACATCCAGCCCCTCATGGCCACCTATTGCCTCTCAAACTGCCACGGGCCTGAGACCACCAACAGCGGTCGCGATGGCTTCCGGCTGGACTTCTACAACTCGGATGGGGGCACTCAAGTCGGAGCCCTGGAGATGGCCCCCACCATCGATCTGCGCGTCGTGAGGTTCCAGAACATGCCTCCCCTGGGGCAGCCCGCGCCCACGCCCCAGGAGCGCGCCCTCATCGGCCGCTGGGCCACCGGTGGAGCGCCCTTCTGTACCGACGGCGGTACTCCCCCGGATGGAGGGACGGACGGGGGAGGGTGAAGCGGTTGTCGGGCCGTGGAGCCCGGGCGGCCCGGCGAGCGTGAGGAGCAGGAAGAGCTCACGGTCGCCCAGCGGCGCATGAGCTCCACCCCAGGCGACTGGCTCGTGCTGAGGGCTTTCAGCAACGACAGCGCCGAGCCGAAGCTCGAGACGGGCGACCATACCCGCGTGATGCAGGACAACGCCGCGTCGCAGAAGGAGGGCCGTCCGGCCAGGGACTGAGGAGAGGGGAACGGCTCTCGCTGCGGCGGGGGCCGTTTTCTCTTTATCCGGCGCGGAGTTCGCCGCCATGCCCCCGGGGTAGGGCCGCGAATGTCTGCCCCCCTTGGTAGGGTAGTGACTCATGAGGTTCTTCCCGGCAATCCTACCTGGCAGCACGGATGATGCGTGGACGCAGGCGCTTTCTGGTAGGATGCCGGACACCATACCTATAAGGTAGGCCTGCTCTCCCGCCGTCACACGCGCGGCCATTCGCGTGCCCATCCAAGGAGTGCACGAGATGTCCTCACCCCCTGAGCGTCCCACGTCCAAACCCGTCATCCTCTTCTCCTCCGGTGCCACCTCGTACGAACTCATCCGGTACCTGGGGGCCAGGAGCAATGGAGAGGTGCTGCTCGCGCGCCGCCGTTATGCGGATGTCGTGGGTGGTTCGGTGATCATCAAACGCCTGCGAGAGCCCTCCAACGCGGTCGAGCGCGCCCGGCTCCTGGAGGAATTCAAGCTCATCATCCAGCTCAACCACCCCTGCATCGCCCAGATGTTCCTGGTGCGCATGCACGAGGGCTCACCCTATGTCGTCATGGAGCACGTGGAGGGCATCTCCCTGGAGGCCCTGCTCAACTTCACGGCCATGCGGGCGCAGCCCATGTCCGAAGAGTTCTCGGCCTATGTCGTGGGCGAGGTGGCGGATGCCCTCCACTATGCGCACACGCAGCGGGACGCCCAGGGCCGGCCTCTGGGCATCATCCACCGGGACGTCGGCCCGCGGAACATCCGCCTGGGCTCGCACGGGCGCGTCAAGCTCACGGACTTCGCCGTCGCCTACTCGAAGATGGAGGGGCGCCTGGCGACGGTAGGCCCTCTCCTCAAGGGGGACATTGCCTACTCCTCCCCGGAGTACCTCATGCTCCAGCCGCTGGACGCACGCTCCGACCTCTTCTCCCTCGGAGTGGTCCTCCTGGAGCTGACGACGGGCAAGCACCTGCTCGACCTGCCGGAGGTGGAACAGGCCATGAGCATGGCCGGAGCGCCCAACGCCACCCAGGCCGCGCTACAGAGCGAGGAGCAGAGCTGGGTCCCTGCCCCGGAGATGGCCATGCGCATGGAGCGCTTCCACCCGGAGCACGTGGCGCGCGCCACGCAGAGGCTCTCGGCTCCCATGCGGGCCATCGTGATGCGCGCGCTCCAGCGCGATCCCGCCCAGCGCTACCAGTCTGGACTGGAGATGCGTGATGATCTCTGGGATTTCCTCGGTGGGTTCGGGCGGTGCTACGGCTCCCGGGCCGCGGCGCAGGAGATCTCCCAGCTCCGCACGGAGGCCATTCAGCACGGCGGGGGGGCGCAGCTGCCGGAAACGGATGACAACCTCAGCAGGCCTCCCGGACTGATTCCCCGCAAGTCGCACCCGTGAGGCACGCGCCCGGGCGCGCCCAGGCGGTGAGCTGGGGCGCGCCCTCCGTCGTCCTTGTTCGCTGAGCAGCGTACAGGGGCGTGTGCCGTGGAGTCCGGCTTGTCCTCCGGGGTGCGAAGCCCGAGACTGCCTGCATGAGCGACGTGAAGGAACTCCACCGGCGCTGGTGCATCGCGGATGGTCATGCGGACTCGCTCATGTGGAACCGCGACCTCTGTGCTCGCTCCAGCCAAGGGCACGTGGACTTCCCCCGGCTGCACGAGGCCGGGGTGAAGCTGCAGTGCTTCACCCTCGTCACCCGTGGCTTCCCCTTCATTGGTGGTTTCCCGGTGTTCGCGGCCTGGCGTGGCTGGCCCCGTGAGGCGCGCTCCAGCGAGTGGACGCGGGCAGTGTGGCAGATCGATCGGCTCGCGGAGTTCTGCCAGCGCTCCGAGGGCCAGGTGCGCATCACCACCACGGCCGAGATGCTGGAGGAGAACCTCGCTCAGGGGCGGCTGTCCGCCGTCCTCGGGGTGGAGGGAGGGCATGCCATCGAGGGGCGCGTGGAGCGGCTCGCCGAGCTGCACCGGCGAGGCGTGCGCTTCATGGGCCTCACCCACCTCTCCAACAACGAGCTGGGGGGCTCCTCCTTTCCGATGATGGGTAACCGCGGCCTCACGTCCCTGGGCCATGAGGTGGTGGCGGAGATGGCGCGCGTGGGCCTGAGCGTGGATGTGGCGCATGCCTCCGAGCGAACGCTGGAGGAGCTCTTCGCCACTCCCTCCGTGCGCTTCTTCTCCTCGCACACGGGCGTGCGAGGCGCGGGGGGCGGGTGGCGCAACCTCTCGGATGAGTCGCTCCGCCGCATCGCGGACCGAGGCGGGGTGGTCGGCATCATCCTGGCGCCCGTCTACCTGGGGGGGGACACGCTGGAGGACGTCGCCCGCCACATCGAGCACGCGCTGAAGGTCATGGGAGAGGAGGGCGTCGGAATCGGCTCGGACTATGACGGGATGGTGGCGCTGCCCAAGGGCATGCGCGACGTGACGGATCTGCCCCGCCTCACCGAGGTGCTGCTGCGCCGCCACCCGGAGCCGCTCGTGGAGCGCATCCTCGGGGGGAACTTCCGGCGCTTCTTCCGGGAGACGCTCGGCGGTTGACCGGCCTGGCTTCGCCCGGGATAGTCGGCACCTGAATGAACCGCTTTCTTGCGCTCCTTCCGCTCGTTGGCTCTCTCTTCCTCTCCGGGTGCGGTGGCCCGGATGTTGGCGACTCGTGCCAGGTCAGTGGCTACGTCTGCCGCGACGAAGCGGAGGCGCTGGAGTGCCGTCAAGGCCAGTGGCGCGCGCTTCCCTGCAAGGGCCCGCGCGGCTGCGCGGAGCTGGACGGCACCGTCCACTGCGACACCTCCGCCAACCTCGCGGGGGACAACTGCGCGCTCAGCGCCGAGGGCCGAGGCCTCTGCCGCGCTGATGGACTCGCCGTGCTCGAGTGCCGGATGGGGGTGCTCGTGGAGACGGAGGAGTGCCGCTCCTGTTCTCTGTCGGGCTCCCAGCTTGTCTGCCAGAAGTAACGGCCGCGGAGGAGCCTCGCCAGCCGCCTCAGGCCGATACGAGCTGGAAGGCGAGCTGGCTCTCGTGCACCGCCACGCGCACGCGATCGCCCGCCACGAACTCCCCCTGGAGGATGCGCTCCGCCAACGGCGCCTCCACCAGCCGCTGAACCACCTGGCGCATCGGCCGTGCCCCGAGCTGCGGATCGAACCCGCCCGACTTCAGCAGCAGGCCCACCACGTCCTCTCCCGCCACGTACTCGATGCCCCGCTCCGTCGCGAGCCGCTTGCTGCTCTCGGCCAGCAGCAGCGTCGCGATCCTCGCCACCTCCACCTCCCGCAGTGGACGGAACGGCAGCCGCTCGTCGATGCGGTTCCACAGCTCCGGGGGCAAGGCCCTGCGCGCCGCGGCGCTCGCGGTCTCCATGTCGCCTTGCGCGCCCGCGCTCGCGTCCGCTCCGAAGCCCAGCGGCCGGCCCGTGCGTGAGAACGCCTCCGCCCCCAGGTTCGTCGTCAACACGATGACGGTGTTCGAGAAGTCGATGTGCCGACCCTTGCCGTCCGTCAGCCGGCCCTCCTCCAGCACCTGGAGCAGCAGCAGCTGCACCTCGCGGTGTGCCTTCTCGATCTCGTCCAGCACCACCACCGACGAGGGGCGCCGCCGCACCGGCTCGGTGAGCTGACCGCCCTCGCCGTGCCCCACGTACCCCGCCGGCGAGCCGATGAGCCGCGACACCCCGTGCGACTCCGCCATCTCACTCATGTCCAGCCGGACCAGCGCGTCCTTGTTCCCGAAGAGCACCTCCGCCAGCGCCCGCGCCATCTCCGTCTTGCCCACCCCCGTGGGCCCCAGGAACAGGAACGAGCCCATCGGCCGTCGCGAGGAGAAGCCCGCGTAGTTGCGCCGGATGACCCGGGCAATGCGCGTCACCGCCTCCTCGTGTCCGATGACCCGCTGCGACAGATCCGCCTCCAGGCTCAGCAGCCGCGCCGAGTCGCCCAGCAGCAGCCGCTCCTCGGGCACCCCCGCCAGCTTCGCCACCACCCGCGCCACGTCCGCCGGCTCCACCGAGCGCTTGCCCTCGCGGCGGCAGCGCGAGCCCGCCAGGTCCGCCACCGAGATGGCCTTGTCCGGCATGAAGCGATCCGTCACGTAGCGCGAGGCCAGCGACGCCGCCGCCTCCAGCGCCTCCGGCGCGTACCTCAGCCCGTGGTGCTCCTCGTACCGGCCAATCACGCCTCGGAGGATCTCCACCGTCTCCGGTACCGACGGCTCGTTCACCACCACCGGCGTGAAGCGGCGCTCCAGCGCCGGATCCTGCGTGATGAACTTCCGGAACTCGTCATGTGTCGTCGCGCCGATGCACGGGAACTCCCCGCGCGCCATCGCCGTCTTCAGCTCGTTGGCCGCGTCCTGCGGCCCATCCCCCGTGGAGCCCGCGCCCACCAGCGTGTGGATCTCGTCGATGAAGACCACCACCCGCCCGTCTGCCCGCCGCACCTCCTCCTTGAGTGCGTTCAGCTTCTCCGAGAACGAGCCCCGAAGCTGCGTGCCCGCCACCAGCGAGGCCATGTCCAGCTCGATGAGGATCTTCGTCGCCAGCGTGCCGCGCAGCGTCACGAGCTGCTGCGCCACGCCCTCCACCACCGCCGTCTTGCCCACGCCCGCCTCTCCCAGCAGGCACGGGTTGTTGGTGCGGCGCTTGCCGAGGATGTCGATGACCTCCTCGATCTCCCGGGCCCGGCCCACCACCGGATCCAGCTTCCCCTGTGACGCCTGCTGGCTCAGGTTGCGGCCCAGTGAGGTGAGCAGCGGGAAGACCTTGGGATCCAGCGCCAGCGCGTCCCCCTTCAGCACCGGCAGCGGCGCCGGAGGAGGGGAGGCGGGCCGAGGCGCTGGCGCGACCTGGGCCACCGGCGCAGTCTGGGGAGGCGGCGCGGCCTGGGGGGGCGGTGCGGGAGGAACGGGGATGGCGCGGGCCGCGGGGGCTGGCGGCGCGGGCGCGGCAGCCTGAGGAGCCTCGTCCCGGCCCTCGTCCTCATCAATGAGATCCCTCGGCGAGATTGCGGGCAGCGAGGGCCGGCTCGGCGTCGGCGGCCGAGGCAGGCTCAGCGCGACGGCGGACTGGGGCAGGGGAGACGGCGGGGCACCCAGGGGCCGCCCGAGCGGGTAGCGCGACCCGAGCGCCTGCGGCTGGGCCCGGCCCGACTGCAGCTTCCGAGGCATGCGGCCACTGGTGAAGTAGGAGAGCGCCGTGGTGCGCAGGCCGATGAGGTCTACCCCCGCCTGGGTCAGCAGCTCGTTCGCCGCGCACCGCACCCGCGCGAACGCGATGAGCAGGTGCAGGCAGTCCGCCTCCCGCGAGTCGCACTGCTGGGCGATGACCCGGGCCCGCTGGCACAGCTCGCGGACGAGGTGCTCCTCCTCCGCGGGGGCCTCCGTCATGAGCTCCAGCAGCCCATCCTCGTCGATGCCCTTCTCCTTGAGGAGCACCTGGGCGGGGTTGTCCACCGTGAAGAGCGCCAGCAATACATGGGCGGAGCTGAGTTTCTGTGCGACGCTCTGGGCAATGTCCTTCGCCTCGTGGAGTACCTGCGCGAGGTCCGTGCTGTCGACCATTGGAGCTCCGGCAAGCGGGCAGCCGAGCAAATACACCCTCTCGATCTCGGCCGCAAAATTTCTGCTACAGCCCGCTACAAGGTAGGGCCAACCCCGCTGAATTCATGGAATGTGGCAGGTTGCTCGGCTGTTCGGCGGCCCGATTTCCATGGCCCAAGTTCCATGCCTCAGGCAATGACGGGGCGGCCTTCGACGTAAAGTGCCAGAACCTCTCGCTCTTATGACCTCTCTCGCTCAACCCGTCCAAGTCCTCGTCGACCCGCTCGAAGGGATGCAGGCCGCCATCGAAGCTCGCCGCTGGGTGTGGCCTCTGCTCTTCCTGTGCCTCTCCGTGTCGCTGTCGGGCACCGTCTTCGCCTTGCGCTGGGATGTGGCCCCGGCCACCATCCAGCAACTGCAGATGGCGGGGGAGCTCGGCCGGCTCTCCGAGAGCGAGATCGCCGACAAGATCCAGACGGCCTCGCGCAAGGCGCTCGTCGGTGGCATCGCCAAGGGCGTCTTCGTCATGCCGCTGCAGGTGTTGATGCTGGCGGCGGCGCTGTGGTTCGTCGCCTGGCTCTTCGGCACGCCGGCCGCGTTCGGGCGCGTGATGGCGGTGGCCGCCATCGCCATGCTGCCCCTCGCCCTGTACCACCTCATCTTCTCGGGCTGCGCCGCGGCGCAGTACACGATGACCGAGGCGCGGGTGAGCACCCTGGTGCCCTCCAGCCTGGCAATGCTCGATGGGCTGACCCCGAAGCTCAAGCGGGTGCTGGGCGCGGTGGACTTCTTCAACCTCTGGAGCGTGGGGTTGATGGGGCTGGGCCTGTCCTCGGCCACGGGGATGCGCCGCGGGCGGGCGCTGCTGCTGGCCGTGGTGCTCTATGCCATGTATGTGGGGGTCTTCATGATTGGCCTGCCAGCCATGGCCGGTGGGCCCGGTGGCCCTGGTGGTCCGGGTATGCGAGGTGGACGATGAGCGCGCTTCTTCTCGCGGTGCTGCTGGCCGCCGCGCCGGAGACTCCTCCTGGCTCCAGCGCCGCTCCCGGCGCCAACGCCACGCCCATCACCCTGGAGGAGGCCCGCGCCGAGGGCAGGAGGAACACCCAGGCCTTGCTCTCGCTGCTGGACGTGGAGCGCGCGGAGCAGGGCATCCGCCTCTCGCGCGCGTCCCTGCTGCCCCAGCTGGGCTTCTCCGTGAGCGCCGGCGGGGCCTACTCCGGCCGGAGGCGTGCCCTCGTCCCCGTGCCCGATCCTTCGGGAGAAGGCTTCGTGCTCCAGGAGGGGATCCAGGCCTCCTCCGGCAACGGCAACTACGACATCTCGCTGAATCTGTCGCAGGTCCTCTATGACCGGGCGCTCTGGAAGCAGCTCGAGCAGAGTGGCGTGACGGCGGATGCCACGCGCGGCCAGGCGCAGGAGCAGGCGGACGCCTCCGAGCTGGAGGCCATCAACCGCTTCTTCAACCTGTACCGCACCCAGGCCACCATCCAGGTGCTGGAGGCCACCGTGCGGCGCAGCGAGGAGCAGCTGGAGCGCGCTCGGGCCCTCTTCCAGGCGGGCCGCGTGGGCCGGGGCGAGGAGCTGTCCGCCCTGGTGAACCTGGGCAATGATCGCATCAACCTCGTGCAGCGCCGCTCGCAGCTGGTGACGGACCAGGGGCAGCTGGCCGCGTGGCTGGCCCGGCCTGGCACCACGCCGCTCCTGGCCCAGGATCCTGGCACCCTCCGGGAGACGCCCGCGCCCGCGCCCGCCCTGGAGCAGGCGCTGTCCGAGGCCCGCCAGCGTCGCCCGCTCATCCGCGCCCTCCAGCAGCAGGTGCGCGTCGCGGAGCTGGGGCGGGACATCGCCAGCGCCGCCTACATCCCTCGGCTGCTGGGCCAGGGCTCCTATTCGCGCTCGGGCCCGAACGCGGGCCCTGTCTTCAGCGAGCCCAACCTGCAGAACAACGTGAGCGGGGCGGTGGTGCTGCAGTGGGATCTCTTCAGCGGCTTCGCCACCCGGGCCCAGGTGAGCCAGGCCGAGGCGTCCCGTCGCACCGCGGAGCTGAACCTGACGCAGGCCGAGCGCGAGCTGGAGGCCTCGGTGCGCACCGCCGTGGAGTCCCTGCAGACGCAGATCATCGCCGCGCGCCTGGCGGCGGAGAACCGTGGGGCCGCCGTCCAGAGCCTGGCGCTGGCCGAGGAGCGCTTCAAGGCCGGGGCCGGCTCGACGCTGGAGGTGCGCGATGCGCAGCTCAAGCTCACCCAGGCGGAGCTGGCCTTGCTGGAGAACCGAGTCAACGTGGAGATCGCCCGCTTCGCCCTGATGCGGGCCGTGGGCAGCCTGAGCCCGGGAGAGTCGAAATGAAGTGGTGGAAGGCGGTGATTGCTGGCGTGCTGTTCCTGGGGGCTGCCGCCATTACTGCGGGCGGGCTGCGGGAGCGGCCGCCTCCCACGGTCGAGGTGCAGGTGGCCAAGGCTCGCAAGGGCTCCATCACGCGCACCATCACGGGCGCTGGCAAGGTGCAGGCCGCCACCACGGTGAAGATCTCCTCCAACCTCTCCGGCGATCTCGTGGAGCTGCTGGTGAAGGATGGGGAGCGGGTGACGAAGGGGCAGGTGCTGGGGAAGATCGATCGGCGGCGCTTCGAGGCCTCGGTGAACCAGGCGCGCGCGTCGCAGAACGCGGCCAAGGCGGAGGTCCAGGTCTCCGAGGTGGAGGCCCAGCGCAGCGCCGCCGAGTACGTGCGCGTGGAGTCGCTGGTGGGCAAGGGGCTGGCGTCCGCCGCGGAGCTGGAGCAGTCGGCCGCGGCCCGGGACACGGCGGCGGCGCGGGTGGCGGCGGCGCGGCAGCGCTTCGAGCAGGCGTCCGCCGTGTATGACGAGGCGGCCAGCAACCTGTCGAAGACGACGCTCGTGTCACCCATCGACGGCAACGTGATCGAGCTGTCTCGCGAGGTGGGGGAGCGCGTGCGCGGCTCGGACTTCTCCGAGGACGTGGTGATGACGATCGCCGCCCTGAGCGCCATGGAGGTGAAGATCGAGGTGGGCGAGCACGAGGTGGTGCACCTCAAGCCCGGCCAGCCCGCCGAGGTGACGGTGGATGCGCTGGAGGGCCAGATCTTCCAGGGCTCCGTGGTGGAGATCGCCCAGAAGGCCCTGATCAAGAACCCGGGCACCGAGGCGGAGGTGACGACGTTCCCCATCACGGTGGCGCTGGACACACGGCCTCCAGGGGTGCTGCCGGGCATGAGCGCGGAGGTGCGCATCGCCGCGGAGACGCACAATGACGCGGTGCTGGTGCCCATCCAGGCCGTCACGGTGCGCTCGGAGAAGAGCCTGCCGGACTACAAGCCGCCGGTGGAGGGTGGGGGGATCACGGCTCGGCGAAAGACGGAGTCGCTGGCCAAGGTCGTCTTCGTCGTGGACACGGACAGCAAGGCGCAGGTGCGCCGGGTGCGCACGGGCATCGCCTCGGACACGGAGCTGGAGATCGTCGAAGGGCTGCAGGACGGCGATCGTGTGGTGGAGGGCCCCTACCGCCTCCTCTCCAAGGAGCTGAACGCCGGGGACACCGTGAACGAGGCCTCCATGGGCGGCCCGGGCGGGATGAAGGGCGGGCAGAAGTCGTGACGTCCGAGCATGAGGCCCGCGAGGGCCGGCTCATCTCCCTGGAGGACATCACCCGCGTCTTCACCGTGGGCGGCGAGGAGGTGCGGGCGCTGCGCGGCGTCTCCTTTGGCATCACCCGAGGCGAGTGGGTGGCCATCATCGGCCAGTCCGGCTCGGGGAAGACGACGCTGATGAACCTGCTGGGGTGCCTGGACACGCCCTCCAGCGGGCGCTACTTCCTCAACGGGAAGGACGTCTCGCGCATGAGCGATGACGAGCTGGCGTTCATCCGCAACAAGGAGATCGGCTTCATCTTCCAGACCTTCCAGCTGCTGCCCCGGGAGACGGCGCAGTCCAACGTGGAGCTGCCGTTGGTGTACCGGGGGGTGTCGGCCCGTGAGCGCCGCGAGCGGGCGCGGGCGGCGCTGGAGAAGGTGGGGCTGGGCCACCGCATGCATCACAAGCCCAACGAGCTGTCCGGCGGCCAGCGCCAGCGCGTGGCCATTGCTCGGGCGCTGGTGGCCGAGCCCTCCATGCTCCTGGCGGACGAGCCCACGGGCAACCTGGACTCGGCCACGGGCGAGGAGATCGTCCGCCTCTTCGAGGAGCTGCACCGGGCCGGGCACACGCTGGTGCTCGTCACGCACGAGCCCAAGCTGGCGGCGCGCTGTCCGCGCGCGGTGCGCCTGAGCGACGGGCAGGTGGTGGCGGACGGGCCCGGCCGCGAGGTGGCGCTCGCCGATCGCGAGCTGCCCGTGGCGCAGGCGGCGGGCGGCGCATGAAGGCCTTCCGCGTCGATGTGCTGGAGGGGGTGCGCATCGCCCTCTTCTCGCTCAAGGCCAACCGCATGCGCACCGTGCTCACCACGGTGGGCATCGGCATCGGCGTGGCCACGCTGCTGGCCATCGTGGGCATCATCCAGGGGCTCAACTCGTCCTTCGATCGACAGCTGGCCACCATCGGCGCCAACACCCTCCAAGTGTCCAAGTTCCCCTGGGTGATGCGGGGCGACTGGTGGCTGTACCGCAACCGCAAGGACTTCACCCTGCCGCAGGTGGAGCAGATCCGCGCCCAGTCCAGCTACATCTCCGCCATCTCCCCGGTGGTGGGGCGCGCGTCGGACGTGGCCCACGGGGAAGAGCAGCTGGCCACCGTGGGCATCAACGGAGTCACGGGCGAGTACCTCATGATCTCCGGCTACGAGGTGACGGCGGGCCGCTACATCACGGACGCCGACAACGAGACGACGCGGCCAGTGGCCGTCATCGGCGCGGACGTGGCGGCCGGGCTCTTCCCCAGCATCAGCCCCCTGGGGCAGACCATCCGGATCGATGGCCGGCCCTTCCAGGTGGTGGGCACGCTGTCGCGCAAGGGGAAGATCCTCGACCAGAGCCAGGATCTCATGGTGCAGATCCCCTTCAAGACCTTCTACGCGATGTTCGGCAAGCAGCGCTCCTTCAGCATCGCGATCGCGGTGACCAGCGCCGAGGACGTGAAGCGCGCGGAGGATCAGCTCGTGGGCATCCTGCGCCGCGTGCGGGGCACGCCCGCGGGGGCGCCGGACGACTTCTCCATCAACCGGCCGGAGATGCTGGCCAACACCTACCAGCAGCTCACCGGCGCGCTCTACGGCGTGGCGATGGGCGTGGGGCTCATCACCCTGCTGGTGGGGGGGATCGGCATCATGAACATCATGCTGGTGTCCGTGCGCGAGCGGACGCGGGAGATCGGCATCCGCCGGGCGCTGGGGGCGCGCAAGCAGACCATCGTGCTCCAGTTCCTCATGGAGGCCTCCGCCGTGTCCGCGGTGGGCGGGGCGCTGGGGACGGCGGTGGGGTTGAGCACGGCGAAGGTGGTGTCGCTCATCACGCCCCTGGCGGCGGACGTGCAGCCGCTCACCGTGGTGGCGGGCGTGGCCTTCGCGGGCGTGGTGGGCCTGCTGTTCGGCATCTGGCCGGCCGCGCGCGCTGCGAACCTCGATCCCGTGGAGGCGCTCCGCTACGAGTGAGCCGAAAGCATGCGAGCCTTCCTCGACAACCTCCGCCTGGCCTTCGGGACGTTCCTGGGCAACCCGCTGCGCTCGCTGCTGACGCTGCTGGGCATCGTCATCGGCGTCACCACGGTCATCACGATGATGGCCCTCATCGAGGGCCTGCGCATCAAGGTGAACCGGGATCTGTCCCAGCTGGGCGCCAACACCTTCCAGTCCAGCAAGTGGCCCAGCGGCTTCGGCCGGTTCAACTGGGCGAAGTACGCGCGACGCCCGGACCTCACGCTGGAGGACGCGCGGGCCATCCAGGAGTCGTGCCCCTCCGTGGGCGTGGTGGCCCCGGCGGATGACGAGGGCGGCCAGAAGGTGGCCACCTCCAGCCAGGAGACGCGACCCTCGGTGCGCGTCTTCGGCACCACGCCCGAGTACCTGGACACCAGCGGCATCACCGTGGCCTCCGGCCGCTTCTTCAGCGACACGGAGGCGGTGGACGGGCGCAGCGTGGCCGTGGTGGGGCTGGACGTGGCGGAGGCGCTGTTCCCGGGGACGGACCCGCTCCAGCACGAGATCCGCATCAAAGGCCGGCCCTTCACCGTCATTGGGGTGCTGCAGCGGCGCGGCAGCTTCCTGGGGATGATGAGCATGGACAACCTGGTCATCATGCCGCTGCGCACGTTCCAGCCGCTCTATGGGAAGAACCGCTCGCTGGATCTCAACGTCCAGGCGAAGGACGGCGCGCTGGTGCAGAGGGCGCAGGACGAGGTGACGAACCTGCTGCGGCGCCGGCGGGGGGTGGGGCCCCTGGAGGAGAACAACTTCGAGCTCCACACCAACGAGTCGATGACGCAGACGTTCAACCAGCTCTCGCAGGTCATCACCATCGCGGGCTTCGGGGTGTGCCTGCTGTCGCTGGTGGTGGGGGGCATCGGCATCCTGAACATCATGCTGGTGTCGGTGACGGAGCGGACGCGGGAGATCGGCATCCGCAAGGCGCTGGGGGCGCGCAAGCGGCGCATCCTGGGCCAGTTCGCCACCGAGGCGGTGATGCTGTCGCTGGTGGGCGGGGCCATTGGAGTCGCGGTGGGCTTTGGGCTGGCGTTCCTGGGGCGGTGGATGCTGGGCTTCCCCACGGTGGTGCCACCCTGGGCGGTCGCGCTGTCGCTGGGGATGAGCTCCGGCGTGGGGCTCATCTTCGGCATCTACCCGGCGGCGCGCGCGGCCCGGCTGGATCCCGTGGAGGCGATGCGCTCGGAGTAGCGCGTCCCTCGCGAAGCAGGAAAAGTCCTTAACTCGTGCTGGACATTGGCGGGGCGAGCGGACACGCTCCGGCGCCGGGGAGGCCTCGGGCCTCCGACTGCTTCAGGCACTGCCGAGGGGCACCCTCGGTGAACAGGATGAGGAGAGGAATCCATGGCTGCCGATACTGAGGGGAGAGCGCTCGTCGAGAAGGGCATTGCCCTGATGGATGCGAACCGGATCGAGGAGGCCCTGCCGCTCTACGATGAGGTGATCCAGAAGTTCTCCGGCTCGAGCGAGGCGGATGTCTGGGTGATGGTGGCCCGGGCGTACGTCAACAAGGGCCTCGCCCTGCATCACCTGAAGAAGTTCGAGGAGGCACTGGCCCTCTACAACGAGGTGCTCCAGAAGTTCGAAGGGAAGGGCGAGGACAAGCTGCGCGAGGTGCTGGCCAAGGCGCTCCTCCACAAGTCCAACATCCTGCGGGAGCTGGATCGGCCGGATGAGGCCGTGGCCGTCTGTGATGAGGTGCTCAAGCGCTTCGATGGCAAGCCGGGCGCGGCGATCCCCGTGCCCATCGCGGGCGCGCTCTACAACAAGGCCAATGCCCTGGGGACCTTGAATCGCGCCGATGAGGCTCTGCCTCTCTATGACGAGGTGATCCGCCGGTATGGCGAGGCCAGTGAGCCGCCGCTGCGCCAGCTGGTGGCTGGATCGCTCTTCAGCAAGTCGGTGTTCCTCAGGCTCAAGAACCGCGCCCCCGAGGCCGTCACCGTCTACGACGAGATCATCAAGCGGTTCAGTGACGCCAGCGAGCCCAACCTGCGCGCCATGGCCGCGATGGCCCAGCAGAGCAAGAACGATCTCCAACCCAAGTAGGGCCAGTGACCGGAAACACAAGGTCGCGGGCCCCTCGGCTCGGTGCGGGTCCCCCCGTCGGCTGCTCAGACGGGTCCGCCCGCACCGGCCGTCCCGCTCTCCCAGGACGCTCAGTCTGGGTGGGGCTGGGTGGAAGATTCAGCTGTAGTGAAAAAGGGGTCGGCTTCATTACATAAGGAAACTTTCGCACCACATCTTCCGACAATTCGTGCAGGGCCCTCCTGATGAGGGCTGGAGTCTCACACCCCAAGGGCGCGAATGATCCGGAAGAAGCGACTGGGCGACCTCCTGCAGACGACCGGGCTGATCGATGACCTTCAGCTCCGCGCGGCTCTCGGCTTCCACAACAAGTGGGGAGTCCCCCTGGGCCAGGTCGTCGTCGATATGGGCTTCTGCACCGCACAGCAGGTGCTCGAGCTCCTCGCCGGTCAGGCCCAACTCCCCGTCGTCTTCCTCGACCAGGAGCCCCTCAACGAGAAGCTCGCGGACCTGCTGCCCGCTCAGCTGGCCGAGACCTGTCGCGTGATCCCCCTCCGCCTCGAAGGGCCCCGTGACTCGATCCTCGTGGTGGCCGCCGCCGCCCCCGCGCTCCCTCCCACCCTGGACGAAGTGGCCAGCGCCACCGGCAAGCGCGTCGTCGCGCTCCTGGCCACCGATGGCGCCATCTCCCGCGCCATCGAGCGCCTCTACTACCCCCACCTCATCGACGCCCACCGCCCCATCGAGCCCATCCCCCTCCCCGAGGTGGATGAACACCTGCCCCTGGTGACCGATCGCGCTGAGTACCTGATGCTCGGTGCTCTCCTCCAGGGCACCGCCGTCCCCACCGTTCACCAGGAGGGCCTGCCCGTGATGCTGCCGCTGGTGACGGATCTGCCCGCCCACGCCCGCGTCACCGAGCCGGAGATGCCCCGCGTGCAGCTGGAGCCGAAGCTCGTCGCCGAGGCTGAACCCGAGATCTGGGTGTATGGCTGGGGCGCCCAGGCCACCGAGGGCCTGCTCAAGCTGCTGGAGGATGAGGGCCTCTGGGCCCGCGTCGCCCGCACCGAGGACGTCGTGAAGGCCAGCGATCACACCGTGGTCCTGGCGCCGCTCCAGTCCGTGGAGGCGGTGACACGGCAGAAGATCCGCGGGCAGCTCGTGCTGGCGGGCCGACTCCATGAGGATGAGCGAGCACGACAGCTGGGCGCCCACGTCTTCCTGTCCGGTCGTCTGCGCTCGGATCAGCTGATCGACGAGGTGCGGCAGCTGGTGGAGGCCGGCGAAGAGCTCCTGCGCAACGTCGGCTGAGCTCACTCCAGCCGGCCCGTCTTCTGGAGCTGGGCGCGCACCAGCTCCGCGTAGACGCCGCGCTTCAACAGCAGCTCCTCGTGGCGCCCGGCCTCCACGAGCTGCCCGTCGTCCATTACCAGGATGAGATCCGCGTCCACCACCGTGCTCAGCCGGTGGGCGATGACGATCCGCGTGCAGCGCAGCGACGCCAGCGCCTCCTGCACCCGGCCCTCCGTGATGGCATCCAGCGCGCTCGTGGCCTCGTCCAGCAACAGCACGGCCGGGTTGTGGACCAGCGCCCGGGCCAGGGCCAGCCGCTGACGCTGGCCCCCCGAGAGCGACGCGCCCCGATCCACCAGGGGGGTGTCGTAGCCCATGGGCATGGCCAGCACGTCCTCGTGGAGCCTCGCCAGCTTGGACGCCTCGGTGATCCGCTCCAGCGGCAGCGTGGGATCCCTCAGCGCGATGTTCGCGCGCAGCGTGGTGCTGAAGAAGGCCGGCTCCTGTGGGACGACTCCCATCCTGCTGCGGACCGACTGCAGGTCCAGATCCGCCAGATCCGCGTCGTCGTAGAGGACCCGCCCCGAGGTGGGCAGGTACAGCCCCAGCAACAGGTTGGCCAGGGTGGACTTCCCCGCGCCCGAGCGCCCCACGATCGCCACGAACTGCCCCGGCTCGATCCGCACCGAGACGTCCTTCACCACCAGCGGAGCGGTGGGCGCGTAGCGGAAGGAGACTCGATCCAGCTCGATGCCCCCCTTCAACTGCGCCGCCTGTCCGGGCTTCGTGGGATCCCGCTCGGGTGGGGTGTCGAACACGTCGTCGATGCGCTCGATGTAGCTGCCCAGCAGCTGGAGCTGGCTGCCGGTGCTCACCAGGTTGGAGAGCGGCACGAGCAGCGCTCCCGCCAGCGCGTTGAGCCCCAGCATGGCGCCCAACGTCATCCCCCCGCTCAGCACCTGCAGGGCGCCGAAGCTCAACAGCACCATCGGCGCGGCGATGCGCAGGCTCCCGTTGAGGGCCTCCACCCACGCCGTCAGCCGACCCCGCCGCAGGGAAACGTTGAGCACGTTCACGAACAGCTCCGAGAAGCGCTGCACCGCCTGGTGCTCCACGCCGAACGCCTTGAGCGTCTGGATGCCCGTGAGCATCTCCACCTGGTAGCTCTGGCTCTTCGCCTCCACCTCCAGCGTCTCCGACATGAGGGCGCGCTGCTTCTTCGTGGAGAGCACCAGGATGAGGATCTGCAGCAGCCCCAGCCCCAGGACGATCAGCCCCAGCTGCGGGCTCACCACGAAGATCAACCCCAGGTAGAGGATGACCAGCGTCCCGTCGAGCAGCCCGGTGAGCGCGCTGGAGGAGAGGATCTCCCGCACGGTGGCGTTGCTGCCCAGCCGCGCCAGCAGATCTCCCGCCGCTCGGACCTGGAAGAACGACCAGGCCAGCCCCATCAGGTACTCCACGAAGCCCAACGTCATGTTCGAGTCCAGCCGCGTGCGCAGCTCCAGAAGCAGGTGGCTGCGGATGAGCGCGGTGAGGAGCTGGAAGCCCGTCAGCGCGATGAGCCCCACGGCCACCACGCCCAGCAGGTGCACGTCCCCGCGCGGGACGACGCGATCCACCACCAGCCCCGTCAGCACCGGGATGGCCAGCGCGAAGAGCTGGAGCACCAGCGACATCACCAGCACCCGCGTGAGCGTGTGCGACTGCTGGAGCACCTGCATCGCGTAGCGAGAGGCGCGCCGCGGGCGGGCCTTGCCCGGCTCGAAGTGCTCGCCGGGCTCGAGCAGCAGGGCCACGCCCGTGAACGCCTGGCGGAAGCGCTCCATGGGCACGCGCCGCCGGCCCTGCCCCGGATCCAGCAGGTGGACGCAGTCCCGGCCCAGCCGCTCGAAGACCACGAAGTGGGAGAACTGCCAGTGGAGGATGGTGCCTGTCGGCAGGTAGCGCAGCGCCTCCTCGTCAATCGACACGCCCCGGCCCCGCAGCCCGAACGTGCGCGCCGTGCGCAGGATGTCCAGCGCCGAGACGCCGTCGCGCGCGACGCCCATGGCCTGCCGGACCTCCTCGAGCCGCACGGGCTTGCCGTGGAAGCCCAGCACCATGGAGATGCACGCCGCGCCGCACTCGGTCTCCGAGAGCTGCCGCACGAGCGGAATCCGTCCCCGCGCCCGTGCCTGCAGGTTTCGCAGGGCAGGGAAGCGGTCGGCCAGCGGCTGTACCTTCGCCTCAGCGGTCTTCATAGCCCAGTGCTCCCTTCAGTCCCGGCACCAGCGCCACGAGGATGCGCTCCTTGCGCACCCGCGCGTCCGCTCGCGCCAGCATCCCGTCAAAGTAGTTGTAGGTGCGGCCCTTGCTCTGGAAGGTCGCGGCCGGCAGCCGCGCCCTCACCAGCACCATCGGGCCGTTGAGCTGCAGCGCGTCCGCGATCTCCGGGCCGAGGAAACGGCGGACCTCGGTGGGGCCGACGATCTCGTCCCCCACGGACTCGATCGTGACCGTGTGGTACTCATGGTGGAAGCCGTCCAGCTCCACCCGCAGGGGGCGGCCCGGCTCCAGCAGGGGGCGCTGCCCGCCCGGCAGCAGCGCCAGGAGGGAGACCTCCACATCATCGCCCACGACGGAGACGACGCCCTCTCCCGGCGCCACGTACTGGCCAGGGCGGATCCGCAGATC
This sequence comes from Myxococcaceae bacterium, assembly GCA_016926755.1. Classification (GTDB taxonomy): domain Bacteria; phylum Myxococcota; class Myxococcia; order Myxococcales; family Myxococcaceae; genus Hyalangium. Next base: position 28,264 of record JAFGNZ010000048.1, on the reverse strand, counting down.
GCTCACCACGCCCGCATGGGGCGCGCGCAGGGTGCGTGCCTGCTGCCGCGCCTGGGCGAGCTCGAGCTCCGCGCGCAGCGAGGTGAGCGTCTCCCGGGCCCCCTCATCCGAGGGATCTCTCAGCACCCGGATGAGCTGGAGCTGGAACTCGCGCTGGATGCGCTCCAGGGAGACCGTCTCCTCCTGGGAGCGGAAGCTCACCAGCGCCTGGCCTGGCTCCACCCGCTGCCCGGGCCGCACCTCCACGGAAGACACGATGCCTGGCGTGTCCACCGTCAGGTGGCTCTGGCCTTCCACGATCACCAGGGCGGGGCCGGAGGCGTACTCGGGCAGCGTCCCCAGCAAGGAGTACCCCAGCGCCGCGAGCAGCAGCCCCAGCAGCACCCAGTACGTCCACCGGGTCCAGGCCGGAGAGATGCGGAGCACGTCTCCTTCCTGCTGAGCGCCCTCGTGATGGCGCAGTGCTTCCTCTCGGAAGATCTTCGAGCGAACGGCTTCCATGTCTCGTGCTCCTGGGCTGGCCGCGCGGGCGCGCGTCCCAGCTCCCGGCGAGGCGCTAGGGCCCGCTCCGGGTAGGGGTGGGGGCGGCGGTCTCCTGCTGACTGACGCGCTCGGGCGCCGGGATCGACTGGACGTGGGCCACCATGCCTGTGGCGACCGTGTCCGGTGGCGGCTCGCCGAAGGCCGCGACGGCGAACACCATGCGGGCCGCCGCGTCCACCTCGGGGGTGATGCTTTCCACGACTCCCGCCAGCGTGAGGCCTTGCGGATCGATCAACAACCGCAGCGGCGAGCCGGGCTCCAGCCGCCGTGCCTCCTCCTCGGGGACGGCGAAGCGGATCTTCCTGCCGCCGGTGCTCAGCAGGCGGAGGATGGGCTGCCCTGCCGCGACCCGCGCGCCAGGGCTCACCGGACGGGTGGCCACGACGCCGTCGAAGGGCGCTACGAGGGCGGCCTCGCTCACGTTCTGCTCCAGGTCCACCACGCGGGCCTGCTGCTCCCGTGTGCGGGCTCGGGCCGCCTGCAGCCGTGCGAGCGCGGTGCTCTCCTGGTAGCGGATGGTGGCCAGCTCCTCCTTGGAATAGACGCCCAGCTCGAGGGAGCGCGGGGTGAAGTACCGGCCCTTCTTCTCCCGAGCCTCGGCGAGCGCGAGGGAGGCGGCCTGCTCCTCGGCGCGCGAGCCCTGCACCGTGGCGCGCGCGGCCGCCAGCTCCTGCTCCAGCGGGCGGACATCGAGCCGCGCCAGGACGTCGCCCTTCCGGACGGTGTCGCCCACGTCGACCTCCAGGCGCTCCAGCCGACCCTCGAACTTCGAGCTCAGGTCGACGGAGTCATGGGGAATCACCACGCCCAGGAAGGGCGCGGACTGGCCCAGGCGAGGAGCTCCACCGTCCGACGCCGGGACGGGCGGTGGGCTCTCTCCACCCTGGGCTCGCGCGGTGGCCGCGGGGGAGGCCGTCGCCACACCGCCCCCGCAGATCAACGCCAGCGCCAACACCCATGTCCATCCCCGTCGCTCCATCCGCTGCGCTCCCTGGAAGGTCCAACGGGAGAGAGCGGGCTCAGGCAGGTTGTGACGGCGGCTGGGGGGCGAGCTCGGCCAGGAAATGGAGCGCTCGCACGCTCGGCAGGAAGAAGTACCCGCCGCCCTTCATCGTCACGAAGTGCTGGAGCCCCGTCAGGCAGAGCCGCAGGGGCCGCTCCGGGAGGGTCAGCCTGCCGCTCTCGACGCTGGAGGTGACCGGATCCCTCTCGTCATAGAGTCCTCCCGCCTTCTCGTTGTTCATCCAGCTCTGCTGGATGAACTCGAACTGCCGAGCGATGTTGGCGTTGAGGCTGACGAAGACGAGGCCTCGCTCCTGGCCCTCGCGATCCGCATCATAGCGAGGCCCGTAGGGAATGCCGCGGCGGAGGATCCGGTGCCGCCGGCTGATCATCAGCGACAGCGCGCGCTCCGGGGGCAGCGAGTCTCGCGGGTTCGCGCGCCGCGTATGGGACGTCAGCGGGCAGCCGAAGCCGTGGGGATCGGCGCGGAAGTCGAACGCATTGGAGATCCCGTGCTCCGTCACCGGTGGCTGCGCGGGCTGCTCGGCCTCGCCTGGCTTCAAGGGCGCGCCGTCGGGCCAGCGCCCGATCATCCGGGACTTCAGCCACTCCGCCTGCTTCTCCGGATCCGGAGTGTGGCGGGCGGCGAGCGCTCTGTGCTGCTCGACGAAGTCGTTGAAGGCGCTGACGTCCTGCTGGAGCTTGCGCAGGACGAGGTAGGTGCCGTGGCGTCCCAGATCCTTGCGGCCTTCTTCCTCCCAGGACTCCCCGAGCCAGCCGGCCGGATCCTGGCTCGCGGAGACGCTGGGGGAGGGCGGCCTCTCGCCGTACTCGTTCTCGTACCCCAGGATGAACTCTCCCGCCTTGAGCGGGGCGGGATCATAGCTGGGAGGGGCGCCGGCGGCATCCCTGAACCCTTCGATCGAGGGCTGCGAGAGGGAGTCACGGAAGCCGAAGTGCTCCCTGAGGAACGTGTAGGGCCTGCCGGCGAGCTCCGTCTGCTCCTTCAGGTGGCGGGTGCGCTGGCAGTAGATCTCCTCCAGGCCCGCTGCCGCGAAGCGCGCGCGGTGCTGGGCCAGCAGGGCGTTCAGCGTCTCCTCATCACGCCCATAGATCACCAGCAGCAGGTGGAGCTCCCGCTGGGAGCGGCCGTCCCTCTGGGTCCCACCGAACTCCCAGTGCTCGGGAGCGCTGCTCCCCGTGTCTCCGAGAACGCGCGCGCGCTCCGACATTCCCTTGCGGAACTCGAAGGGGAACGTCTCCAGGGCCGCTCGCTCCAGGCCCAGCGCCTTCAGCCCCTCCCAGGTGAGCGCGAGGTTCAGGCACGACTCCTGCTGATGGACCTCCTCGCGGGGCCGGGTGGCGGCGGTCGTCAGCGCGGGCAGGAGCTCCCGCAGCCACTGGCCGCACCTCCGGGCATCCTGGATCTTCAGGAACAGGAACCCGGCGCTGTTCATCTCCTTGTACCCGTGCAGGAGCAGCCCCTGCATGTCGGCCCGCGCCTGCTCGGCCTCAGGGGTGCTGGAGGGTACCCCCAGTCTCCCGCGCCCGCGCCTCCAGGTGCGCAGCGACGGCAATGTCCGGCGCGCGCGTAACCGTGAGCCTCCTCGACTTCCCTTCCTCTCCCAGAGCGGCATGCAGTGTCCTCCGCAGCTCTTCGAGCCAGAGGCGGATGCGGGACGTCCGATCCGCCAGGACGTGGAAGAGCGCCACGCCCAAGCCCATCACCTTCTTCTGGAACGGGAACCTCCCCAGCTCCAGGAAGCTCCTCAGGGCCCTCCGCGCCTGCAGGCCGCCCGGGCCGTGCAGGCTCTCGCGGGCGAGCACTCTCCGCAGCTGGAGGGCCTCATGCAGATCGGTGACCGAGATGTCGCTTGAGTCCACCCCCTCCTGTCGCGCGGCCCTGCCATGACGGTAGGCGCTGTACCAGGCCAGCGTGGGGCACTGCACGCTCCGGATCCACGCCTTGAAGGGCTCCACGAAGGGCTTGCCCTGGGGGAACCCCTTGGTCACGTGCCAGATGGCCTTGAGGAACCGGCTCACCTGCTCGTTGTCGATGAACGAGTCGATGTACGCATCCCAGCTCTCATCGTAGGTGACCATGAAGATCAGCCGCTTCTCGGAGCCGCGATCGAAGCTGACCCAGCGCGCGAAGTGGATGGCCCGGATGTCGTTGAGGCCCACGACGTTGCGCTGCACCCGCCAGTTGACGAGCCTCAGGGCGAGCCACTGCTTGAACCGGGCGCCCCGGCCCTCCGGGAGCGTCGAGACGAGGATCATGGAGTTCTGCACCGGGTGCTGCCGCGCGTCGATCTCCTCGCGCAGCGGATCCGGGATCGTCGCGCTCCCCAGGGTGCGCTGCTCCTTGCGGAAGCGCTCCGCTAGGCGAGTGGCGAGCCGGACGAACAGGCCAGGCAGCGCGTAGCCGACCGTCGCGCGAGCCGCCTCGAGCAGGGCGGAGGCCAGGCGCCGATCCCACTCCGGCCCGGACAGGTGCGCGAGCCGTGCGCCGAGTCGCTCCCGGAGCGCCTGGTGCAGCTCGTCCAGCGTGAGCTGCTCCAGCAGCGGGCGCAGCTGGCGATCGTTCAGGTACTCCTCCACCTCGGCCCGCAGGCTCATGAGGCCCTGGATGCCCTGGACCGTGGTGACGCGGTAGGCGAAGTCGACGTGCCGCGCCGTGTACTTCACGGCGTTTCGCAGCAGGTACGCTTTGACTTCCGAGGGAGCCTCCAGCCCGCGCTCGGGATAGTCCTCGCAGTGGCGGTAGATCGCGTCGAGGAGCTCGACGCCGGGCTGGAGCCCGTGGCGGAGCAGTCCGTCCACGAGGTGCTCGACGGAGATCCGGAGCCTCGCCCTGCGGGAGGGGAGCCCCGGCAGGCAGAGGTCAACTCCGAAGATCAGGTGGCTGCTCCCAGGGGCCCCCGACGGTAGCTGGCTCCCAGCGGGCGGCCTCATGATGGCCCAGTGCGCGAAGTGGAGCTCCTCCAACTCCTCGAAGGGCTGGGGCGCTCCGGCCTGGATGCGGTGATCCACCGCCTTCAGGGTGGCCACGAGCGACTCCTCCGCTCCCGGCCGGATCTTCGTGATGAGGGTCAGTGTGCCGTTGAACATGCAGCCTCGCAGTCCAGGTCGAACCTGAGGCCCGGGCTCGACGAGCGCGCGGGCGCGTGGTGGGCGGTGGGTGGAGCCCGTGAGCCCTGGGACTCGAGACATGCCACCTTCCGCCGCGAGTGGGTGCTGGCGAGCAGCTTGCGCACGAGCTCCTCGAACTCCTCGAGCGCACAGCTCTTGGGGACGAACTGGACGCCCGGGGCGTGCGGGTTGCCCGCGGCGCTGTGCAGGATGATGGGGATGTCGCGCAGCTGCTCGTCCTCGTGCAGCTCGTGGCACAGCTCCAGCCCAGTCATGCGCGGCATGTTCCAGTCCGTCACCACGAGATCCGGCGACGCCTCTCGGGCGAGGGCCAGCGCCTCGCGCCCGTCGCGGGCTCCGAGGACGCGGTGGTCCATCAACTCGAGCACCTCGGTGAAGAGGTCGAGCATTTCCTGTTCATCGTCTACGAGGAGGATTGTGCTCATGGTGTCGCCTGCCTTTTGTTCTCTCTAAGGTCTCTCTGTCCGGATCGAGTTGTCGCACTCCTTGTGTGATGGGGTACGGGCCACTTGGGGGACAGGATGCGCGCGCTCATTCAGCGTGGCTCGCCTGTGCCGATGGCTGGCGCTGGGAGGGGCAGGCACCTGCCTGCTCGCGCGTCCGCGCTGGCCTGCCCTGCGGGCCGAGGCTCGTTGCCCGCCGCCTGCGGGGTTCCTAACGTGTGTCGAGGCGCTGCGCCGAGGGTGCTCCCATGAGGGGCGCCGGAGGGCGGGGAGATGCGTCAAGGCGACGGGCACCCAGACGAGCAGACACGCGAGCCTGAGGCTCCGTGGGACGAGGCCGATGACGCGGACCTCGAGGACTCGCTCTTGCGTCAGGTGGCCCAGGTGTCCGTCCCGCTGCGCGCGCCCGCGCCGGGAGAGCGGATGGGCGGCGCGGACGGGCAGCGCTTCGAGATCCTGGAGCGGCTGGGCGGCGGTTCCATGGGGCTGGTCTTCCGGGCCCGGGACAAGGAGCTCCAGCGCGTGGTGGCCCTCAAGTTCCTGCTCCCTCGAGAGGGGCTCGTCGAGGTGCCGATGAGCGCCCTGCTTCGGCAGGAGGCGAGGGCCATTGCCCAGCTGGATCACGACAACATCGTGCGCATCTTCGACGTGGCCGAGTGGAGCGGTGCGCCGTGGGAACCGAAGGTCCCCTTCCTGGTGATGGAGTGCCTGGAAGGGGAGAGCCTGGCCTTGCTCCTGCAACGGGAATGGCCCTCGCTGCCCCGCGCCCTGGAGATCATGAGCGCCGTCGCCGCGGGGCTGGTGCATGCCCACGAGCAGCACGTCATCCACCGGGATCTCAAGCCGGGCAACGTCTTCATCTCCCGCAAAGGCCAGGTGAAGATCCTCGACTTCGGACTGGCCTACCTCGCCGCGGCCATCTTCCCGGCGGCCCCCAACCTGCCAGCGGCGGGGACGCCCGCCTACATGGCGCCAGAGCAGTGGAGGGGCGAGGCGCAGGACGAGCGCACGGACCTCTGGTCTGCGGGGATCCTGCTCTTCGAGCTGCTCACGGGAGAGCCTCCCTATACGGAGCTGCGCCTCTCGGAGCTGCGCGAGCGGGTGCTCTCCCCGGCGCCGGTGCCCTCGGTGCGTGAGCGGCGCCCGGAGCTGCCCGAGGAGCTGGAGAAGCTCGCGGCGGAGCTGCTGGCCAAGGATCCCGCCAAGCGCCTCTCCAGCGCGGTGGAGCTCCGCGATCGCCTGCGCCGCATCGAAGAGCGCCTCACGCCCTGGCGTGATGAGCCTCGGGGCTTGGCGCCCCAGCGCCGGCAGGTGACGCTGGTGGCGTGCTGGCTGGCCGATCTGGCGGGGCTCGCGGAGCACCTGGACATGGAGGACTTCAGCGAGCTGGAGGGGGCCTTCCACCAGTCCTGCTCGGAGATCATCCAGCAGCACGGGGGCTTCATCGCCACGTGCGTGGGGGACGAGGTGCTCGCCTGCTTCGGCTATCCCCAGGCATTGGAGGAGGACTCGGAGAAGGCGGCCCGGGCGGGGCTCTACCTGGTGACGCACCTGGGCACGGCGATCCAGCAGAAGCTGCCATACCTGCCGCGCCGCAAGCTCACCGTGAAGGTGGGCCTCCATACGGACACCGTGGTGATGGACAACCTCCCGCTCGGGCTGAGGGGGAGGACGTCGGCCCTGCAGGGCGAGGCGCCGAAGATCGCGCTCTGGCTGGCGAAGGAGGCGGCGCCGGACACGGCGTGCCTGAGCCACACCACGTGGAGGCTCGTGCGGGGAGCCTTCCGGACCGAGCCGCTCGGCCCGCGCTTCTTCCAGGGGCTGGCGGGCGTGGCGAAGCTGGAGCTCTACCGACTGCTGCGCGAGCAGCGCACGGCGACTCGCTTCGAGCGGGCCCATGCCGCCGGGCCGCTCACGCCGCTGGTGGGCCGGGAGCACGAGCTGCGCCAGCTGCTGAGCTGGTGGGAGCAGGCGCGGGAGGGCACGGGCGCCTTCGTCCTCGTCCGGGGCGAGGCGGGTATTGGCAAGTCGCGCCTCCTCTTGGAGCTGCGAGATCGGGTGTCCGCGGAGGGGGCCATCCGCTTGAGGTGCCAGTGCTGGGCCCAGTTCAGCACCAGCGCCTTCTACCCCGTGATCGAGCTGATCCAGCACCTGCTGCGGCTCGATCCCGAGGGGAGCCCCCAGGTGAACCTGCGCAAGCTGGAGGGGCGCATGCGGGCCGCGGGGCTGCCGCCGGAGCACCAGCGCCTCCTGGCCACCTTCCTCTCGCTGCCCGTGGCCGAGGAGTCTCCCCATCTGCGGCTCGCCCCGGAGCGGCTGAAGGAGAAGATGATCGAGGCGCTGACGACGGTGCTGCTGCGGATGAGCCAGGAGCGCCCGGTGTTCGCCGTCGTGGAGGATCTGCACTGGGCCGATCCCTCCACGCTGGAGCTGCTCGGCTTCCTGCTGGAGCGCCTCGAGGGGGCGAGGCTCTACGTCCTCCTCACGGCGCGTCCGGACTTCCAGCCCTCCTGGCGTCAGGCCGAGCGGCTCCACCTGCTCACGCTCGAGCGCCTGCCGCCGCCGCTCACCGCGGAGCTGGTCAGGCAGTCCGCCAGCGGGCGAGCGCTGCCGGAGGAGACCATCGAGCAGCTCGTAGCGAAGACGGACGGCGTCCCGCTCTTCGTCGAGGAGATGACGCGCATGGTGGTGGAGCGGCCCTCCACGGGCGCGGCCTCCGAGGAGCACTCCTCCATCCCCGTCACCTTGAGCGGGCTGCTGCTGGCTCGACTGGACATGCTCCCCCGGCGGCAGAAGGCGCTGGCCCAGCTGTGCGCCGTGGTGGGGCGCGGCTTCAGCCACGTGCTGCTCGCCACGCTCTCCGGCCGGAACGAGCTGGCGCTCTCACAGGATCTCTCCGGGCTGCTGCAGGCGGGCCTGCTCCAGCAGGCGGAGGGCGCCACCGAGCCTCGGTACGAGTTCCGCCACGCGCTCATCCAGGACGCGGCCTACCAGTCCCTGCTGCGGCGCACGCGGCGGGAGTACCACCGGCGCATCGCCCAGGTGCTGGCCGCCCAGTTCCCCGAGCTGGTGGCGACCCAGCCGGAGATGCTGGCCCACCACTACACGGAGGCAGGCGAGCTGGAGCCAGCCATCCGCTACTGGGCGAGGGCCGGAGAGCGCGCCAGCCTGCGCTCGGCCAACGTGGAGGCCATCAGCCACCTGAACCAGGCGCTCCGGCTGTTGCGCAGCCTCCCGGAGTCCGCGCGCAGCCCCGAGCAGGAGCTGCAGCTCATGGTGGCCCTGGGCCTTCCCCTCATGCAGACGCGCAGCGTGCGGGCCCGCGAGGTGGAGCAGACCTACGGCAGGGCCCTGGAGCTGTTCCACCAGGTGGGGGACAGGCTGCCGCAGCTGCGCGCCTCCACCTGGGGCTCGTTCGCGTACTACTTCATGCGCGCGAAGTTCAACGTGGCCCAGGAGCTGGCCGAGCTGCTGGTGAGCGTGGGGGAGCGCCAGCAGAGCGCCGAGCTGCGCTCGATGGGCCACCGGATGCTGGCCGTCAACGCCTTCACCTGGGGCCAGATGCCCGTGGCCCTCCAGCACCTGGAGCGCGCGCTGGAGTTCTCGGAGTGCGATCTCGAGCGGCACCGGGCGCTCGCCGTGCAGGAGTGGGTGAACCCGCGGGTGATCGCGCTGGCCTACGGCTCCGTCGTCGAGTCGGCCATCGGCCGTGACGAGCGGGCCCGGGCCTATGGTGAGGAGGCGGTGGCGCTGGCGGAGAAGATCGGACACCCCCACACCCTGGCCATGGCGTTCAACTACACCGCGCTGGCGTGCCAGCTGCGCGGGGAGGCGACGTGCGCCCTGGAGCGCGCCGAGCGGTGCATCGCGCTCTCCACGGAGCACCGGTTCCGGCTGTGGCTGGGCTGGTCCGTCTTCATCAAGAGCTGGGCGCTGGCCGAGCAGGGCTCTCCCCGGGAGGCCCTGAGCCTCCTGCGGGCCAACCTCGTGAGGTGGCGCAACGCGGGGATCCGCGCCGGCATGCCGCTGTTCCTCGGAATGATCGCGGACTTCCACCTGAAGCTGGGGCAGCACACGCAGGGGATGGCCGCGGTGACGCATGCCCTGGGCTGGGCGGACACCCTGGGAGAGCGCTCCTACGAGGTGGAGCTCCACCGGATCGAGGGCGAGCTGCTCCGGGCGCTCGGCCACGAGGCGGCCGCCACGGTGTCCTTCATGCATGGCATCGAGGTGGCCCGCCAGCAGGGCGCGCACGGCTTCGCCCGGAAGGTGGAGCAGGCGTTGGAGCGCCAGCTCAGGGGCTTGAGGGGGAACCAGCCGCTCCTGGAGCCCCATTAGGCATCACAGCAGGGAGCTCGGGACTCCAGCCACGGAGAGACGAGCCATGGACACACGGGGGACGACGATGGCGAATGATCGCGAGAAGCTGGAGCAGGAGATCCGAGAGTTGGCGCAGCGCGGAGACACGGGGGGCGCGGTGGAGCGCGCGCTGCAGGGCTACGGCATGGAGATCATGCGGCTGATGGCCTCCGTGCTCCACAACCCGGAGCTGGCCAAGGATGCGTTCAGCGTCTTCTGTGAGAGCCTGCTGAAGGGGCTGCCCTCGTTCCGGTGGGAGAGCTCCTTCCGGACGTGGGCCTATCGCCTGGCGCGCAACGCCTGCTACCAGCTGGTGCACTCGCCAGCGGCGCGGGAGACGCCTGTGAGCGCCTCGGGGATCCCCGAGGCGTCGCTGCGCCAGCGCTCCGACACGCGCCCGTGGCAGCGGACCTCGGTGAAGGAGCGCTTCCGGGCGCTGCGTGAGAGCCTCGAGCCCGACGAGCGGATGTTGCTGATCCTGCGCGTGGATCAGCGGCTGGCGTGGACGGAGGTGGCGCGGGTGATGTGGGACTCGGATGAGCCGGTGACGAGCGCGACGCTCACGCGCAAGGCCACGGCGCTGCGCCAGCAGTTCCAGCGCATCAAGGCCCACCTGCGGGAGATGGCCATCGAGCAGGGGCTGATCGAGCAGGAAGAGCAGCCGAGCGAACCGGCGTGAGAGGGCGGGGGCTCGGGGAGATGATGCGAGGGGCCGCGCGAGCGCTGCGCACGGCGCGCGGGTAGGCGCGGCCTCGCCGCCTCACAGGTGGGAGGGGCCATCGGTGTCCCGCTCGCGCGGGGGCGCCAGCAGCTTCTCCTCCAGGAAGCGCCGCGCCGCGTGGCGCCCGCCCAGCCCAAAGGCGATGGCCGCCGCGAGCATCACCGAGCCGAGGAAGATGGCGAAGGCGGTCTGCACCACCGTCTCCGCCATCCCCACCTGCTCGAGCGCCATGGCCCCGGCCGCCACGATGACGAGCACTCGCACCAGCGCCCCCAGCAAGCGCGCCTGGGGGATGTGCGCGTTGACGGCGGCCAGCAGCACCACGCGCCACAGGAAGTTGGCCAGGGCGAAGCCCGCCACCAGCACCAGCAGCGCCACCAACAGCTTGGGGACGAAGCGCAGGAAGTCCGTGGCCAGGGCCTCCGCGCCGGCGATCCCCAGCGCATGCAAGCCCGACAGCAGGAAGCCGAGCCAGATCACCCAGAAGACCAGCGAGCCCACGAGCTGGTCCGCCGTGGGTGCCCCCGCGCGCGTCAGGAGCGCCCCCGTCCCAGCGCGCTCCAGCAGCGCGTTGAAGCGCACCCACCCGAGCACGCGCCGCACCACCGCGCGCACCACCGCGGCGACGGCCCACCCCACCAGGAGGATGATCAGCATCGCCAGCAGCCGGGGGAGGAAGTGCGCCAGCAGCCGGAGGAAGTCCGCCCACGCCGCGCGCAACAAGGAGAGAAGCTCTTCCATCATGGTCCACCTCGGGGTCCCGCGTTCCACCGCTCGATCAAGAAGGGCTTCTGCTCCTCGAAGGCGAGCGCCAGCGCCTCCAGCCGCGCCTCGGCCTCGGCGGCCCCCAGCTCCGCCGTCTCGGAGAGGAAGCCCGCCAGGCGCCCCTGGTACAGAGGCCGCAGCGCCTGCGCCAGCTGATCCCGCCCCATCACCCGGTGATGGCGGGCGGCGACGACGTCATACACACAGCGCGCCCACAGGCCATCGCTGATCGCCGGAGAGGCGCCCGTCACCACGGCCCAGAGCTCCTGCCGCACCTGCGCCGAGAGCACCTCCTCGAGCAACGGCCGCAGGAGCATCATCCCCTCACGGAAAGAGCGCACCAGCGCCTGCGCGTCGAAGGCGGGCCGGGCCGCTCCCACCGGCGAGAGCGCGCCCCGCACCGGCACCTCGCGCGAGCCGCGCACGGGCAGCCAGTCCTCGGCCGTGGCCTCCAGGCTGTCGAGCACCGCGCCCACCACCTGGGTGAAGACGGTGATGAGCGGTGGCTGGCGACCGCGCTCGGGCTCGGGGCGGTGCGCCTGTGGCACCTGGGCCAGCACCTGGCCGCGCCGCAGCGCCGCGCTGGTGAGCCACACGTCCAGGCCATGCTCGGCGGCGGGGTGCTCCCAGGCCAGCTCGCGGACGCACTGCGCGGCGAAGCGCCCCGAGCAGGCCAGCTCCGTGTCCACTGGCTCCAGGAGGCGCTGGCCGTAGGCCGCGCGCAGCAGGGGGCGCACCAGCTGCGTCACCAGCGGCCCCTCCCAGGGCGAGCGGGGCCTCACAGGCCGCACATAGTCCACGCCCTCCTTCAACACCGGCGCCACCAGGTGGAAGAGCTGCGCCGCGTCCAGCGCGGTGGAGTCCGGATCCACCACCACCACCGCGCGCACGCGCAGCAGCTCGGCGGCGATGAAGAGCGTGCGCAGGGCGCCGCTGCGGCCGGGCAGCCCGTGGTAGGGCGTGGAGATGCGGTGCACCGTCCTCAGCGGATGGGTCTCCTGGACCAGGTCCCCTGGCTCGAGTCCGGCCCCGCGCACCAGCTCCGGCGTGCCGTCCTTGGAGCCCCCATCCACGTTGAGCAGCACCGTGCGCTCGCGCAGCAGGTGGGTGGCGAAGGCCTTCGTCACCGCGCGCACCACCGGGCGCACGGTGGCCGCGTTGTCCAGGGTGGGGATGCCCACCAGGACGTCCGCCTGGCCCGCCGCCATCAAATCCCTGAGGAGCGTGTCGGACAGCAGGCTGGGTCTGCGCATGGCCATGGGGCTGCCGGGCGGTGGGCGCTCGGGCCGCTCCTCCCCCTATCAGAGCCAGCGCAGCTCCAGCCAGTAGAAGCCATAGGGCGCCAGGGTGAGCACATAGGGCGCGTGGCTCACCCGGGGAAAGAGGCTCCCGCCGAACAGCTCCACGGGGATCGCGCCCTCCAGCTCCCCCAGCTCCAGCTCCACCGCCTGGGCCGCGCCGGACAGGTTGGTGACCACGAGCACCACCTCCCCCTCCAGCTCGCGCACGTAGGCCAGCACGCGGTGGTTGGCCGGCCGCAGGAAGCGCAGCGTCCCTCGCCCGAAGAGGCGGGCCTTCTGCCGGCGCACGCGCAGCAGCCGCTTCATGAAGGCCAGCAGCGAGCTGTCACTCTGCGACTGCGCGGCCACGTTCACCACCGGGTAGCCATACAGCGGGTTGGCCACCAGCGGGGCGTGGAGCCGGTCCGTGTCCGCGCTGGAGAAGCCCGCGTTGTAGCCGCCGGACCACTGCATGGGCGTGCGCACGCCGTGGCGATCTCCCAGGGAGATGTTGTCCCCCATGCCGATCTCATCCCCGTAATAGAGGAAGGGGCTGCCCCGGAGCGACAGCAGCAGCGCGTTCGTCAGCTCCACGCGGCGGCGATCTCCCTCCAGCAGGGGCGTGAGGCGCCGGCGGATGCCCAGGTTGAGGCGGGCCAGCGGATCCTTCGCGTACTCGTCCCACATGTAGTCCCGCTCGATGTCGGTGACCATCTCCAGGGTGAGCTCGTCGTGGTTGCGCAGGAACAGCCCCCACTGGCATGGCTCGGGGACGGCGGGAGTGCGCTCCATGATCTCCACCACCGGCTTGCGATCCTCGAGCCGCAGCGCCATGAAGAGCCGCGGCATGAGGGGGAAGTGGAAGGCCATGTGGAATTCGTCCCCGTTGGCGAAGTAGGGGCGCACGTCCTCGGGCCACATGTTCGCCTCGGCCAGCAGCACCTTCTGGTGCGGGTAAGCCTCCTCGAGCCGCTGGCGCAGCCAGCGCAGCACCTGGTGCGTCTCCGGGAGGTTCTCGCAGGAGGTGCCCTCTCGCTCCAGCAGGTAGGGCACCGCGTCCACGCGGAAGCCGTCCACCCCCAGCTCCAGCCAGAAGCGCATGATGCGCCAGATCTCCTCGCGCACCTCGGGGTTGTCGTAGTTGAGATCCGGCTGGTGACTGAAGAAGCGATGCCAGAAGTACTGGCCGGCCACCGGATCCCATGTCCAGTTGGAGCGCTCGGTGTCGCGGAAGATGATGCGCACGCCGGGGTAGCCCTGGTCCGTGTCGCTCCACACGTACCAGTCGCGCCGGGGGCTGGTGCGCGAGGCGCGCGCTTCCTGGAACCAGGGGTGCTGATCCGAGGTGTGGTTGAGGACCAGCTCGGTGAGCACCTTCAGCCCCCGCGCGTGGGCCTCCTGGAGGAAGGTGCGGAAGTCCTCCAGCGTGCCGTACTGGGGGTGGATGCCGCGGTAATCCGCGATGTCATAGCCATCGTCCCGCTGGGGCGAGGGGGACATGGGCAGCAGCCACAGGCAGTCCACGCCGAGGTCCGCCAGGTAGTCCAGCCTCTGGGTGAGGCCCACGAAGTCGCCGATGCCGTCGCCATTGCCGTCGGCGAACGATCTCACATGGAGCTCATAGAAGACGGCATCCTTGTACCAGAGCGGATCCACGGCCATGGGGTGTCAGTCTCTCGGGTCCGCGCACGGGGCTCAAGCGGCGGGGTTCTTCTTCGTTGCCACGACGATGCTGTAGCCCGAGAAGGGGCGGGGCAGCAGCCCGTCGCGCACGTCCACCTCGAAGCCCTGGGCCTCCAGCAGCTCTCGGGCTCGCGGCACGAGGAACGTCAGGTAGTACATGACGAACGTTGGCTTCCAGATCGCGTTGCGCACGCGCATCGCCGCGTTGAAGCCCTTGGCCATCCAGTAGCCCGGGTGGAGCACCGAGGGCGGGTGCGCCGTGACGAAGACGAACCGCCCCCCTGGCCGTAGCGCTCGGGCGATCACCTCCACGAGGCGCGGCTCGTCCTCCTCCAGGATGTGGCCGAAGGCGCCGAAGCTCGTCACCACGTCGAACTCCGCCTCGTACGTCAGCTCCAGCGCGTTGGCCTGCACCAGCGTGATGGCCGCCGCCCCGGGCGCATCCGCCAGCAGCCTGCGCGCCTCGGCCAGCATCCCCCGGCTCAGATCCACGCCCACCACCTCCTGGCGGCACAGCGGGCGCAGGAAGCGCATCACCGCGCCCGTGCCACAGCAGAGATCCAGCGCGCGATCGATCGAGCCCGGCGCACCCACCTGCGCCATGGCCGTCTTCAGCACCGGATCCGGCGTGCGGAAGGGCGTGTACTCGAACTTGGGCGCGAGCAGATCGTAGCCGCGCTCGATCGAGGACAGCGCCTGCCGCGCCAGCTCGAAAAACGTCGGCCCCTTGCGATGGAACATGGCCCTCCGTGTAACATCCGCGGATAGGGTAGGGCGATGCCGTCTTCCACCACCTCCTGGACGCTGCCCTGGCGCGGGCTGGGCCTGAGCAGCAACCTCAACGCGGGCGATCAGCCCCACCCGTACCGGCTGCTCGACGAGGAGCCCGGGCTCTTCGACTTCGTCGAGTACAGCGCCCCGCTGTCCTTCGAGGAGATGAAGGAGCACGCCACGCTGTTCCCGGAGATGCACCGGCGCCTCCCGCAGGTGCCGGTGCTCTTCCACCCGGTGCACCTCAACCTCTACGGGCCCGAGCTGGAGCCGCCCGAGGCCCTCGCCGAGCTGGATGCGCACGCGCGCACCGTGGGCAGCCGCTGGGTGGGCAACGACGTGGGCTGGTGGCACGCCGGCGCTCAGGCCTTCCCGGGCTACCTCTACATCTCGCCGCCCCTCACCAACGAGGGCCTGCAGGACTGCGCGGCGCACGCGCTCCACGCCCAGTCCATGCTGAGCGTGCCCCTGGCGCTGGAGAACCCCGCCGTCCTCGCCCGGCGCGGGGACATGCACGTGCTGGAGTTCATGGCCCGGCTCCAGGCGCGCACCGGGCTGCCGCTCCTGATCGATCTGGGGCACCTGCTCAGCTACCAGCTCTCCGCCGAGCTGCCCCTGGAGGCCGGGCTCGACGGTTTCCCGCTCGACCGGGTCATCGAGATCCACATCGCCGGTGGCGTGGTGACACGCCGGGGGAGCCGCCGCTTCTACGTGGACGATCACACCCAGCCCGTGCGCGAGGAGCTCTTCGGGCTGCTCGATCAGGTGCTTCCACGCTGCACCTCCCTGCGCGCGGTGACGTTCGAGGGAGATGGGCACCCGCCCGAGGTCGCCCTGCTCACGCTGCGCCGCCTGCGCCAGCTGGTGCCCCGGCAGGAGCGGGAGCCCTTGCTCCTCACGCCGGCGCGGGCGGAGCCGCCACCCCTGGGCAACGTGAGCCGGCCCTGGGAGCTCTTCGATCTGGGCCATGGCGCCCGCAGGCCCGTGGCCTCCGATGACGTGGAGGGCAGCGTCGCGGAGACGGACTTCCGCCTCGCCGTGGTGGCCGAGCAGCTCGATCGGGACTTTCCGCTCTCCCGCCTGCTGCTGGCGGGCTCTCGCGAGGGGCTGCTGGCCTTCACCTCCTCCTCCGAGTTTCGCGAGCTGTTCGAGGGCTCCGGCCGCTCGCTCGGCCACACGTTCCTGTCCTTCGCCCGACGGCGCCTCCGAGAGCAGCCGGATGACGGAGCCGCCGCGGCGCTCTCCTTCGAGACGTTCCTCCCCACGGCGATGCAGCTGCCGGTGCTGCCTCCCAACCCGGGGCAGGTGGGGCTCGTGGACGACGCGCGGGTGGGCACCTTCCCCGCCGATCTGACCGAGCTCGTCTACGCCGCGCGCTCGCTGCGCCGCCACCTCACCGGGCGCGCCTGGGCGAGCGGCACGCTGGAGGTGAGCGGCCTGGAGTCCCTGGCGCAGACGGCCCGGCGCGCGGTGTCCCGGCCGTGGCGCTTCGCCGTCCGCCGCAAGCGGGGAGGAGGGCTGGAGGTGCAGACGGCGCCCCCGGGCCTGATCGAGCTGCTGCGCTCGCTCGCCAAGGCGCCGCTCCCGGAGCAGGAGATCGCCCCCTCGCTGCTCGCGGAGGCCCTGTGGCGGGGGCTCGCGCGGCGCGGGTGACGCTTGACGTGATGGCATGGAGCGGCAGGAATGCGGCGCATGCGAACCGCGCTCCTGCTCGCCCTGCTCTGTGTGCTGCCAGCCTCCGCCGCCGAGCCTCCCAAGCCCGTCGTCCTCAAGGCCGCGCGCCTCTTCGATGCGAAGAGCGGCAAGCTCATCACCCCCGGCGTCGTCATCGTGACGGAGGGGAAGATCACCGCGGTGGGCTCGCGCGCCCCCGTGCCGGCCGGGGCGGAGGTGATCGAGCTGGGGGACGCCACGCTGCTGCCCGGCTTCATGGATGCGCACACGCACATCACCGGCCAGCCGGGCGAGGACTGGCGGCAGGACGTCCTTGATCGTCTCCAGCGCACCGTCGCCGAGCGGACGGTGGAGGCGCTGCCCTATGCCCGCACCACCTTGATGGCGGGCTTCACCACCGTCCGCAACCTGGGCGGCGAGGACTTCATCGACGTGGGGCTGCGCAACGGCATCCGCCGAGGCAGGGCCGTGGGGCCGCGCATCGTCGCCGCCACCTCGGGGCTGGGCACCACGGGGGGGCACTGTGACGGAGGCAACTCCTGGCGCAAGGGCCTGCTGGCACAGGAGTCCGGCCAGGGCGTGGCCGACGGCCCCGAGGCCCTGCGCGCCAAGGTGCGCGAGCACATCAAATACGGCGCGGATCTGATCAAGGTGTGCGCCACCGGCGGAGTGCTCAGCCGCAACGATGACGTGGACTCGCCGCAGCTCACCCAGGCGGAGCTGGACGCCATCGTGGACGAGGCCCACGCGCGCAAGCGCAAGGTGGCCGCGCACGCCCACGGCGCCGAAGGGGCCCGGCGCGCCATCCGCGCGGGCGTGGACTCCATCGAGCACGGCTCCTTCCTGGATGACGAGGCGCTCGAGCTGATGAAGCGCAAGGGGACCTTCTACGTGCCGACCATGATCGCCCTGCGCGGCGTGCGCGAGCGCTACGAGAAGGGCCTGCTGTCGCCCGAGCAGATCCCCAAGTTCAAGGCGGCCGAGGCGAGCGCGCGGCAGGCCGTGCGCAAGGCCATCTCGCGAGGGGTGCGCATCGCCTTCGGCACGGATGCCGGAGTCTTCGCCCATGGGCGGAACGCGGAGGAGTTCGCGCTGCTGGTGGAGGCGGGGCTGGCGCCCGCGGAGGCGCTGCGCTCGGCTACCTCCGTGGCCGCCGAGCTGCTCGGGCTGGCAAACCAGCTCGGCACGCTGGAGGCCGGCAAGCTGGCAGATGTCGTCGCCGTGCCGGGGGATCCCCTCCAGGACATCCGCCGCACACAGCAGGTCTTCTTCGTGATGAAAGAGGGCGTCATCTACCGGAACGATCGCGCGGCTCCGCCGGTGGTGACGCGGTAGCCGCGCAGGGCTTCAAGGCCCGGGTTTCTCCTCCCGCAAAGCCGGAAGAGCCGCGCGCGCCTCCCGGTTTGTCTGGTTTCCCACACAGCCTTGCGCACTCCTGGCCGCTGCGATAGGTGGCGCGCCATGTCGTCACCCCTCGTCGTTGGCATCGCGGGCGGTACCGCGTCCGGCAAGACGACCGTCGCCCGGAAGGTCCGCGAGGCGCTGGCCGACTGCCGTGTCGCCTTCATCGATCAGGACTCGTACTACCGGGACCTGGAGGACATGCCGCTCGAGGAGCGGCGGCAGGTGAACTTCGATCACCCGGACGCGTTCGACACCGAGCTGCTCGTCCACCACCTGAAGCAGCTGAAGTCCGGCCAGGCCATCGACAAGCCCGTCTACGACTTCCGCACCTCCTCCCGCCACTCGGAGGTGGCGCGCGTGGAGCCCGGGGACATCATCCTCATCGAGGGGATCCTCGTGCTGCACATGAAGGAGGTACGCGACGAGATGGACGTGAAGATCTACGTCGACGCGGACGACGATCTGCGCATCCTCCGGCGCCTCACCCGCGACATCAAGGATCGCGGCCGGGACTTCGATCACGTCGTCAGCCAGTACCTGCGCCACGTGCGCCCCATGCACATGGGCTTCGTGGAGCCCTCCAAGCATCACGCGGACATCATCATCCCCCATGGCGGCAACAACGACATCGCCATCGGGATGTTGGTGGGGGCGCTGCGCGCGAAGCTGGTCGTGCCCCACGCCCCCAGGTAGGCCGTCCGTCAGCGCAGCCGGCGCAGGAAGTCGCGCACCGGGCCGTGCATGCGGCGCGTCTCGGTGAGCAGGGCGCCGTGATCGCTCGCCCCCTGCAGCTCGTGGTAGCGCGCCTGGACGCCCGAGGCGGTCAGCAGGTGGTACGTCTCTCGGACGCGCGCCGGCGGGGCGAGCACGTCCGAGGCGCCCGCGATCAGCAGCACCTTCGCCTGCACCTTGGGCAGGTACTCCGTCAGATCGCACCCCGAGTAGGCCAGGCACATGAGGATCCAGGCATTCGGATCGAAGATCTTCGCGAAGTCCTCGGCGTCCGCCTCCAGCGCCCGCTCGGCGGCCTCGATGTCGCGGTGGCGGGCCGCGAGGTACTCGCGGCCGTACAGCAGCCGCAGGTACTCCAGCCGCAGCTTGCGCATGGTCCGCAGCGGCCCTGCGCCGTGCCGGTAGAAGCCCTCCTTGTATTCAGGGTCCAGCCAGAGGATCTGCTGGAACTGACCGATCCGCGCCCGGAGCGCCTCTGGGAGCATGCGCGCCGCGCCGATGGTCACCACGCCGGCCGTCAGCTCGGGGAAGAGGGCAGCCAGCCGCAAGGCCACCTGGCCCCCCAGCCCCACGCCCACCAGCGCCCGCACGCGGCGCAGCCCCATGCTCCTGAGCAGCGCGGCCACCGTGCGCGCCATGTCCAGCGTCGTCAGCGGCGGCAGCGCCGGACCCAGCGTCTGCCCCGTGAAGGGATCCTCGGTGATGGGCGAGGTCGTCCCAAAGGGGCTGCCCAGCAGGTTCATGGAGATGATGTGGAGGCTGGTGGGATCCAGCGGGCGCTTCTCTCCAATCAGCTCCCGCCCCCACCCGGACGGCTGGTAGGCAGACGACTCCGGCGGCCCCAGGGCGCGGTGGGACTGGGCCATGTCGTGCAGTAGCACCACCGAGTTCTCGCCGGACGGTTCCCCATAGGTCTCATAGGCGACTTGGGCGCCGTCTAGTAGGCCGCCCTCCTCCAAGGGGAGCGGTACTGTCAGCAGGTGGGTTCCCGTGGCCTGGATCACTCAGGGGAATTCTTCTATCACTGTGCGCCCGAACGCCTAAGGAGAGTCTCCGCGTGAAGCGTTACTTCGGTGTCCTCGTCATCCTCGCAGGTGTGATCGTCGCCTCGGTCCTGTTCTACCGGAGGCTGAGCGCCCAGACCTTGGAGGCCCAGCGGGAGGCGGACATGGCCCGCATCCAGAAGGACTACCTGGAGCGGGTAGGGTGGCTGCGTACCAACCCGGATGAGAACGCCTACCGGGAGGAGGTGAACGCCTTCTTCAAGGCCTGGTTCGAGCAGGTGGAGGGCCACCTGACCCGGTACAAGGGCAACAAGGAGTTCGACTCGTACATCTCCGAGGTGGAGCGCAGGGCCGAGGGCGGCAAGGACGAGAAGCTCGTGGAGCGCAAGGCGGTCTACGAGTACACGCGCAAGCTGTTCGACGTGTTCCGCAAGGGCCGCTACCAGCCGGTGTGGACGGCCACGGACAAGGGGATGCGCCTGGATGTGGTCTCCTCGGATGTGGTGATGGTGCAGGGCCAGCCGCAGGTGCGCTTCCAGCTGGTGCTCTGGGGTGCCCAGCGCGACCTGAAGGAGGACGGCAAGGTGAAGAAGATGGTCACCAGCGCCTCCTTCGAGGCGGCGTGGAAGCTCACGGACGCCAAGGGCAAGCTGATCGGCGAGATGCGGGGGACCGAGCCGGCCAACAAGATCGACTACCCCGAGCGCTACATCTCCGAGTTCCCGCCGCAGATGGTGCTGGGCCACTACGACATGGACCTGGTGCCCAGCGAGGTGGCGAAGATGGAGATCACCTTCAAGGTGAGCTCGCGCGCCGCCTCGGGAGGCACCGCGAGCTCCACCTACCTGTGGAAGCTGGACGTGCCCTCGGACTGGAAGCTCAGCCAGGGCATGAAGTGGGAGGGCGCCACGGAGGAGGAGCGCGCGGAGGAGGAGATCGATCCCTCCAAGGCGGCCCGGTAGCAGGCCGCGGCCTCCCCGCCCGGCCCTGGCCGCTCAGCCCTCCACCACGGCGAAGTGGGACATGAGCTGGTAGGCGGACAGCGAGCCGGAGTCGTCCAGGAAGTAGAGCCCGAGCCGGGAGTCCGTCTGGAGGGCCACGAGCCCCGCCCCGGCGCGCACCTCGGCCAGCACCTGCCCGCCGCGCGGATCCACCGCGCGCACCTGTTCGCCCGGGATGAGCACCACGCCGCGCGAGGTGCGTGCCGGCAGCGCCATGGCGAGCGGCTCTCCCACGGCGCCCACGCGCCAGTCCAGCTCTCCGGTGGTGTCCACCCGCGCCGCCGAGCCGTTGGCGGAGGTGACCAGCACCCCACGCGGCAGGGGGGCTAGCGCGAAGGGCCCCGCGCCCAGGTGCAGCGGGCGCTCCCAGAGCACCCTCCCGCGCAGATCCAGGCACAGCAGCACGCCCTCCAGATCCTGCTCCCCGGCGAGGTAGACGCGCGTGCGGACCGGCAGCGGGGCGGAGGGCGTGGCCAGCTGGAACTCGCGCGTCCACGCCACGTCCCCGCTGTGCGCGTCCGCGAGCAGCAGCGCGTGGTGCGTGCCCTTGCCGAGCGTCGCCACGAAGCGCTTGCCCCAGGCCACCGGCGTTCCCTGGAAGGGCAGCGGCGCGCGCATGCGGTAGCGCACCTGGCCATCCGCGGTGTCCAGCCCGTACAGGTAGCCCGCGTCCGTGGACAGCAGCGCCCGGTGGCCCTGGATCGCCAGCCAGCTGCGCTGGGTGCGCGAGGGCGCCAGGCGCCACACCTCGCGGCCCGCCGCCTCGGCGAAGGCCAGCACCGTGCGGTCATCGGACAGGGTGATCAGCAGCCCCTCCTGGCGCACCAGCTGCGGGCCCAACGGCAGGCCGTCATGATCGTGCAGCCACCGCGCGCTCGCCCCCGCGCCCACGAAGCAGTAGACGCGGTCCGCGTCCGCCGTCACCACGTACCCGTCCGCCGAGGCCGCGACGCCCTGGCTCGCCTCGCGGCTCCACAGCACCTTCCCATCCTTGCGCGCGAAGGCGCAGGCCCGCTCGCGCGAGCAGAACACGGGGCCCTGGCGGCTCAACAGGAGCTGCGCCGTCTCCGCGCCGGCCAGTCTCCGCTGCTCCCAGCGCTTGTCGAAGCGCAGCCGGCGCAGGCGGCCGGGGGCGGGGATGGGGCGCCCGGTGCGGCGGGAGGAGCGGTTGCGCCCCCGCGCCTCGCCAGAGTCCTCGGGAGGCTGGACGGCGCCTCGCAGGTGGGAGAGCCCCTCGCGGCAACGCTCGGTCAGCTCCACCAGGTAGGGGTTGCTGGACTGGCTCCGCTCCCGCTCGGCGACGGCCAGCGCCAGGGTGTGGCCCAGGTGGAACATCGCCGCGGCCAGCGCCGAGCCATCCAGCGGGAAGGCCGCGCCGGCGCCCAGCTTTCCCCGGCCCGCGCTCAGCTCCAGCGCCAGCGCCGGGCGTACCCCTCCCAACTCGAGGAAGAAGCGCGGCTCGCCCAGCTCCACCGCGCGCGCCAGCTCCCCGGCCTGCCGGGAGAGCTCCAGCGCCGTGAGGAAGGGCGGGCCCGGGGCGCGCCACGCCTGAGGCCGGCCCGGCAGCGACAGCCACACCTCGCCCGAGCACAGCAGCGAGCCCAGCGCCGCGCCCTGTCCCTTCTCATAGGTGCGCAGCAGATCCGCCGGATCCTTCAGCTCGAAGCCGAAGCCCAGCTCCTCGGGGGGCTCCACGCGGCGGGTGAAGGGCTCGGGCGGGGCCTCACGCGGCGTGCTCACCGGGCCCCCGAGCAGGCGCAGCGCCTCGCTCAGCCCCCGGGAGACGGAGGAGGGGAGCGCTCCGGGCGCCGCCTCCTCAATGTCCTCCAGGAAACCCTCCGCGCACTCCCGCGCCGCCTGGGCGAACTCCTCGAGCTCCACCCATACCGGGGGGCGCAGCAGGCGGGCTGGACGCCCCAGGCTCGCCACGGACAGCTCCACCTCCGGCCCGGCGCGCCGCACCACCAGCTCCAGGCTGGCCTCGGCCAGCGACACCTGGACCAGCCGGCGGCGGCCCGCACGCAGCGCCGCGGCCGCCCCCACCAGGGAGGGCACCACCTCCGCGAGCGGCTCCTCCACCGCGCCGGCAAGCAGATTCACGCCATCGAGCTCCAAGGCGATGGAATCCACTGGGGCGGCCGTGGGTTCGCGCTTCCAGCGCTGTCCGAGTCGGAACCGGGTCATCCTTTCCCTTCGTTTCCCTTCGTTGACAAGCCAGAATACCGGTGGCTACCATCCGCCGCCCATACGGACCTACATTTTTGTAACCGTTCGAAATTCTTGGGGAATAGTCGATGACATTTTACGAGGCCGCGCTCCGAATCCTGGAGAGCGAAGGTCACCCCCTCCACTTTCTGGAAATTACTGAGAAATCCATCGCTCAGAACCTGCTGTCCCACGTAGGGAAAACGCCAGAGATGACCATGCTGTCGCGCCTGGCCGCGATGGCACGAAGGACGCGCGATCGCAAGGTGATCGTGACCGCGAAGGATACCTTCGCTCTGGCGGACTGGTCGCTGCCGGAGGATCCCGAGGCATTGGCGCAGACAGGGGTGGTGGAGCCCCATCCGGAGGAGGAGCTGCCTCCGCTGCGTCCGGTGGAGCGCCACCCGGAGCCCCGCAACGATCACGTGCGCGTGGCGGGTCGAGGCGGAGAGCGCAAGCGCCGCCGGGAGGAGGAGGAGGAGCAGCGGGGTGGCCGCAAGCGCCGGTTCCCGCCACTTCCCGAGGTGGTGTTCGAGATCCTCAGCGAGGCGGAGGGCGGGCTGCGCGCCGAGCAGCTCATCGAGCGTGCGCGCTCGCGCGAGCTGGCGCCCGAGGACATCACCGTGGAGGTGGTGCTCACCGCGCTGCTGGAGGACAACCAGCGCCGCATCGACGCGGGCCGCCGTCCCCAGTTCGCCTTCAACAAGCACACCAGCGAGGTGGTGACCCTGGAGCGCGCGGGCGCGCCCAGCGAGCCGCCACCGCTGGAGCTGCAGGCCGCGTTCGCCGCGGCGCTGGGGATCCCGCTGCAGGATGGGCGCCCGGTGCTCGGCAAGGCCGCGGCGGCCGCCGGCGCCGAGGCCCCGGTGGATCAGGCGCTGCTCACCACGCTCAAGACGACGCTCAAGGACGCGCGTCGCTCCGTCGCTCGCGCGCTGCGCAAGCGCCTGGGCGATGCGGACGTGGGCACCTTCGAGAAGTCCGTCGTGAAGATGATGCACGCGCTGCACTTCCGCGAGCTGAAGGTGGCCAAGCGCTCCAAGGAAGGCCCGCTGCTCACCGCGCGCAAGCGCGAGGGCAGCGTGGAGCTGCGCTACGCGGTGCGGATGCTCAAGGGCGCCCCCTCCATCGATCGCAAGACGGTGCAGGAGCTGCGGCGGGATCTCGGCCACTACTCGGCGCAGGTGGGCCTGCTGGTGAGCGCGGGGGATGTGCGCGGCGACGCGCGCTCCGAGGCGCAGGCCAGCGGCGCGCTGGTGATGCTGTGGTGCGGCGACGCGCTGGGCGAGAAGTTCCTCGAGGCGAAGACAGCAGTCACCGTCACCCAGGTGGAGCTGTTCGATCTGGACGAGCGCTTCTTCGAGGCGGCGCGGCTGGACGCCGAGGAGGCGCAGCGCCGGCGCGAGGAGCGCCAGCGCGAGAAGCAGGCGCGCGAGGAGGGGGGAGCGGAGCCGCCTCGCAAGGCCAAGGCCAAGGCCGCGCCCGCTCCCGAGCTCGAGGCCGAGCGCGAGGGCGAGGAGGCTGGCGAGGAGGAGTCCAAGCCCCAGGAGGCAGTGGAGCCGCGCCGCGAGGCCGTGCCCGCGCCCGCGCCCGCCGAGCCCCTGGCCGCGTCCGAGGAGGAGGGCGAGGAGGGCGAAGAGGGCGAAGAGGGCGAAGAGGGCGAAGAGGAGGGGGAGGACGAGGATCTCGAGGCCGCGAGCGCCTTCGTGGGTGGGGCGGGTCGTCCCGAGGGGGCGCCGCCCGCCGAGGGAGGCGCCGCGCCGGGTGATCGCAAGCGCCGCCGCCGCCGCCGCCGGGGCCGTCGCGGCCGTGGCAGCCGTGGGGCCGAGGCCGGTGCGCCCGGTGCCGCCCCCGCGGGAGCTGCTCCCACCGAAGGGGCGCCCGCCGCGGCTGCGCCCTCCGGTGAAGGAGGCTCCGCAGGGGGCGAGGCCCCCCGGGCGCCCGAGCCTCCGCCGCCACCGCCGCCTCCGCCAAGCAGCGGCTCGTCCGAGGGGAGCGCCACCTGACGCAGCGCGGGACGCGGGTGGGGAGAGTGGGGTATTTTAAGAGGGCCATGAAGCCGGCCCTGCTCCTCACCGCCTGCGTCCTGCTGCTCGGCGCCTGCCGTTCCCAGGCGCCGCGCTACCCGGTGGAGGAGGTGCGGCTGTCGGGGGAGACGCTGACGGACAACTCCCAGCTCGCGCTGGGGCCGGAGCAGGTGCGCGCCCTCTTTCGCCAGGCCCTGGAGTCCAGCAAGCGCTTCGAGCTCACCCAGGGCAAGGAGCCAGGCCCTCGGCGCGGGTGGCGGCTCACCCTGGAGCTGCCCTTCACCCGCGAGCTGCTGAAGGACGACGGCCGGCACACCTACGCCGAGGTCGGCGCCACCCTGGTGCTGGAGCGCTTCGGCGGGGAGCTGCCCGAGCGCTACGAGGTGGTGGGGCTGGGGGAGATCCGGCTGGGCGCGGAGACGCCCGAGGGGCGGCGCGAGGCGCTGCACGCGGCGCTGGAGTCGGCGCTGCGGCAGGTGTCCGAGTCGGCCGCGCTGCAGCTTGCGGCGCTGGAGCGGGACAACGTCGGGCTGGTGCGGGATCTCCAGGCGACGGATCCGCGCGTCCGCGAGTTCGCCCTGCGCGCGCTGGCCGAGCGCCGGCACCCGGCGGCCGCGCCGCTGCTCATCGAGCAGCTCAAGTCGAACGAGGCGGAGACGGTGCGCCGGGCCATCGGGGCGCTGGTGGAGATGCGCACGCCTGGCGCCGTGCCCGCGCTCATCGATCTGTCCAAGGGCAAGGAGGTTGGCTTCCTGCAGGAGATCGTCTTCGCGCTCGGGGAGATCGGCGGCGCGGAGGCGGAGGCGTACCTCTTCACCGTGGCGCAGGGGCACGATCAGCCGGCCATCCAGGCGGCGGCGCAGCAGGCGCTGGACACGCTCTATGCATCACGCAAGCTGGCTACACCGGAGGCGCGTGGGACGACCCCCGCGGATCACTGAAAAATGAAGGTCTCTTCTGTCGTTGGTGGGCTGGCCCTGGTGGCCGCGGCCCTGGGGTGGAGTGGTTGCGCCAGCAATACCGCGGCGGAGCAGCCGCCGCGGGAGTCGGAGGGCGCCGGGTCGGTGGCCGACTACTACCCGCTGGCCGTGGGCAACAGCTGGACGTACGCGGTGAACGGCCGGAGTGACAAGCAGGTGGAGGTGAAGATCCTCAAGGAGGAGGAGGGCTTCTTCCACGACAGCCAGGGCGGCCAGCTCAGGGTGGACAGCTTCGGGATCCGGGACCAGAAGCGCTACCTGCTGCGCGGGCCGGTGGAGACCGGGCGCTCGTGGACGAACGTGGTGTCGGTCTCCTCCACGGAGCGCTACCAGATCCTCCGCGCCGGCGGTCCCTGCGAGGCGCCCGCGGGCGTGTTCCAGAACTGCGTCGAGGTGGAGGGGCGCAACCGCGTGGACGCGGACACCACGCTCATCAACACGTTCACCTTCGCGCCCGGCGTGGGCATCGTCCGCATCCAGCTGGATGCCGAGCGGGGGGGGCGGCGGATTCCGCAGACGTGGCTGGAGCTGACGGCCTACAAGACGAAGTCAGGGCAGGGCTGAGGGGAGATCATGAAAGAGATCGGCATCGCGCTGCTGGGCCTGGGCAACGTAGGGCTCGGCACGTACCGGATCCTCACGGATCACGCGCGGGACATCGAGCGGCGCCTGGGGGCGCGGGTGCGAGTGCGCCACATCCTCGTGCGGGATGCGGGCCGGGCGCGGCCCGAGGACGTGCCCGCCGCGATCATTACGCGGGACATCGCCTCCATCCTCGCTGATCCCGAGGTGTCGGTGGTGGTGGAGCTGATGGGCGGCCTGTCACCCGCCAAGGACTACCTGGAGCGGGCCATCGCCTCGGGGCGCAGCGTCATCACCGCCAACAAGGCGCTGCTCACCGCCCACGGGGAGGAGCTCTTCTCCCAGGCGCTCGCGCGCGGCCTGGATCTGCACTTCGAGGGCGCCGTCTGCGGCGGCATCCCCATCATCCGCACCCTGCGCGAGGCGCTCGCGTCGGATCGGGTGTCCTCCATCCACGGCATCGTCAACGGGACGACGAACTTCATCCTCTCGGCCATGGCGGACGAGGGCGCCACGTACGAGGACGCGCTGGCCCGGGCGCAGAAGCTGGGCTACGCCGAGGCGGATCCCACGCTGGACGTGAGCGGGATGGACGCGGCGCAGAAGCTGTGCCTGCTGGCCTCGCTGGCCTTCGCCGCGCGCGTGTCCCCCCAGGACGTGCACGTGGAGGGCATCACCTCCCTGCGGCCGGTGGACATCACGCTGGGCCGCGAGGCGGGCTACGTCCTCAAGCTGCTGGCCACCGCCCGGCGCCACCCCGAAGGCCTGGACGTGCGCGTGCACCCGTCCTTCATCCCCTCGGCCAGCCCGCTGGCGGACGTGCGCGGCGCCTTCAACGCGGTGCTGCTCCAGTCCGCGGCGCTCGGCGCCTCCCTCTTCTCCGGCCTGGGGGCGGGCTCGCTGCCCACGGGCAGCGCCGTCGTGTCGGACATCATCGACATGTGCCGCAACCTGCTGGCCGGCGTCTCGGGCCGGTTGCCCATGCTCTGCTCGCCGTACCTGCAGGATGTGCCTCGCATCCCCTCCAGCGAGCGGCGCGGCCCCTACTACCTGCGCTTCTCCGTGAGCGATGAGCCAGGCGTCCTCGGCCGCATCGCCACGGTGCTCGGCGAGAAGGGCGTGAGCCTGGCCTCCGTCATCCAGCGCCCGTCCCGGCCGGAGGATCCGCACGCCACCATCGTCGTCTTCACCCACACCGCCCGGGAGCAGGACGTCCAGGCTGCCGTGCAGTGGATTGACGCGCTGCGCAGCACACGCACGCCCACCCAGCTCATCCGCATCGAGGAGGGGCCCGGGGTGCTGCGTGCTGGCGGCTGAGCATTCGAGCGTGCCGCGCGCTCCCTGGCGGGCCCGTCCCGTTGCGTGCCGGGGCGGGGCTTCCGTACCCTGGGCCTCCTTTCCAGAGAGGCCGCCATGGCTCTTGAGAGCTCCGAGCAGACACAGGAAGAGCTGATCCTGGGCTTCCTCGCCGATGGTGGGGATGACTTCACCTCCGGCGAGGCGCTCTGCAGCAAGCTGGGCCTGTCCCGCACCGCCGTGTGGAAGCACGTGGAGGCGCTGAGGGAAAAGGGCTACCGGATCGAAGCGGTGCCGGCGCGCGGCTACCGCCTGGTGGAGGTGCCGGATCGGCTGACGGAGCTGGAGCTGAGGCCGCTGCTCTCCACGCACGATCTCGGCCACACCCTCCACTTCCATGAGACGCTGGCCTCCACCAACGAGCTGGCCTTCCGGCTGGGGCAGGAGGGGGCCGAGCACGGCGAGGTGGTGGTGACGGAGCAGCAGACGGCGGGCAAGGGGCGGCGGGGGCGCACGTGGGTGTCGCCGCCGGGGCTCAACCTCTACTTCTCCGCCATCCTCCGCCCGGAGCTGCCGCCGCAGCGCGCGCCGGAGCTGACGCTGGTGGCCGCGGTGGCGCTCACCGAGGTGCTGCGCGAG
>JAFGNZ010000047.1 GCA_016926755.1 Myxococcaceae bacterium | reverse complement strand
TTGCTGTTCGCGACCGCCGCGTCGAACGCGGCCGTCCCAGCCTGGCACGCCGCGTCACCAATGATGATGGCGCGGTACAGCATGAAGTCGTTGGCCAGCATCAGGCTCCACTGCTCCGGAGTGACGACGTCCACCGGGTATCCGAGCGCGGCGGCGGCCTGGGCCTCGCGGCTGGCCAGCCCACCCGCGACGCTGCTGCCCAGAACGAGCACCTTGTTCTGGCTGCGAGCCTCCTGCTCCGTCGTGCGCATCGACGCCAGGGGCTGCTCGGCCAATGGCGCACTCTGCTGCTCTTCGCAGGAGCTGGCTGCCAATGCGGCCAGCACCAGCAACGCTTTCCATACGCCTTTGAGTTTCATGCGGTACATCCCCCACGGCTTGAAGTGCGACACGATCCAAAGAACAAAGCTCTCGGCATCCCAGGTCTTCTTCTCGGTCCTGAAGGATTCACCCGCAGTCGGCGATGTGGGCGCAAGCCGGAGTACCCAGAGTCCGCACCACTGTCCCTGACTGACAGTGCCCCTTCAGTCCCCCCACAATTTTCCACCTTTTCGCCCGAGACAGGCAAGCAGATATTTCTCGCTTTATACGAATTCCCCGGAATGTGAGGTACACCCGGACATTGGCCCACTCCGTCCCAGATCCCCGCTGCACCCGCGGTGCGGCCTCGAGCCGCACTCGTGCGCCGCCGGTGCCTGACTCCTGTCAGGAGTTGCATTTGCCAGCCATGTCTGGATCAAGCGCTGACGCGGCCAGCGCGCGCGGTGCCCAAGCACGTCACGCACTGCCGTGCTTCGTCGCTCATCGCGGCGGGCGCGCGCGCCAACTCCCCGCAACCTCGTGAGCGGATCGCCGCGCGCGCGTGGCCCGCTGATTGCTCTTCGCCTCCGTCGCTGTCCTTCCCTCGAAACGCAAAGGAGCACTCCCATGACGCGTCGTCGTCAGCACTACGGCTTTACCCTCATCGAGCTCATGATCGTGGTGGCCATCATCGGCATCCTCGCGGCGATCGCCGTGCCCAACTTCATCCGCTTCCAGGCACGCGCGCGCCAGGCCGAGGTGACCACCAACCTCAAGAGCCTCTTCACCGGCCTGCGCACCCAGCAGCGCATGCCCTCCCCCAGCATCCACGCCAGCAGCTTCGCGCCGGAGCGTGGCAACCGCTACAGCTACCACCTGGATAACGGCTGCGCGGGTGGCTACGAGGACCGGAGCACCCTCGACGCGATGCGGACCAACACCGACGACTGCATCGGCACGGACCAGTTCAAGTACCCCACCTTCCCCGGCACCTTCGCCCCCATGCCCGTGGCCGGCGCGACGTGGGACTACAAGGGCACCAGCCACGGCATGAGCGTCAATGCTGGCATCTTTGGCGTGCCGGAGAACTGGAGCTTCCTGGCCTACGCCGCGGGAGACGTGGACAACACCGTGGATGACATGGCCGACACCTGGCTCATCTCCTCCTCGGATGCTCAGCTCGTCAGCGTGTGTCCGTTCGTCGGGGGCCCGGACAACGTGGCCGCGGGCGAGCCGTACAACGTCGTCAACGACGTCAACTGCGACTGAGCCGCGGCGGGTGATACCCGTGAACGCATGAACGAAGACGGCCGGTGCCCCACCCAGGGACACCGGCCGTCGTCACCCCCCGCGCGCTCGCGGCTAGGGGCTCGTGCGCTGCGCCAGCGACGCAGGCGGCGGGGGAAGCACCGTGTAGCCCGCCCCCGCGCCGCTGTCCTGGGCCGTGCCGCCCTGGGAGGCCGGCACCTGGATCCGGCAGAGCCCCACGCGGACGTTGCCCGTCTGATCCTTCAGCTCGAAGTTCACCCCGTACACCCGGCCGTCGCCACCGCTATTGCGCTCGGCGCGCAGCTTGAACGAGCTCTTGCTGGTGATGACGATGTCCTCCAGGGTGCCGCCGTCGTTGTCCCCTTCCACATCCTCGGGCTCATCGCTGTAGATGGAGAGGATGGTGCCGTTGTTCGCGCTGGCCCACCCATCACACGCGTCGCTGGCCGTCACGCAGTCCGCCAGCGAGAAGCTGCGCAGGGTGTGATCGCCCGGCCACAGGGTGACGTCCCGGTACGTGAGCGTCGGCGCCTGGGTGTCCGCCACCTGCACGGTGCGGGTGATGGGCGTGGCCTTGAGCAGCGTGCTGTCCTGCACGGCGTAGGTGAGCGTGTAGGCGCCTCGAGACCAGGCGTTCACGCTGCCCGTGCGGGAGATGGAGGTCGTCAGGTCGCCGAAGCACGCGTCCTGCGCCGTGGCGCCCGGATCGACGTAGACGCCGCTGGCGCACTCGTGGTGCAGGGTGGCGGGCCCCACCAGCGTGAGCGTGGGCGGGAGGCTGTCCACCACCTTCACCTTGCGCAGGGCCTTGGTCGTGTTGCCCGACGCGTCCCACACTCCGTACTCGATGCTGTAGGTGCCCACGGCCGCGGGGTTCGCGCCATTGCCATACGTGCGGAGCTGGCTCGTCATGTCTCCCTGGCACGCGTCATACGCCGTGGCGCCGAGCTCGGTGTACGTGTCCACGTTGCACTCCAGCACCATGTTGGCCTCGCCGAGGATCGTCACCACCGGCGCCTGGGTGTCCTTCACGGTGACGTTGCGCGTGATGCTCTGGGCCGCGTTCCCGGAGGGATCCGTGACGCTGTAGGTGATGGGGTAGGTGCCCGGCGCGACGACGCCCTGGGTGCCCGAGATGGTGATGCGGTGGGTGACGTCACCGGCGCACAGGTCCGTGGCCGTGGCCCCCGCGGCGATGATGACATCCTGCGAGCACTCCACCATCGTCGTGGTGGTGGAGCCCAGGACGGTGAGCGTCGGCGGCAGCGTGTCCTGGACGAGCACCTCGCGCACCGCGGTGGCCACGTTGCCGTCGCTGTCCGCCACGCTGTAGGTGACGGGGTAGGAGCCCGGGGTGGCCGAGTCGATGTACGGGTGCTGGATGATGATGGCGCTGGAGACGTCCCCGGCGCACCCATCCACCGCCGTCGCGCCCGGATCGGCGTACCAGTCCTGCATGCACTCCAGGGGCAGCGGGTTGGCGCCGTTGAGCGTGATGACGGGCAGCTGGCTGTCTCGCACCAGCACCGTGCGGCTCACCGGCGCCGCGCTGTTCCCCGAGGGATCCGTCGCGCCGTAGGTGAGCACATAGGCGCCCGCGTGCTGGGTATCCACCGTGCCCGAGACGGTGAGCTGGGGGGTGAGGTCGCCGTGGCACGCGTCCACCGCGGTGGCGCCCGGATCGACGAAGGGCTGCGCGCAGTCGAGCGTCATGGCGGCCGCGCCGTTGAGCGTGAGGGTGGGCGCCTGGGTGTCCGCCACGGTGAAGGGCGTGGAGCAGCTCGCCAGGTTCCCGGAGGTGTCCGAGGCGGACCAGCTGAGCGTCGCCGTGCCCAGCGGGAAGCTCGCCAGCCCCGGCGCCTGCACCGCCACCGCGGAGCACACGTCCGAGGCGCTCGCGGAGGCCACGCCGCTGTTCGACGCGCCGCCGCCCACGCACTCGGCGGTGGCGGGCGCCGGGCAGGTGATGGAGGGGGGCAGCGTGTCCGCCACCTCCACCTGGGTGGTGCAGGAGGACGTGTTCCCCGCCGCGTCCGTCGCCGTGTAGGTGACCGGGGTGGAGCCCAGCGGATAGGAGGCCAGCCCCGGCCCGCTCACGCTCACCGTGGAGCACGCGTCCGTCGCCTCCGCCCCGCCGGCGGACACCGCGGCCGACTCGTTCCCCGTGCACTCGGCCTGCACCGGCGGCCCGCAGGTGATGGAGGGGGCCTCGCAGTCACGCACCTGCACCTCGCCGGAGCAGCTCGCGCTCTCCAGGCCGTCCGAGACGGTGAGGCTCACCGCGCGAGCGCCGATGCCGTACGGGCCCGCGGGCGACTGGGAGAGGCTCAGGGCATCACCGTCCGGATCATACGAGCCGTCATCCACGCTGACCTCGGCGGTGCACGCCGGGCCGGCGCACACGTCCTGGGCCCGGCACAGCGCCACCGGCGGGCTGTTGCTCGGGATGAGGGTCAGATCGCTGAGCACCGGGTCGCCGCCGTGGTTCTTGGAGGTCAGCGTGGCGCGGACCTCGATGAAGCGGCCCTCGATCCCCGCGAACTCCTGGCCGTTGGCCACCTGGGCAAAGGCCTGGGCGGGCAGGGACTCCAGCGCCCCCGCCGCCCTCACGGCCACGGTGATGCTGCTGCCGGGGGGCGTGGCGCCCTGCGGCTCCTGGTTCCAGCGCAAGGTGCCCCACCGCATCCCGGCCAGCCCGCTGTCATGGACCACGCTCCACGAGCCCTCGCGCCGGACGAAGTGGTGGTGCTGGTAGCCCGTCATGTCCCCATACGTGAGCTGCGTGTGGCCCTGGGGCACGGTCTGGACCGTGCTGGAGACGCTGGGGTTGATGATGGCGACGACGGTGGAGCCGGAGGTGCTGACCCAGATCCTGCCGTCCGCGGCCACCGCCACGCCCTCGGGCCGCGAGTTGATGAACCAGGTCGCCTTGAAGGCCCCGTCGGAGCCCAGGCGCAGCAGGCGGTTGCCACCCCAGCACGCCGCCCAGATGTCCCCCGTGGCGTCCACCGCGACGCCGTGGGTGCGGCCGGTGCACCCTCCCCCGCCGCCCACCATCTGCGCCGTGCCGGCCGCGAAGTCCGCTCGCACCACGCCGGCGGCGGAGTCGGAGTCCGCGCCGAGCCACGCCACCCCGCTGCCGTCCACGGCGATGCCATAGGTGGGCACCGGCGCGACGAGCGTGCCCAGCACGTAGCTGCCCGGGGCGCCGTCCGGATCCACCTTCCGGAGGAGCCGCTGCGAGGTGCCGTCCGTCGTATAGAGGGCGCCGCCCGGCCCGATGGCCAGGCTCTGGATGCCGGAGGCCACGCCCGTCTCGGCCGCCAGATCGATCACCTTCAGCACCGCGCCCGTCTGCCCATCCAGCTTGAAGAGCTGAGACGAGCTGAAGCCGGCGGCCCAGAGGTTCTGGTCGGCGTCCACCACCAGCGAGCGCCCCGCATCACCCGCGGCCGCGTAGTTCTTCGTCCAGAGGATGCACTCGTCCGCCTGCCCCGGGAACTCCAGCGCGTCATTGATGTTGACGGTGCCGTCCCCGTTCGCGTCGGTGGACGTGTCGATCGTCCCGTTGCCGTTGCGATCCACGCACGCGGCCAGCGTGCCCGCGTACTTGGTGATGGAGGCGACGGAGCTCGAGCAGGCGCCACGGTTGACGACGAAGGCGTCGCCCCGCGCGTCCACCGCCGTGCTCAGCGGGGCGTTGCACGTCTCTCGGGGGGGCCTCACGACCGGGAGCGAGCCGTCCCAGTTGCGCACCAGGACGGAGTCGTACCGGGCCACCTGCTGGCCCGTGCGCGTGTCCAGCCGGGTGACGAACCCGGAGCTGGAGTGGGTCAACCAGAAGTAGGGCGGCACGCTCGCCCCTGTGTTGATCCGAAGCTGATCCGAGTCTGGCGCTCCGGCCCGGGTCCCCTGGAAGGACCCCAGCGCGAAGTCCGCATCCGTGGTGAAGGTCTGCTCGGCGCCGGCAAGCTCTTGGGAAAGGACTGCTCCCGGCCAGGCCCAGAGCAGGCTGCTCAGTACGACGTACGCAACTGCGCGAGTTCTCATACAGCGTGCCCTCAGGGTGGAGACTGCGTTGACTGCCCCCCCGTGAAACGGGCGCTCTGACGCTCGCTCCGTCGCACGTGGAGCAAGCCGAATTGTAGCGACACGCCTCGCGCAAAGGCAGACACCCTCGACACGTTTTCTGTGTGAAGAACGGTGCGCCCTCTCATCCATCACCACCGTGAGAGGATTTTTTCGACTCCAATCCCTATGCAAGGGATAGGGCCATCACAACCCACCCCGGGTCAGGTTGGACCTTCGATGATGAAGTGCTCCTGCCGGGCGATGCCGAGCTTCTTCATCCGGCTCTGCAGCGTGGAGGGCTTGAGGCCCAGGAGCTGCGCGGCGCCTCCGGAGCCGTAGATGCGGCCCTGGGTGAGCGCGAGCACGCGGAGGATGTGCTCGCGCTGCACCGCCGCGAGCGTGGGCACCGGCTCGCTCTTCACGGCGCGCGCCGGCGTGGGGGGCGGCGCGGCGAGGACACTCGCGGGCAGATCGAACGCCTCGGGCCCCAGCTCCGGGCCGCGCGAGAGGATGGTGGCGCGCTCGAGCACGTTGGCCAGCTCGCGCAGGTTGCCGGGCCACTCGTACGCCGCCAGGCGCGCCAGCCCCTCGGCCGTCACCCGCATGCCTCGCCGCCCCGTGCGCCGGGCCTGCTCCTCCAGCAGGAAGGTACACAGCTGGGGCAGATCCTCCAGCCGCTCGCGCAGCGGCGGCAGGCGCAGCGGGAAGACGCTCAGCCGGTAGTAGAGATCCTCGCGGAAGCGCCGCTGGGAGATGGCCTGCTGCAGATCCACGTGCGTGGCGGCCAGCAGGCGCACGTCCGCGCGCACCGTGCGATCGCTGCCCACCGGCTCGAAGGACTTCTCCTGCAGCGCGCGCAGCAGCTTGGCCTGCAGCTCCACCGGCAGCTCGCCCACCTCGTCCAACAGCAGCGTGCCCCCGTGCGCCATCTGAAAGCGCCCGGCGCGATCCTTGGTGGCGCCGGTGAAGGCGCCCTTCACGTGGCCGAACAGCTCGCTCTCCAGCAGCCCCGCGGGGATGGCGGCGCAGTTGATGGTGACGAAGGGCTGGTCCGCGCGCGCGCTCCAGCGGTGGAGGGCGCGCGCCAGCCGCTCCTTGCCCGTGCCCGTCTCGCCCAGCAGCAGCACCGGCGTGTCCGTCTCCGCCACCTGCCGCGCCCGCCGCGCCAGCTCCCTCATCACCGGGCTCAGGCTCGTCTCGAGGATGCCCTCCGAGTCCCCGCCCAGCTGCGCCTCCAGCAGCTTGGCGTGCTCGTGATCCTGGTGGTGCAGCCGCTCGAAGGCGGCCTTCTGCTCCGCCGTCTGCAGCGCCGCGGCCAACAGCTGCCCGTACACCTCCACCAGCTCCACCACGGATTGCGGGTACGTCTCGCACTCGGCGCGATCCAGCGTGAGCACCCCGTAGCGGCGCTCGCCCGCGCACAGCGGCACCACCATGCACGAGTGGCCGGGCGGCAGATCCAGCACCCCGTCGAACGGATCGCCCTCGCCGGAGTGATCCTCCTCGGTGAAGGCGCGCGCCCGCCGCGTCTCCAGCGCCTGGCGCACCATGGGGAACTCGGACAGCTCCAGCACGTGGCCGCGCACCTTCGCGTTGGCCAGCGGCCCGCGCGCCGCCACCGCCACCAGGCGCTGCTCGCGCAAGAGGAACAGCGTCGCCAGATCGAAGCGCGTGATGCGCGTCAGCCAGTCCAACCCTCGGCGCAGCAGCTCCGACACGGTCTCTTCCGTGCTCGCCAGCTCCACCAGATCCCTCGCCTCCCGGGTCAGCAGGGGGCTTGCCATCACGCGCTCTTCCGCCATGGCCTACGAATAGTCAGTGACCACCGAAATTGCAGTGGCAAAGTGCACCGAGATTTCGTTATTCACCCATAGGGCGGAGCTGTTGCCGGGGGTTATGTTGATAACCTCTCGAAAAGACTGGACCCGTTTTTCTGGCACGGCCCCTGCTCTAGTGGTAGCTGGCAGAACCCTTTCGGGCCTGGCCGCGAGGCGGGCCCCCAACCCCACAAGGAGTCGAGCATGCTGACCGTTGGCGACAAGCTTCCGAACTTTTCCGTGAAGGCCACCGTGAGCCTGGAGAAGGGCAAGGAGTTCACGACCATCACCCAGGACACGTACAAGGGGAAGTGGATCATCCTGTTCGCGTGGCCCAAGGACTTCACCTTCATCTGCCCGACGGAGATCGCCGAGTTCGGGAAGAAGAACAAGGACTTCAACGACCGTGACGCGGTCGTCCTGGGCCTGAGCACCGACAGCGAGTTCGTGCACCACGCCTGGCGCACGCACCACCCGGACCTCAAGAGCCTGCCCTTCCCGATGCTGGCGGACATGAAGCACGAGCTGTGCAACGCGCTGGGCATCCTGCACAAGCAGGAGGGCGTGGCGCTCCGGGCCACCTTCATCGTCGATCCGCAGGGCATCATCCGCCACGTGTCGGTGAATGATCTGTCCGTGGGCCGCAACGTGGCCGAGGTGGTGCGCACGCTGGACGCGTTCCAGACGGACGAGCTGTGCCCGTGCAACTGGCAGAAGGGCGAGGAGACGCTCACCAAGAAGCTGGCGAAGGCGGGGTAGTCCGTCATGGCCTCGCTCGAAGTCGTCCGCGGAGAGCTGGCGGACGCCCACAAGGACACGCGCCTCAACCTCCAGGCAGTCCTGGAGAGCGGCAGCCTCACCCCCGAGCAGCGCTGGGGCGTGGCCGTCGCGTGCGCCTTCGCCGCCCGGAACGAGCGGCTGAAGGAGGCCATGCTCAACGAGGCGAAGAAGGCCCTGGCCAACGCCGAGCCCGTCATCGAGGACGCGCGCGCCGCGGCCTCGCTGATGGGGATGAACAACGTGTACTACCGCTTCCGCCACATGATCGGGAAGGAGAGCTACTCGACCAAGCGGCCGGGGCTGCGGATGAACCGGCTGGCGCAGGTGCTGACGAACAAGGTGGACTTCGAGCTGGTCTGCCTCGCGGTCAGCGCCATCAACGGCTGTGAGGCGTGCGTCAAGTCCCACGAGAAGGTCGTCCTCGAGGGCGGCCTCTCGGAGGACCACGTGCACGACGCGGTGCGCATCGCCTCCGTCATCCACGCGGCGGCGGTGGGCCTGGAGTCGTAAGGAGCACTGAAGTGACGCGGTAGCGGCGCCCTCCGGTGGAGACACCGGGGGCGCGCTGCTTTTCGCGCCCGCGCCTTACGAGGGCTGGACTGCCGTGCTCCGCACGAACGGAACCCCCCCGGCCGTCACCTGCAACCGAGGCGCCTGGCCGAGCGTCTTCAGCCGATCGTGGGCGATGACCATCAAGAGCGCGTAGAACCCGCAGGAGACGAGCAGGTGCCACCACGCATGGAGCTGCGGGTTGGGGAGGCCATGCACCGGGAGCGCCTCGTTGAGCGTGGCGCAGAAGTGGTTGTCACTCATCCACAGCGCGATCGCGAGCGCATACGCGCCCATGCCCAGCCGGAAGACGCGCCGGGCCATCGCGTCCTGGCCGCGGCGATGGATGAGGTACACCCGCGCGAGCGCGAAGAGCTCAAGCGCCGCGAAGCTCACCTGGAACAGGTAGAACTGGAGGCGCCCCCGCGTGAACGCCGACAGGTACGTCGCGAGCACCGCGTACCCCAGCAGCGCGAGCGGGAGCCAGCGCCCGAAGCGCGGCTCCGGGCGGTTCTCCACCAGGGTGTAGACCATCAAGGTGGCCAGGTAGATCATCGGCAGCTCGTCCAGCATCTGCAGCTCGAAGCGGAGCGTCGCGTGGAACGCGATGCTGCCGAGCCCGACCACCGATAGCAGCGCGAACGCGAGCAGGAACCGCCGCTCCAGCACCCGGCGGTGAAGGACGATGCCGAGCAGGCCCGCAACCACCATCGCCAGGCTGGAGAGGGTGTTGAACAGCTCGCAGATGTAGTGGAGGTGCTCGTAGTTCGTCTCGCACCAGTCCACCGACGAGGTGATTGGGCCCCAGAAGCCCGGAGGAGGTGCCGACATAGGGGCGCGGACCCTACCCGGGCGCGGGTGTGTCGTCCAGGCGAGGAGCCCGGGCGCCCTCCTCCCACCGCGACACCCGGCGCGCGGCTGTGCAGCGCCGTGCACGGCCGTCCCCGCCCTCCTGACACTCACAGCCCCTTCTGTCGCGGGGTTGGCCCAGGCATGGGTGTTGCTAAACCGCTCGTGCATCCGCCGCCCCCAGGCGGCGCCAGCCCCGAGGAGCCCCTGCATGATGCGCCGAGCCACCCCCCTTGCCGTCATCACCCTCTTCGCCACGGCCTGCGGAGCCCCACCCACCCAGGAGGAGATCGACGAGGCCCAGGCCAAGGTCGACGTCGCGCTCGGCGCGGCGGCGCAGGCCCGCGCGGCGCTCGAGCTGCTCGGCATCCTCCCGGTCTACACCTGTGGTGAGCCCCGGAGGAGCTTCGTGGCGAACGTCGCCGAGGCGTACCAGGCCCAGGTGGGGTGCGTCACCGTGGGGACCGAGTCCGTGGACGCCACCACGGACGCGGTGGTGCTCGCCTTCGCGGAGGCGGGCTGCGAGATCCGCGAGCACACCGTCTCCGGGCAGACCGCCTTCAAGTACTCGGGCGGCGAGGATCGGATGGAGCTGAAGGCCGACCTGCGCCAGCTCCAGGTGGACGGAGATCCGCTGCAGGCGGAGGTGGGCTACGGCACCTGTGGGGACGAGGCGCGCTACTACGCGCTGGCGCAGGGCCCCCTGCCCCGCAAGCCCGAGCACACCTACAAGGTGGACGGCCGGGTAGGCGTGCGCGAGGGCCTGCCGGTGATCGGCGGCACCTCGCTGGTGCTCAACGGACCGGGGGAGTTCACCAGCCCCGAGGGCACCCGCCGGCTCACCTTTACCGAGCTGCTGTACGAGATCGGCGAGTACGCCCCCCAGGAGGGCGAGGCGCTGCTGGAGACGGCCACGGGCGGCCGGGTCCGGGCCTCCTTCAGCAAGACGCTCTGGCGGCTGGGGAAGATGGAGCTGACCATCGACGAGCGCGATCCGGTGACCGTCCCCATCCTCCGGTGAACCCGGGAGAGGCGCACGAGCCCAACCTCCGCTAGCGTGCAATCCGTGAGCGACGACACCAGGATTCCAGCGTTCCGCTCCGTGCCGCGCACGGGCGTCATCTACGTCACCGCCGAAGCGAGCCGCCAGGGCTACCGGCCTGGGGACCCCGAGTGGTGCAACCTGGGCCAGGGCCAGCCCGAGACGGGCGAGCTGCCGGGCGCCCCTCCCCGGGTGGACAGGATCACCGTGGACGTGGCGGACCTGGAGTACGCCCCGGTGGCGGGGCTGTGGGAGGTGCGCGAGGCCGTCGCCGGCCTCTACAACCAGCTCTACCGGCGGGGCCTGCCGAGCCAGTACAGCGCGGAGAACGTGTCCCTGTCCGGAGGCGGGCGCGCGGCCCTCACGCGGGCGGCGGCGAGCCTCGGCCGGGTGAACCTGGGCCACTTCCTGCCGGACTACACCGCCTACGAGGAGCTGCTGGACGTCTTCAAGGCGTTCACCGCCATCCCCATCCTGCTGGAGGGCGAGCGCGGCTACGCCTTCACGCACGAGGATCTGCGCCGCGAGGTGCAGGGGCGCGGGCTGTCCGCCCTGCTCTTCTCCAACCCGTGCAACCCCACCGGAAAGCTGGTGCAGGGCGACGAGCTGGCGCGCTGGGTGGGCGTGGCGCGAGAGCAGGAGTGCTCGCTGCTCATCGACGAGTTCTACTCGCACTACGTCTGGACGGGCCGCCCCGGACAGCTCCCGGTGGAGAGCGCGGCGCGCTACGTGGAGGACGTGAACAAGGATCCGGTCGTCCTCTTCGACGGCTTCACGAAGAACTGGCGCTACC
Organism: Myxococcaceae bacterium; assembly: GCA_016926755.1. GTDB lineage: Bacteria > Myxococcota > Myxococcia > Myxococcales > Myxococcaceae > Hyalangium. The sequence goes on along the minus strand of JAFGNZ010000047.1, from coordinate 21,813 downwards.
CAGGCTGGCGGATGACGTGGACGGTGGGGCCGCGCCAGGTCATCGAGGCGGTGTCCAGCGCCGGCAGCTTCCTGGATGGAGGCGGCGGCCGGCCCCTGCAGCGCGCCTCGCTGCCGCTGCTGGAGGAGCAGAACGTGGTGGCGGAGACGCAGGCCATCAACGCGGCCTTCCGCGAGAAGCGGGATCGGTTCCACTCGCGGCTGGAGCGGCTGGGCATCCGCTCGGATCGCCCGCCCGACGGGACGTTCTACGTCTGGGGCAACCTGGCGGGCCTGCCCCCGCCGCTCAACGACGGGATGGGCTTCTTCCGCGCGGCGCTGGAGGAGAAGATCATCTGCGTGCCGGGCGAGTTCTTCGACGTGAACCCAGGCAAGCGGCGCGCCCGCGCGTCCCGCTTCCGCACGTACGTGCGCCTGTCCTTCGGCCCCTCCATGGAGGTGCTGGACAAGGCGCTCGGGCGGCTGGAGGCCCTGGTGATGCGCCACATGCACGCGCCCCCGCGGCCGTAGCGCGTTACTCCCGTCGAAAGTGTCCCCTGGAGCCCGGAGGTCCCGCCATGCAGAACCCTCACTACTACCACTCGCATGATCTCGCCCGCTTCCCCGAGGTGGGGAAGAACCGGCCGGAGCTGGCGCAGAAGTTCTTCGACTGGTACGGCGCCGTCTTCGCGGACGGGGCGCTCTCCGCGCGCGAGAAGTCCCTCATCGCCCTCGCGGTGGCGCACGCCGTCCAGTGCCCCTACTGCATCGACGCCTACAGCAAGGACGCGCTGGAGAAGGGCTCGGATCTGGACCAGATGACGGAGGCGGTGCACGTGGCGGCGGCCATCCGGGGAGGCGCCTCGCTGGTCCACGGCGTGCAGATGCGCAACCACGTGGACAAGGTGGGGATGTAGGCCCCCCCATGTCCACGAAGACGCCCCCTTCCCTCCTCTCACGCCGCTCGCCGCTCGCCTCCCCCGCCACCCAGCTGGAGACACTGCGCCGGCTGAAGCTGCCGCGCGAGTTCGACATGGCGCTCCAGGAGGCGGGGCTCCACCCGCTGCGCCCCACGCGCCTGGACATCTTCCAGATGAACCTGGGGAAGATGTGCAACCAGACGTGCCGCCACTGCCACGTGGACGCGGGGCCGGACCGGCGCGAGGTGATGAGCCGGGAGACGATGGAGCAGTGCCTGGCGGCGCTGGCGAAGACGGCCATCCCCACGGTGGACCTCACGGGCGGGGCGCCGGAGATGAACCCGCACTTCCGCTGGCTGGTGGAGGAGGTGCGCAGGCTGGGGCGGCACGTGATGGATCGGTGCAACCTGACCATCCTGGAGACGGCGCCGCACGCGGACCTGCCCGAGTTCCTCGCGCGGCACCGCGTGGAGGTGGTGTGCTCGCTGCCCCACTACCGGGCGCTGAACACCGACAAGCAGCGCGGCGAGGGCGTGTATGAGAAGTCGATCCGGGCGCTGAAGCGACTGAACGCGCTGGGCTACGGAGACGGGCAGAGCGGGCTGCGGCTGGTGCTGGTGACGAACCCGGTGGGAGCCTTCCTCCCGGGGAGCCAGGGCTCGCTGGAGGCGGAGTGGAAGCGGGAGCTGCTGAGGAACCACGGCATCCGCTTCGACGCGCTGTTCGCCCTCACCAACATGCCCATCAGCCGGTTCCTCGAGTGGCTGGAGCAGTCGGGCAATCTGGAGATGTACCTGGAGCGGCTGGTGACGGCGTTCAACCCGGCGGCGGCGCGTGGGGTGATGTGCCGCAACACCCTCTCGGTGGGCTGGGATGGCCAGCTCCATGACTGCGACTTCAACCAGATGCTCGAGCTGCCGGTGGAGGCGAGCGCCCCGCGCCACATCCGTGACTTCGACCTGGCGAAGCTCGACGCGCGGACGATCGTCACGGATCGTCACTGCTTTGGCTGCACCGCGGGGGCGGGCTCGAGCTGCGGCGGCGCCACCACCTGACCACCGCGATAGCCGACGATGGATTCGGATGCCCTCATGGCGCTCCCCACCCTCGCCCCGTGACGGCCCACGCGCCCTCCACCGCGCCGCCGCGCACGGCCCAGAGCCGCTCGTGCAGGTTCACCGAGGCGCAGACATGGTTCGGCACCACCCGCACGCGCTCTCCCACCCGAGGCCGCCACGAGGTGCCCGCGAGCTCCAGCAGGCCATGCTCCTCGGAGAGCCCCCGGACCACCACCTCGGGCCGCTCCAGCAGCACGCCGTACCCGCCGCCGGGCGCGAGCCCCTCCTCCTTCGCCAGCGCCTTGGAGCCCGCGTCGATGACGGCCTGCCCCGAGACGGCGGTGCTCACCACCGTGGCCAGCACCGAATAGGCGCACTCCTCCCAGGCACAGGCCCCCAGCGAGGCGGTGTTGCGATCGTTGAAGATGTTGATGCCAGGGCGGATCTCCGTCAGCCCGACCACCTCGTGCGAGCGCCAGAGGGTGGGCGTGGAGCCTCCGCTCACCACGGGCGACCGGAGCCCGGCGCCGGAGAGCACGTCGATGAACTCCTCCAGGCGGGCGGACAGCTCCTTCAGGACGGTGTCCTGGCTCCCCACGGGTGAGCGGACGTGCCCCGGGTAGAACGTGATGCCGCGGTACTCGACTCCGTCCGTCGCCTCGAGCTGCCGGGCCAGGTCGACCGCCTCCGAGGGGCCCTGCACCCCCACCCGATGCATCCCGAGATCCAGCTCCACCAGGACCCCCACCGTCCTCCCAGCCCTCCGCGCGGCGGCGCTCAGCCCCTCCAGCGCCTCACGCGAGTCCAGCCCCACCGAGAGCCGGACGTGCGCGGGGAGCCGCATCAGGCGCTCGAGCCGGGCGGCCCCCACGGGGGGATACGCCAGGAAGACATCCTCCGCGACCGAGGCCATCACCTGGGCCTCGTGGGGCGTCGCCACCGTGATGCCCGAGGCCCCCGCCCGAAGCTGCAGCGCCGCGAGCTCCGGCACCTTGTGCGTCTTCGTGTGGGGCCGCCACTTCAGACCGTGCTGCCGGGCGTACGCCTCCACGCGCCGCAGGTTTGCCTCCACGCGCGTCATGTCAACGAGGGCGGCGGGCGTCTCCAGGCTCTCCAGCGATGGCCTCTCCATGGGGGCTCCACGATAATGCGCCCCGCGATGCAATCCACGCCCCCGGCCCCCCCGTGAAGCTCTCCGCCTCCAAGCTGGGCCTGCTCAGCACGCTCTACTTCGTCCAGGGGATGCCCTTCGGCTTCCAGTCCACCGCGCTCCCCATCTACCTGTGGCAACAGGGCGTCTCGGTGACGGGGATCAGCTTCCTGGGAGCGCTCTCGCTCCCCTGGCTGCTCAAGCCGCTCTGGGCGCCGCTCGTGGAGCGCTATGGCTCGGAGCGCATCGGCCACCGCAAGTCGTGGATCCTCCCGCTGCAGGTGGCGCTCGCCGGCACCTACCTCGCCGCCTCCCTGGCGACCTCTCCCGAGGCCATCCCGGCGCTGCTCGGGCTCGTCTTCCTGATGAACCTCTTCGCCGCCACCCAGGACATCCCCGTGGATGGGATCGCGGTGGATCTGCTCAAGAGCGAGGATCTCGGCTGGGGAAACGCCATCCAGGTCGTGGGCTACAAGCTGGGCTCGCTGGCGGGAGGCGGGCTGCTCGGCTGGGCCAGCAAGTACATCGGCTGGCAGAAGGTCTTCCTCATCATGGCGGCGCTCTCGCTGCTGGCGCTCGCGGTGACGGCGTTCATGCGAGAGCCGGCGCGCGAGGGCGGCGCGGAGGCCCCACGCACCACCCTGCGGGAGGTGCTGGCTCTGCTCCGGAGCGCCCTGGGGGTGCCCGGGACAGGGTGGCTGCTGCTCCTCATCGGCACCTACAAGTTCGGCGAGTCCATGTCGGACGTGCTCTACAAGCCCTTCCTCCTGCAGTCGGGCTTCGAGGGCGCGCAGGTCGCCCTGTGGACGGGGACGTGGGGCACCGTGGCCTCGCTGGCCGGCTCCACGGCTGGCGGGTGGCTCGCGACCCGGCTGCCGCTGCTGGGCGGGCTCGCCATCACCGCCACCCTGCGGGTGATTCCCCTCATGGGGCGCTGGCTGCTGGCGGCCCTGGGCCCCTCCGCGGCGCGGGTCATCGGCGTCACGCTGGCGGAGGAGTTCTTCGGCGGGGCGATCACCACGGTGATGTTCGCCTTCATGATGTCACGGGTGGATCGCCGCATCGGCGCCGCCCACTTCACGATGCTCGCGGGCATGGAGCTGGTGGGCAAGGTGGCGGCCGGCCCTCTCGGAGGACTGCTCGTGGGCCAGGCGCACTGGAGCTACGCCCAGGTCTTCCTCACGGGCGTGGTGCTCTCCATCGCCTTCCTCTTCCTGATCCTGCCCCTGCGGCAGCGGAGGGACGCTCCCGCTTCGCGTCCCTCCACCGGGAGCCCTAGCGCCTGAGCCACCTCACCGTGAGCCCTCCGGCGAGGAGGATCGCGGCCACGGGACTTTGTTCATCGCCGCGCCGATGTTCAATGCTCGGGTCGGGCTTGTCCTCCACACGGACCTGATAGGGCCCCTGATACGTCAGTGCGCGCATTGGCAGTCCGCTCCTTTCCCCTAGGGGCGAGGATGCTGGGACGCCGGGGCAAGGCGAGCCCATCCCCCAACCCCTGGGCGCCGGGGCAGCCGAGCGGGCGACCCTGGATTGCAGCGCGCCGGCGGAGTGCTCGCTCGTTCGCTCGAGCCCGTTACTTCCGATGCGCCTGAGCCTCGGGCAGCTCCAGCGAGCGCCAGAGGTACCAGCTCGCCACCGTCCGCCACGGCCGCCAGCGCTCTCCGTACGCCAGCACCTCCCGCGGCCGAGGCGACTCCTTCAGGCCCTGCATCAACATGAAGCCCTTGCGGATGGCGAAGTCATCCACCGGCAGCACGTCCGGCCGCCCGAGCCGGAAGATGAGCAGCATCTCCACCGTCCACTGGCCGATCCCGCGCACCACCGTGAAGCGCTCGATCAGCTCCGCGTCGCGCAGCCGCCGCACCTCGGCCAGCGAGGGGACCACGCCCTCCCGCGTCTTCTGCGCCAGATCCTTCACCGCCGCGGCCTTGGCGGCGGACAGGCCCGCCGCGCGCAGCGCCTCGTCCGGCGTGGCCAGCAGCGCCTCGGGGGTGAACCGCGGCCCCGTGCCGACGCGCTCGCACAGCCGGCCGAAGATGGTGGCCGCCGCGCGGCCGTGGAGCTGCTGGTAGACGATGGAGCGGGCCAGCGCCTCGAACGGGCTGTGCAGGGGCTGGAGCTGGAGCCGGAAGGGCCCCACCCGCCGCATCAACGCGCCCAGGGTGGGATCGACACGAGCCAGGGCCCGGCGGGCTCCGAGGGTGAAGGCCTCGGGGAGGAGCGGGACAGCAGAGACGGCGCGCGAAGTGGAGAGCATGGCGGGCCATGGTGCCACCCGCGCGCGAGGACTGCACGCAAGTTCAGCTGGGCGCGGCGGTGTCCGTCTGCATCGGCAGCGCGTTCATGGTTCGCCTCCGTGCGTGGTGGGTGTGTCAGGGGCCGCCTCCGGCGAGAGCCGCTTGGAGGCCAGATCCTTCACCGCCGGGCCGTTGAGCACCTTCCCGGTCGGGCTGTAGCGGGTGCCGTGGCACGGGCAGTCCCAGGACCGCTCCGCGCTGTTCCAGTGCACGTGGCACCCCACATGCGTGCACACCGGCGAGACCGCGTGGCAGGCCCCTCCCTCCTCGCGGTAGACGGCCACCTTCTTCCCTTCCACCTCGAGGATCTTCCCCTCCCCGGGAGCCACCTCGGACAGCCGGTGGCCGTCCGGCCGGGAGAGCCTGTCCACGACGAAGCGGAAGGCCACGTCCGCGTTCTCCCAGAAGAAGTCCTTCGCGCCCGCCCTCACCTTCACTCGCGTGGCGTCATAGAGCGCGGCGTACGGGTTCTCCCTGCCGAGGATCAGATCCGAGAGGATCATCCCGGACAGCGTCCCCCACGTCATGCCCGTGCCGGAGAAGCCCGTGGCCACCCACGTGTGGCGCGAGGCGCTGTTGCGGCCGATGTACGCCAGGCCGTCCGCCGGTTCGATCACCTGGCCGGACCAGCGGTGCGTGAGGCGGGTGACGGGGAAGCGCCGCCGCGTGTACGCCTCCAGCGCCGCGAAGTGCTGCTCCGTGTCCTCCTCGTGGCCCACCTTGTGGTCCTCGCCGCCGACGATCAGGTAGTCCACCCCCTCCACCCGCTGCGTGCGGAGGTAGTGGTACGGCTCCTGGCTGTCGTAATAGAGGCCCGCCTCCAGCGGCCCCTCCAGCGGACCCGCCACCGCGTAGGTGCGGTACGGGTAGAGCTTGGTGTGGAGGAAGAGGCGGTTGAGCGGAGTCGTCGTTGCCTCCACCACGTCCGTGGCGGTGACGACGCCGCGCTCGGTGATGACCCGGCAGGGCTGCCCGTCCTGGAGCTCCACCGCCCGCGTGTCCTCGAAGATGAGGCAGCCGGCCGCCTCGAGGCGCTCCGCCAGGGCGAGCAGGTACGCCCGCGGGTGGAACTGCGCCTGATCCTCCAGCCGCAGCGCCCCCTCCACCGGGTACGGCAGCGGCGTGTCCCGCGTGAAGCGGGCGCGCAGCCCGACCGCCTGCGCTGCCTCCACCTCGCGCTCCAGCTCGCGCAGCTCGCGCTCCGTCTCCGCGTAGCGGTACAGGGGCACCCGCTGGAAGCCGCAGTCCACGTCCAGCTCCGCCACGAGCGCGACGATCTCCTCGAGCGCGGCGCGGCTGGAGGCGGCGGCCATCCGCGCCCCCTTCTCCCCGAAGTCCGAGCGGAGCGTCGCGTAGGGCGTGTCCAGCAGCTCCGTGAGGTGCGCCGTCGTCTGCCCCGTCTGCCCGGTGAGCAGCCGGTTCATCTCCAGCACCGCCACCCTCTTCCCCGCCCGCTGGAGGAGCCAGGCCGTGGTGAGGCCCGCAATCCCTCCGCCCACCACCGCCACATCCACCGTCAGGTCCCCCGCCAGCGCCGGGAACCGCCGCCCTGGAGCCGTCGTCGTCCAGAGGGACTTGTGGAGCCGCTCGTCGGTCATGGCCCAAGGCTAGGGATGGCCTCCGAGGGCGGTAAGCCAGTGGCCGCGGCTCGCATGCCCGCCTGCCCTGCCAGCATGAAGTGGACAGGGTGTATGCGAGGCAACAGAGTGCACCCCAGGGTGTTGGCAATTCGCGGACTTCCACCGAAACCGTGGGGGCGCGCCAGGGGGCGCGCTATGTAGGAAGAGGATGGGTCGGCCCACACGCCAGGAGCGCAGGATGCCTGTCGTCAAAAACCCTGGAAGCACCAGCCTCGTCGACATCCTGGATCGCGTCCTGGATCAGGGCATCCGGATCCATGCGTGGCCCCAGGTGACGCTGGCGGGGGCCCGCCCGCCCGCAGAGCGTGTCCGCATCGTCGTCGAGTCCGTGGAGACCCACCTGGAGCCCCTCCAGGAGGCTCCCGTGCTGACAGGGACCGGAGCGTAGCGCCTTGCCGTCCACCGCCCCCCTCACGCCTCCCGCCGCACCTGGCTCCGAGGCGCGCACCGAGTCGGAGCCCCTGTCCGCCGACCGCGAGCGCGCCCTGCTGTGGCGCCTGGTGGACGCGGTGACGGATCCCTGCTTCTTCACCGGCCTCGAGGGGCGGCTGCTGATCGCCAACGCGAGCGCGCGCCAGCTCTTCGTGGCGGACGAGGCCAGCAACGCGGGCCGCCGCCGCGCGGTGGAGCTCAACCAGCGGCTGCTGGACACCGCGCTGGCCAGCCTGGCCACCGGCGGCGCCTCCGCCGTGCGCCGCAGGGATCTCTCCCTGGTGGATCCGGTGGAGGGCACGGATCTGCTCTTCGAGCTGGTGAGCACCCCGGTGCAGGAGCCGGGCTGCACTCCCGGCGTGGTGTGCGTGCTGCGCAACATGACGGATCTGGGCCGCGCCACACGGGCGCTCGGGGAGAGCTACCGGCGGCTGCGGGCCTCGGAGCAGCAGGCGCGCTCGGAGCGGCTGCGCCTGGATCTGATCCTCGACTCGGTGGCGGACCCCATCCTCCTCACGGATCCGGCCGGCGGCACGGTGCTGATGAACGATCCGGCCGAGCGCCTCTTCGCCGCCCCCCACGACAGCGGCGAGGCCACCCGGCGGCGCGCGCGCACCAACGACGCGCACCTCTCCTCGTTCCTGTCCCACCTGCTCTCCCCGGGCAACGCGCGGCGCTGGCGCGGCGAGCTGCCCCTGGTGGAGCCTGGCACCGGCGCCCCCATGCCCATGGAGGCGGTGGCCAGCAAGGTGCTCTCGGATCAGGGGGAGACGATCTCCATCGTCACCCTGCTGCATGATCGGACCGAGGCGCTGGAGAAGGCCCGGCTGCTGGAGCAGCTCCGGGCGGCCTCGAACAAGCTGGAGGCCAAGGTGCACGCGGCCACCGCGGAGCTGGCCGAGCAGAACGAGAAGCTGCGCCGGCAGGCCTTCCAGTTGGAGCAGGCGAGCGCGGCCAAGTCGCAGTTCCTGGCCAACATGTCCCACGAGTTCCGCACCCCGCTCAACGCCATCCTCGGCTACACCAACATGCTGCTGCAGGGCGTCTCCGGAGAGATGACGCCCCAGCAGCGGCGCAACCTGCAGCGCATCGACTCCAACGGCCGGCACCTGCTCCAGGTCATCAACGAGATCCTCGACATCACGCGCATCGAGGCGGGGCGGATGCCGCTCAACGCCGCCGACTTCGAGCTGCCGGAGCTGCTCCAGGAGGTGATGGCGGAGATGGACCCCATCGTGGCGCGCACGAAGCTGGCGGTGCACACCGCGCTGGCGCCGCAGCTGCCCCCGGTGCATGGCGACCGGCAGAAGGTGAAGCAGATCGTCCTCAACCTGCTGTCCAACGCGCTGAAGTTCACGCACGAGGGCTCCGTGCAGGTCTCCGCCGACTCCGCGCCAGCCACCTCCACGGTGAGCATCTCCGTGAAGGACACCGGCATCGGCATCGCCGCGGAGCACCTGGAGAAGATCTTCGAGGACTTCCAGCAGGTGGACAGCTCGCCCACGCGCGCCTACGGCGGGACGGGGCTGGGGCTGTCCATCTGCCGACGTCTGGCGACCATGATGGGAGGCAGCGTCGCCGTCCAGAGCACGCCCGGCCAGGGTTCCACCTTCACACTGCACTTGCCGCGGCGTATGAGGCAGGCATGACGAACGCTCAGGGGGCCGATAAACCGCTCGTGCTGGTGGTGGACGACTACCAGGACGCGCGGGAGATGTATGCGGAGTACCTGGAGTTCTCCGGCTTCCGGGTGGCGCAGGCCCAGAACGGCGCCGAGGCCCTGGAGAAGGCCTTCGCGCTGCTGCCGGACGTCATCCTGATGGATCTCTCGCTGCCCATCATCGACGGGTGGGAGGCCACGCGCCGGCTCAAGAGCGATGAGCGCACGCGCGCCATTCCGGTGGTGGCGCTGACGGGGCACGCGATGGCGGGCCAGGCGACCGGGGATCAGCAGGTGAGCTGCGACGCCTTCGTCATCAAGCCCTGCCTGCCGGACGCGCTGGTGGCGGAGGTGCGGCGGGTGCTGGCGGCGCGCAAGGCCTCCGCGGCACGGTGAGGGAGCGCCATGGCCCGGACCTCGTCCCGAAAGGGGGCAGCGCGCCCCGCCAAGCGCACGGTGAAGCAGCGAGCCGAGCCCTCCCCCGCGGCGCCCACGCCAGAGGCCGAGCCCCCGCGCCCTCCCATGCCCTCCAGCGAGCCCGCGAGCGCCCGCGGCCTCTATGTCTACGGGGTGCTGCGCGCGGAGGGGGAGCCGAGCTTTGGCCCCATCGGCCTGGGCACGCCCCCGGCGATGGTGGGGACGGTGCGCCACGGTGAGCTGCTGGCGGTGGTGTCCTCGGGCCCGCTGGGCGTCCCGGATCCCACGCGGGACAACGTGCTGGCCCATCACCGCGCGCAGGAGGAGGTGATGCGCGAGCACACGCTGCTGCCCATGGCCTTCGGGCTCACCTTGCGCGGGCGCGAGGAGGTGGAGGAGCTGCTGCGCTCGGCCCGGGACGCCTTCACGGGCGTGCTGGAGAAGCTGGAGGGGCACCTGGAGCTGGGCCTCAAGGTGCTCTGGGACAGGGATCTGATGCCGCAGGAGATGGCCGAGCACGACGCGCGGAGCATCCTGGAGGCGCTGAGCGCCGTGGCCACGGCCACGCGGGTGGTGAGCCCCGTGGGCGAGCGGATGATCCTCAACGCGGCCTTCCTCGTGGCGCGCGAGCAGGAGGCCGCCTTCGACGCGCAGGTGCGCTCCCTGGCCGCGCGCTTCGAGCTGCTCACGTTCCAGTTCACCGGCCCGTGGGCGCCCTACCACTTCGCGGACATCCGCCTGAGGCTGGAGCGCGAGGCGCCAGCCCTCCCCGCTGCCCCGAAGTAGGGCTCAGCCGCCCGAGGCGATCTTCGTGGCCTCGCCCACGAGCGTGTCCACGGTGGCGTGCACCTTCATCCAGCCCGCGGTGTGCTCGGTGCGCACGAAGAAGTCACCCTTGGCGCCGCGCGCCAGCGTGAGGTGACCCAGCACCTCGTCACCCTTCCGGTACTCCAGGCGGAACACCTCCTCCGGCGCTCCACCCGGCGGCTCCTCTCCTCGGCCGAGCACCTCCACCGGCACCGTCCTCCAGATGCGATCGTACCAGTTGCGGACGAGCTCGTCCGGCTTGTCCGGCGCCTCCTTGGGCGCCACCGTCACCGGCGCCGGCGGCTTGCCACTCACGATGAAGGTGCGCGAGTTCTTCCCCTGAGCGAGGGTGAAGCTGTCGGCCTCGTACTGCTCGAAGGTGTGCTGCCGGCGGTCGACGAGCCGGTTCAGCGCAACCTCGAAGTCCGGGAGGATCGCCGGCCCCAGCAGGAAGACGCGGCCATCCTCGCGCAGCGCGTAGGGGCTGCTCCAGCCGGCCGCCAGATTGGCCAGGGTGAGGACCTGCTCCCGCCCCCCCACCGTCAGCGTCAGCTTGCGCGGGCTGTTCACCAGCCCCAGCTCCTCGAGCTTCTTCGCGTCCAGCTCGCCCAGGGCGCGTGTGCCCTTGAGCGGCGCCAGGCGATCCAGGAGCGCCTCCGCCATCTGGTTGCCGCGCAGCTCGCGAGGCGGAGGAGGCGGCGCGGGCGGCGCGGGTGGCGTCCCGGCATCGGCGCCCCCCGCCGTGGTGGCCAGGGCGGTCCCGGCATCCGCCGCGCCCCCCGCCACGCCCCCGTCCGGCACCCCGCCATCCGCCATGGCCGGGGCAGGCGGCGGCTTCGGCTTGTCCCCGAGCAACACCCAGATCGTCTCCTCGTCCTGGGGATCCCGGCGCACTTCCACGAAGCGGCTGGCGTCGTCGTAGCGCGCCTTCTGGAGCGCCCGCTTGGAGATGTCCAGCACCGTCACCTCGCCGGGCAGCCCCTCCGGCTCGCGCTGCCAGGTGAGGAACGCCGCCACGAGCCCCACGGCCGCGAGCGTGCCCTGCAGCGCCACGCCTCGCACGTTCATCGCGCACCTCCTTCCGGCACCGCCGGCGCGCGACGGCCTCGCCGCCGCGTCACGAAGAAGCCCGCTCCGAGCACCAGGGCCGGCGCCAGGAGCACCGTGGCGTAGAACCAGACGGTGTCCTGCTCGCGCGTGTGCTGGAGGGGCACGTCCTCTTCACTGGACACCGTGCCGGAGATGGCCTCCTCGCCCGTGAGCCAGCGCAGCGTGTCCAGCGCCAGGTAGGCGTTGCCCAGGTTCGGCAGCACGCCGTCCGCCAGCGCGTCCACGTCTCCCATCACCACCGCCCGCGCCGGCTCCTTGCCGCTCACCGGCTTCTGCACCGCCACCACCAGGGCCCAGGACTTGCGCTCCTCCCCTGGATCCTCGGTGAAGTTGCCGTTGGGATCCGGGAACGTGTCCTTATCGGAGCGCACCGTCACGTCATGCGAGAGGCCCGGCGGCGGCGGGACGCGCGGATCGATCGCCCCGGCGCCCAGGAAGGCCACCGGCGCCTGCTTCCCCAGCGTCATCAGCGTGGAGACGGAGGGGTGCGAGGAGAAGCTGTCCGTGCCCAGGTTGGTGCGATCGCTCTGCTGGCGCGTGGTCCGGAAGTACACCCGATCGTTGGCCAGCGTCGTGGGCAGGTACCTCACCCCCAGCGGCTCCAGCAGCGAGGCGTGCGCGGGGCCCTCCGGCTCCAGGGCAATCCACAGCCGCCCGCCCCTGTCCAGGTACTCGCGCAGGGCGGACACCTCCTCCGGGAGGAACTCCTTCTCGGGGCCGAGGATGATCACCGCCGCCGCGTCACGCGGCACCTCCGAGCCCAGCCCCTCGGCGGCGCTCAAGGACTGCACCTCCACGTTCTGCCCGCGCAGCAGCTCCTTGAGCTGGGAGATGCCCGGGCGCTCCGTCTGCCCGGGGGCGGCCCGCCCGGCGCTGCGCTCGCCATGGCCCTCCGTGAGGTAGACCACCCGGCGAGGCCGCGCCACCGTGAGCAGGCGCTTCTGCACCTCCTGATCCAGCCGCTGGAGCTGCCCGCGCGCGCGGTCGATGTCCAGCCCCACCGTGTGCAGCTCGCGCTGCTTGTCTCGGGAGAGGACGACGACGCCGTTGGTGGAGACGCCCAGCGCGCGCGCCCGGGTGGGCTCCACGGCCTGATCCAGCCGCTCCACCTGGAGCTGCGGGGACTCCTGGGCCAGCTCGTTGAAGTACTGCGCCACCGCCTCGCCCACCTCGTTGGCCGGCGGGAAGAAGAGCGTCACCTGCAGCGGCTCGTTGAGGCCGCGCACCAGCTTTCGGGAGGACTCCCCCGGCCGGGCGGTGCGGAAGTAGGACAGATCCCACGTCACGTCCAGCTGGGTGGCCACGTACATGGCCGAGAAGGCGAACACGAGCACGAAGCCCACGCCCAGGCCGGAGAAGAGCGCCCCGCGGGCCCTGTCCGTCTCCAGCACCGGCGCGCGCACCATGGCCGCGGCCGAGGCCTCCAGCAGCGCCAGCGGCACCAGCGAGAGCACCAGCAGCGCCGGGAAGAGCGCCTGGAAGGCCACCGCCAGCTTCGGCGCGGACTGGGACAGCGGCGTGCCGAGCAGCCGCGCCCCCAGCTCCGACTGGGCGGTGTAGAGCAGCAGCCCCACGAAGCCCACCCCGTAGCAGAGCAGCGCCCAGCGCCACAGCACCCGCCGCTCGCCGCGGGCCTGGCCCATGCGCACGGCGGCCCAGGCGAGGATCCCCAGCAGCAGCGCCGTGCGCACCGCCACGGCCACGGTGAGGGCGGTGCCCGCGCCGGCGATGCGCTCGGCGATCAGGCCCCCCACCACGATAACGGCGAAGAAGATGCTCAGCAGAAGACTGCTTCCCCGGGGGCTCATCGCCACCTCCGCGCTTCCAGCACCCGCGTGGCCGCGAAGAGCGCCACGTAGGTGAGCAAGAGGTAGTAGGCCACGTCTCGCACGTGCACGAGGCCGGCCTGGAACGGCGGGAAGTGCTGGTTCCACAGGGACAGCGCGCTGAACACGTTGGCGAGCGGCTGCTCGGCGATGCGCGCCACCAGCCAGCTCAGGATGAGCGCCACCAGCATCACCGCGGTGAGGATGGCGGCCATCACCTGGTTGCGCGCCAGCGCCGAGCCGAACGTCCCCACCGCCAGCGAGGCGCTGCCCAGCAAGAGCAGCCCCAGGTACCCGGCGAAGATGTGCCCGGCGGACACCTTCCCGTTCACCATGATCAGCAGCGGCATGTAGAGGGTGCACACCAGGTACACCGCCAGGAAGGCCAGCCCCGCAAGGTACTTGCCCAGGATGATGTCGCGATCCTTGAGCGGCGAGGAGTACAGGAGCGACAGCGTGCCCGCCTGCCGCTCCTCGGCCAGCAGCCGCATGGAGATGAACACCGAGGCGACGATGGTGAAGCCGCTCGAGTAGTAGAAGAAGTTGGACAGCACCGTGGCGGAGCGCTCGGCGGCCTTGCCGAGCGCGAACGCGTTGAAGAACAGCCCGTTCAACGCGAGGATCGCCGCGATGATGATGTAGCCGCTGAGCGTGCGCAGGTAGCCCGCCAGCTCGCGGCGCGCGATCAACAGCGCCTTCACGACAGCACCTCCGGGGAAGCGCTCCCGCCGGCCTGGGTCAGCCGCAGGAAGATGGACTCCAGCCGCTGGGCGCCGCGATCCAGCCGGAGCAGCTCCAGCCCCGCCCCCACCACCGCCTGCGCCACCCGCGGCCTCAGCTCCGGCGAGGCCTCCACCCGCAGGCCCAGCACCCCGCCGTCCTCGAACGCCACGCTCACCGGGCCCACGCCCGAGAGCGCGGCCACCGCCTTCTCCTTCTCACCGCGCACCTCCACCTCGATGGAGCCGCCGCCCAGCTTGCGCGCCAGCTCCTCCTCCGCCCCCTGCGCCACCAGCTGCCCGCCGTGGATGATGACCAGCCTGTCACACGTCTCGCTGATCTCCGGGAGGATGTGGCTGGAGACGAGCACCGTGTGCGTGCCCTTGAGGCCGCGGATGAGCTCGCGCATGCCGCGGATCTGCGCCGGATCCAGCCCGCTGGTGGGCTCGTCCAGGATGAGGAAGGCGGGGCGGTGCACCAGCGCCTGCGCCACGCCCACGCGCTGGCGGTAGCCGTGGCTGAGCGTGGAGATCAGCGCCCCATCCACCTCGCGCAGGCCCGTCTTCTCCTCCGCCTCCAGCACCCGCGCCCGGGCCTCGCTCGCGGGCACCTCCCGCAGCTGGGCCACGAAGGCCAGGTACTCGCCCACCGTCATCTCGTCATAGAGCGGCGGCGTGTCCGGCAGGAAGCCGATGCGCTTGCGCACCTCGTGCGGATCGCGCAGCGCGTCGTAGCCATCGATGACGACGCGCCCCGAGGTGGGCAACAGCACACACCCCAGGATCTTCAACGTCGTCGACTTCCCGGCCCCGTTGAGGCCGAGGAAGCCAATGACTTCGCCCTTGTTGATGGTGAAGGCGAGATCTCGAATCGCTGCATGCTCGCCGTAGTACTTGGTGAGCCCTTCGACCTGGATCATCCGGAGCCTCGTTACCCCGCGAAAAAGCGGGTCTTAATTCGCGCAGCAAGAGCGTTTGTCAAGGCGGTTCGGCCACGGCCGCGTGGGAAAACCGGGGGCCCTCGGAGGTGCGACCGAGCGTGAAACGCAGGGCGGCCTCCAGCCGCGGGTAGAGGAAGGAGAAGCCGTGGCGCTCGGCGGCCTCGGGGCGGACGTGGGCCCCCGCCAGCAGGGCCTCCTGCCCCATCTCTCCGAAGAGCGTGCGCACCACCGCCCCCGGCAGGGGGAACACCGCGGGCCTGGAGAGCACCCGCCCCAGCGTCCGGGCGAGCTCCTCCTGGCGCACCGCCTGAGGGGCCACCGCGTTCACCGGCCCGCGCAGCTCCGGCGTGAAGAGGGCGAAGTGGATGAGGCCCAGCACGTCCTCCAGTGAGATCCAGCTCATCCACTGGCGCCCGCTGCCCACACGCCCGCCGGCGCCCATGAGGAAGGCGGGCACCAGCTTCGCCAGCGCGCCGCCCCGGGCATCCATCACGACGCCGATGCGAAGGCGCACCACGCGGATGCCCGCCTCCTCCGCGGGCGCCGTGGAGGCCTCCCAGTCCCGGCACACGCCGGCGAGGAAGCCCTCGCCCGGGGCGCTCACCTCCGTCACCACCTCATCCCCCCGGTCCCCGTAGAAGCCCACGGCCGAGGCGCTCACCAGCACCCGCGGCTTGCGCTCGAGGCGGGCGAGCGTTTCGCACAGCAGCCGCGTGCCCCGGGTGCGGCTGCCGCGAATGGCCTCCTTGGCCTCGGGCGTCCAGCGCTGGGCCACGTTCGCCCCCGCCAGGTGCACCACCGCGTCCACCCCCTCCAGCGCCGCCGCGTCGATCTCCCCCTTGCCCGGGTTCCAGGCCACGTCCCCGCGCGAGGCGTCCCCGCCCCGCCGCACCAGCCGCCGCACCGGGTGGCCGCCCGTGGTGAGGAAGGGCACCAGCGCGCTGCCCAGCAGGCCGGTGGCCCCGCTCACCGCCACCGTGAGCGGCCCCTGCCCCGCGAAGGCCGCGTGCCGCCGGAGATCCTCGCGCGTCACCGCGTGCCGGTACGCGAACATCCGCTCCAGCCGGTCGCGGACCACCCCGCCGCCCAGCGCTCGCCCCGCCGCGCCCAGGGGCGGCGCGTACACCACCTCATCCTCCAGCACCGAGGCGGAGGGGGGCTCGGGCCACATCCGGTGGGTGTGGACCCAGCGCGCGAAGGGGCCGGACACCTGCTCGTCCTGGAAGAGCGAGCCCTCGATGTACTTCGTGTGCCGCGCCTCCCACCGCCGCATCACGGGGCCCACGCGCATCCGCACCACCACCCGGGCCCCCTCGCGGATGCCGTCGCCGCTGCGCTCCACCACCTCCACCGTCTCCCAGGGGGGCATCAGGCGCTCGAAGGCCCCCTGGCGGGTGTGCCAGGCGAACAGCTCCGCGGCTGGCACGGGCATCCGGCTGCGAGCGTTGAACATCAACGACTTGCCCATCACCCCTCCAGGCCGCGACAGTGCAGGCCGCACATGCTTACTCCGGAGCTCCTCGAACGCGCAGTGGAAATCCTTCGACGCGGCGGGGTAATCGCCCTGCCCACGGAGACGGTGTATGGGCTGGCCGCCAACGCCGAGGACGAGCTGGCCGTGCGCCGCGTCTTCGCCATCAAGGGCCGACCCGCCACCCACCCGCTGATCGTCCACCTGGCCGGCGCGGAGGCCCTGCCCGAATGGGCCCGCCACATCCCCGAGGAGGCCCGGCGCCTGGCCGCCGCCTTCTGGCCCGGCCCGCTCACCCTGGTGCTGCCGCGCACCCCCCGCGCCACGGACGCCGTCACCGGAGGCCAGGACACCGTCGCCCTGCGCGTGCCCTCCCACCCCGTGGCCCTCGCCGTCCTGCGCGCCCTGGGGGGTGGCCTGGCGGCGCCCAGCGCCAACCGCTTCGGCCGCGTCAGCCCCACCACCGCGGAGCATGTCCGCCAGGATCTCGGCGCCGAGGTGGACCTCATCCTCGACGGGGGGCCCTGCACGGTGGGCGTGGAGTCCACCATCGTGGACCTCAGCGCCGGCCCGCCCGCCATCCTCCGCCCCGGGGGCCTGGCGGCCGAGGAGCTGGAGCGCGTGCTCGGCCACCCCGTGCCGATACGCACCGCGTCAAACGTGAGGGTGTCCGGCTCGCTGGCCTCCCACTACGCCCCGCGCGCGGGGGTGGTGCTGGTAGAGCGCGCCGAGGCGGCCTCGCGCGCCGAGGCGCTGCGGGCGCAGGGGCTCCAGGTGGGGGTGCTGGGCCCGGCGAGCCTCGCCCTGCCGAGCGGGCTGCCGCGCTTCGACATCCCCGAGGACGCCGCCGGGGTGGCCCGCTTCCTCTACCTGCGCCTGCGCGAGGCCGATCAGGCGGGCCTGGACGTGCTCGTCGCCTGCCTGCCACCCGCGGAGGGACTTGGACTGGCCGTGAGGGATAGGCTCTCCCGCGCCGCGGCCCCCAGGCCCCCCGAGGCTTGAAGCGCCGCGCGCACTCCGATATCCCGGAGATGCTTCCTCCAAGGAGCGTGTTGCCGTGAAGCGAAGTCTCCTCTGTGTCCTCCTCGTGCTGGGTTCCCTGTCCGCGTGCAAGGACGAGCCGCCCGGCAAGCTCGAGCCCATTCCCCGCCCCGCCGGCTACGTGGAGCCCGCCAAGGGTGGCGCTGGCAAACAGGCGGAGCCCCCCGCGGATCCCAGCAAGGTGGTGCTGCGCTGGAAGCTCGCCGAGGGCGCCCCCATGGCCTTGCGGCTGAGTGGCTCGCAAGAGGGCGCCGGGCTGAGTGATCTGAAGACCGTCTACGTCCTCCAGCGCCCCGAGGCGGGGGACTACATCCTGCGCCTCGCCGCGGAGGGCCGCGCCTCCGCCCAGGATCAGGGCACCTTCAGCGAGCGGGGCTTCATCCTGGACGGCCTCGGCAACGTGGACAGGAACCTCGCCACGCTGCTGCTGGAGCTGCCGAAGAACGCCGTGGGCGTGGGGGACACCTGGGCCCTGGGCGCCGATCTGGTGGACACCGAGCCGCTGGGGCCCAGCTTCGCCCAGAAGAAGGCGGACCGGCGCAACACCGTGAAGCTCGCCGCGCTCGCTCCCGACGGCGACGATCAGGTGGCCACCCTCGAGTACGATCTCCATGAGAGCGTCGGCGGCATCCTCGCGCCGGCCATGCGCGCCTCGGACGAGGAGGACCATGACCACGGCGCGCCGCCCGCCAAGGGCAAGGGCAAGAAGGGCAAGGGCAAGGCCGAGGAGAAGCCGGCAGAGGCCAAGAACGCCGGCGAGTTCACCGCCGCGGTGACGTTCACCGGGCGCGGCGAGTTCCTGGTGAAGGCGGGCCGCTGGCGCTCCTGGACGGGCACGCTCACGACGAAGACGGAGGGCTACAAGCCGGCCTCCCCGGACAAGGCCGTGGCGCTGATGCCCGCGGGCACGCTCAAGCTGCGGCTCACCGCGCTGGAGGCGGTGCCGGCGTGGCTGGAGCAGTCCGCGCAGAAGTAGCGGGGGGCGCGGCGCAGTCCGCCTCTCGCACGAGGCGGACCACCGCGTCCACCCAGGCCGGGTGGGAGTTGAGCGAGGGGACGAGCGTCAGCGACTCGCCCCCGCACGCGAGGAACTGCTCCCGGGCCCGCAGCCCCACCTCCTCCAGCGTCTCCAGGCAGTCAGCGACGAAGGCCGGGCACATCACCGCCAGCCGCTTCACCCCGCGCCCGGCCAGCTCCGGCAGCACCAGATCCGTGTACGGGCTGATCCACGGCGTGCGCCCCAGGCGCGACTGGAAGGACACGGTGTAGCCACCGCTCGGCAGCGCCAGGCGCTCGGCCAGCGCGCGCGTGGTGGCGAAGCACTGCGCCCGGTAGCAGTGGCGGTTCACCTCCGTGAGCACATCACAGCAGCCCGCGGAGGCCAGGCAGTGCTGACCGGAGGCGTCGCTCTTGCGCAGGTGGCGCTCGGGCAGCCCGTGGTAGCTGAACAGCACGTGGTCGGCGCGCGCCTCGGCGATGACGGGCCGGGCCACCTCGGTGAACGCGTCCAGGAAGCCCGGGTGATCATGGAAGGCCGGCACCACGCGCACCGAGGCCACGTCCCACCCCTGGCTCAGCACCTCGTAGGCGCGCGCCAGGGTGGAGCTGGTGGAGGAGGTGGCCTCCTGCGGGTAGAGCGGGAGGAGGATGAACTCGCGCACCCCGCGCGCCTGGAGCGCCCTCACCGCGTCCGGCAGCGAGGGGTTGCCGTAGCGCATGGCCAGCTCCACCTCGTACTCCCCCTTCAGGCGCTCGGCCACGGCGGCGGCCAGCGCCCGGCTGTGGACGAGCAGCGGCGAGCCCTCCTTCATCCACACCTTCCGGTAGGCCTCGGCGCTCCGGGCCGGCCGCACGGGGAGGATGATCAGGTTGAGCAGCAGCCACCGCCCCACGGGGTGGATGTCCACCACGCGCGGATCGCTCAGGAACTCGCGCAGGTAGCGGCGCACCGGCCCGGCCTCGGGCGCGTCCGGCGTCCCCAGGTTGACCAGCAACACCCCTCTCTTCGGCGTGGGCATGGACTCAGTGCAGGGCGTGCGGCTGGGTGAGCGCGAACTCGCCGATCTTCGCCTCGAACTGCTGGCCGTTGGGCCGCACCATGGCGTAGCTGCCGCGCATGGAGCCAAAGGGCGTGCGCAGCATGGCCCAGCTCGTGTACTCGAAGCGCTCCCCGGGGGCCAGCCGCGGCTGCTTGCCCACCACGCCCTCGCCCCGCACCTCCTCCACCCGCCCGTTGGCGTCCGTGATGACCCAGTGCCGGCTGCGCAGCTGCGCCGGCTGCGTGCCCTGGTTGGAGATCTCCACCGTGTACATGAACGCGAAGTGCCCCGACTCCGGCGCGCTGCGCTCGGGCCAGTAGGCGGGCTTCACCTTGATCTCGATGCCCTCGGTGATCGTCGTGGACATGCGCATCACCTTTGGCCGGGTTGCGCCCCGGTTGCAAGGAAATCGCCGGGGCTACCGCTCGGCGCGCTCGTGCTCCTGCTCTGGGAGCTTCGTCCCCGCGGGGCCCTCGAGCGCCTCCGGCGCCTTGGGCCAGATGAGCGAGGCGACGATGCTGGCCGCCAGGATGCCGGCGATCACCAACAGCGAGATCGCGATGGGGACGTGGATGTTGAAGTAGGTGATGAGCATCTTCACCCCCACGAAGCCGAGGATCCCGGACAGGCCCACCTTGAGGAAGTGGAACTTGTCCATCAGGCTGGCCACCACGAAGAACAGCGAGCGCAGCCCGAGGATGGCGCACACGTTGGAGGTGTAGATGATGAAGGCGTCCGTGCTGATGCCCAGCACGGCGGGGATGGAGTCCAGCGCGAAGAGCAGATCCGTGGCCTCCACCACCAGCAGCACCAGGAACAGCGGCGTCACCTTCAGCCGCCCATCCTCGCGGGTGAAGAAGCGGCTGCCCTGCCCCTGGCTGGCCACGGGCAGCACCCGCCGCGAGAAGCGCACCACCAGCTTCTGCTCCGGATCCGCGTCGTCATCCTCCTTGGAGAAGAACATCTTCACCGCGGTGAAGACGAGGAAGGCGCCGAACAGGTAGATGAGCCAGTGGAACTCCTTCACCAGCGCGGTGCCCGCGATGATGAGCACCGCGCGCATGATGAAGGCGCCGATGATGCCCCAGAAGAGCACCCGGTGCTGGTGCTCCAGCGCCACCCGGAAGTAGCCGAACACCATCAGGAAGACGAACAGGTTGTCGACGGAGAGCGAGTACTCGACGACGTAGGCGGTGAGCCACTGCAGCGCCGGCTCGCGCCCGGAGAAGTACCAGATGCCCGCGCAGAAGATCAGGCTGATGGTGACCCACACGCCCGTCCAGGCGCCCGCCTCCTTGGGGGAGACGGCGTGATCCTTCTTGTGGAAGACGCCGAGATCGATGGCGAGCATGGCCGCCACGAAGACGTTGAAGCCCACCCAGAGCGCGACTTGCGTGTTCATCAGTACCCCTGCCTACCCCGTCCGTGCCCCGGCCGCTACAACTCCGTGGCGGGCCGGCGCAGGACGACCATGGAGCGCCCCGCCACCCGCACCTTGCCGCCCGCGGGCGTGTGGGCGTGGGAGGAGTCCTCGGCGGTGGTGGTGTCCACCACCAGCTCCCAGTCCGCGCCCCACTCGATGGCCGGCAGCGAGAAGGTGATGGGCTCGTGGTGGGCGTTCATCAACACCAGCAGCGTGTCCCCGACGATCCGTTGGCCCTGCTCGTCCAGGGTGGCGATGGCATCCCCGCCCAGCAGGAAGCCCAGCGAGCGCACATAGGGCTTCTCCCAGTCCTCCTTGCGCATCTCCCGGCCGTCCGGCCGGAACCACGCCAGATCCTTCAGCTCGCTGTCCCAGATGTGGGCGCCGCGGAAGAAGCGGCGCTTGCGCAGCACGGGCTGGTGGCGCCGCAGCTGGCTCAGGCGCACGGTGAACTCCAGCAGCGCGCGCTGGCTTTGGCTCAGCTCCCAGTCCACCCAGGACAGCGGGTTGTCCTGGCAGTAGGCGTTGTTGTTGCCCCGCTGCGTGCGCCCCAGCTCGTCTCCGGCCACCAGCAGGGGCACGCCCTGGGACACGAAGAGCGTGGTGAGGAAGTTGCGCTGCTGCTGCTCGCGCAGGGCGGTGATGACCGGCTCCTCCGTCTCGCCCTCCACCCCACAGTTCCACGAGTGGTTGTCGTTGGCGCCGTCCCGGTTGCCCTCCAGGTTCGCCTCGTTGTGCTTCTCGTTGTAGGTGACGAGATCCCTCAGGGTGAAGCCGTCATGCGCGGTGACGAAGTTCACGCTGGCGGTGGGCCCGCGCCCGGAGAGCGCGTACAGATCCGAGGAGCCGGTGAGCCGGTAGCCGATCTCCGCCGCCTGCCG
>JAFGNZ010000304.1 GCA_016926755.1 Myxococcaceae bacterium | reverse complement strand
CGCTGGAGGCTGCCGAGGATGTACTCGCGCTCCACCACGTCGAGCGACAGGCCGTAGGGCTGGCGGAAGCTGTGGCGCTCGGGGCTCTTGCCCGCCATGTCGGGGGGCAGGTGCTCGCGGGAGATGAGCTCGCTGTCGCAGAGGATCACGGCGCGCTCCACGGCGTTGCGCAGCTCGCGGATGTTGCCCGGCCAGTCGTGGTTCTTGAGCACCTCCATGGCCTCCGGGTGCACGCCGGTGACGCGCTTGGCCGAGTCCCCGCCGAACTTCTCCACGAAGTGCTGCACGAGGATGGGGATGTCCTCGCGCCGCTCGCGCAGGGGCGGCAGGTGGATCTGGAAGACGTTGAGGCGGAAGTAGAGATCCTCGCGGAAGCGCTGGTTCTTGATCTCCTGCTTGAGATCCCGGTTGGTGGCGCACAGCACGCGCACGTCCACCTCGATCTCCACCTTGCCGCCCAGCCGCCGCAGCCGCCCCTCCTCCAGCACGCGCAGCAGCTTGGCCTGCAGCTCGATGGGGATCTCTCCCAGCTCGTCCAGGAAGAGCGTGCCGCCGTGGGCCAGCTCGAAGACGCCGGGCCGGCGCTGATCGGCCCCGGTGAAGGCGCCGCGCTCATGGCCGAAGAACTCGGACTCGATCAGCGTGGCGGGGATGGAGGCGCAGTTGATGGCGATGAAGGGCTTCTCGCGCCGCAGGCTCAGGTTGTGGATGGCGCGCGCCACCACCTCCTTGCCCGTGCCGGACTCGCCGGAGATGGCCACGCTGGCCTTGGAGGGCGCCACCTTCTCGATCAGCTCCCCCACCTTGCGCATGGCCCCGGACTGGGCGATCAGCTCCTGCTGCCCCAGCTGCTTGAGGCGCCGGCGCAGCGTCTGCACCTCGCGCAGCGTCTCCCGCTTCTCCAGCGCCCGCTCGATGCAGACCTTCAGCCGCGCGATGTTGAGCGGCTTCTCGATGAAGTCGTAGGCGCCCTCCTTGATCGCCGCCACCGCGGCGTCAATGGTGCCTCGCCCGGTGAGGAAGACGACGGGGCAGTCCGGCAGCTCGTCTCGCAGCTGCCGCAACAGCCACAGCCCGTCCGTCTCCGGCATGGCCAGGTCCGACAAGACGACATCGGGCCGGAACTCGCCCGCCTTTCGCAAGGCATCGTGCCCGTCGAACGCAGTCTCGACCTTGTGCCCCCAGGAGCTGAGCATCTCTGCCAGCGCCTCGCACGTCGCGCGTTCATCATCCACGGCCAGAATTCGTGCGCTGCCCAAGATGAAGACCTCCACCATGTTGGCTCGAAGTAGAGAAAGAAGGACCGCTGAAGCGCGGCGCCGGCGGACCGACTCAGGCGCGCGCGAAGATGAAGCGGCAGACGCCCGCCCGGATCTGGAGCTCGACGCCCAGCTGCGCACAGCGCAGCCCGAGGGCGGCCAGGATGTCCGGAGCCTGCTCGGGCGCGCTGCCCGCGGCGTCGGTCACCTCGAGCACGGCGTGCGTGCCCTCGGTGTGAACGCAGACGCCCACCTCGGCCCCGGCCTCCGAGCGCCCGAAGGCGCGCAGCAGCGCCTGGACGATGAAGAAGCTCAGCTCGCTGGTGTCCTGGAGCTTCACCCGGACGTCAGGCTCGATCGTGGTCTGGAACTTGATCCGCCGCCGCCGGCTCTCGTGAGCGAGCACGTCCAGCGAGCGCCTGGCCACCTCGGACAGCCCCGCCTCGCCGGCGGCGCCGCCTCGCATGACGATGAAGTCCGCGAACTGGCGCAGGATCCCGTCCACGCGCTGGATCTGATCGCGCATGGCCTTGATGTTCTTCTCCTGCGAGGCAGGCACCTGCCCCGCCTCGCCCTTCAGCTTCTCGCAGAGGACCTCGAGGTTGATCGAGAGCGCGTTCAGCGGATTGCGCACATCGTGAAGGAGGCTGTCCATGAGGGTGGGGACCGCGCTGTAGCGCGCTGCTCCGACCACCGGATCCGCCCCCTCGTGGACAGCAGGCATACTGCTCACAGCCGTGGATATAACCACCGAGAACTCCCAAGGATTTTCCACCATCAGCCGAGCCCGCCCTACCGAAGCGAGGATTTAGGGAGTGCTCTGGCAAACGGCAACCCCCGGGCCGGTAATTCTTGCCGAAGTCGGCCGCTCCCTCCGTGAGTCCGCCTGCTTGGACCCCAGGAGAACTGTCTGGAGGAAGACGTTGCCGCCGGCGGCGAGGACGCGCGCGGCCCGCAGGTGTCTACGGCTGAACGGAGCGCGGGGGCCTCAGCGCGGCTCGGGAGGCTGGGCCGCCTCACCCAGGCCGGTGAGCTCGAGCCCGATCTTGGCCGCGTACTCGAAGATGCGGGGATCCCGATAGAACTCGCCGAAGACGATGCGAGAGCAGCCGCTGTTGGCGATCAGCTTGAAGCAGGGCCAGCAGGGGCTGGCGGTGGTGTAGATGGTGGCGCCGTCGATGCTCACGCCGTTCTTGGCCGCCTGGATGATGGCGTTGGCCTCGGCATGGACGGTGGCGACGCAGTGGCCGTTCTCCATCATGTGGCCCACGTCGTCGCAGTGAGGCAGGCCGCGGATGGAGCCGTTGTAGCCGGTGGAGAGGATGGTGCGATCACGGACCAGCAAGGCGCCCACGTGCTTGCGGTCGCAGGTGGCCCGGGTGGCGACCTGACGCGCGATATCCATGAAGTACTGATCCCACGAGCTGCGCTGCTGGGCCAAGACACGCCCTCCCTGAAATCGGAACGCCCGCGGGTGTAGCGCGGCGGGGCGTGGATTCCAATGGCCATCCGGCGGCGCGGCCAGGCGCGCGCGCGGCTGCGCGCAGCGCGCGGGTGGAGTTGATTCGATTACAGATGTGGTGGGCTCGCGCCCAGGAACTGTCCACAGGCAGACCCAGCCAATTGACGGCCTGGAGGCGCGCTGCCATACGCGACCGCTGACCATTACCGAGGAGGGGTCATTCCATGAAGCGTACGATTCTGGTGTGCGTAGCTGCCGTTGCGTTTGCCGGTTCCGCCTGGGCGCAGGACAAGGCTCAGGGCCAGAAGGACACCACCGCCGCCGCGCCTGCACAGGGCGGAGCGATGGACATGACGAAGATGGGCCCGATGGCGCGCAAGCCCACCAACGAGAAGCAGACGAAGAAGGAGATCATGGCCTTCATCAAGCAGCAGGAGGCGCTCGGGCAGAAGGGAGACCTGGAGGGGATGGTCGCGTCCGTCGACTTCCCGGTCTACATGCTGACCGACGACCTGAAGGGCGTGCCCGAGGCGAAGGAGTACAGCCGCGAGGAGTACACCGCGATGATGAAGCCCTTCTACGAGAACATGCCGAAGGACATGAAGGTGACCCACAAGCCGACGATCGTCATGCTCTCGGACTCGCTGGCGGCCGTGACCGACGACTTCACGATGACGATGGGCAAGCAGAAGGTCACCGGCCGCAACGCTGCCATGCTCGTGAAGCGCGACGGCCAGTGGAAGTGGAAGGCGATGGCCGAGGCGGGCTGGGGCGGCATGCCCCCGCCGGCGACCGGCGGCAGCGGGCAGAAGCCTGTCGAGGGCAAGAAGTAGCCCGAGCCGTGCGGACTCGAGGCGCCAGCCAGCGCAGCGCTGGCGCCTTGCACGCGATGCCGTAGAGGCTCAGGGGCCGGCGTCTGGAGCCAGCGGGGTGAACGCCTGCTCGCCTGGATTCAGCGGAGGGCCTACTTCTTCGGCGCCTCCTCGCCCCAGACCTCCTTCAGGCGAGCGTCGCGGCCACAGCCGAAGCGGTAGTAGCGGTAGCGCAGCGGATTCTTCTGGTAGTAGTCCTGGTGGTACTCCTCGGCCGGGTAGAAGGCGGAGGCGGAGACGAGCTCGGTCACGATCGGCTGCTTGAAGCGGCCGCTGGCCTCGAGCTTCCGCTTGGACTCCTCGGCGAGCCGCTGCTGCTCCGCATCCTGGAAGAAGATGGCGGAGCGGTACTGGCTGCCCTTGTCGCAGAACTGCGCGTTGGGCGTGAGCGGATCCACGTTGCGCCAGAAGATCTCGAGCAGCTGGGCGTAGCTCACCTTGCTCGGGTCATAGACGATCTGGACGGCCTCGGCGTGGCCCGTCCCCCCCTCGGAGACCTCCTCGTAGGTGGGGTTGGCCTTCGTCCCCCCGGTGTAGCCCGACGTCGTGGAGACCACGCCCGGCAGCTTGTCGAAGGGGGGCTCCATGCACCAGAAGCAGCCGCCCGCGAAGGTGGCGGTGGCGAGCTTCGGCTCCCCTGCCTTCTGGGGAGGCGTGGGGGCCGCCTCCTTCTTCGGGGACTCAGCGGGAGCCGTCCCGGAGGCGGCGGCACCGATTCCCAGCAGCGTAGCGGCGACAGCGAGCAGGACGAGGCGTGTGGAGCGCGGGATCATACCCGTTCATACGCACCAGCCCCGATCCGGTTACGAGCCCACCTACTACCGCTGGGCCGTCTGCCCGGAGCCCCCCTCGGGGCTGCGCTCGAGCAGCCGGCTGAAGCCCTTGGACTCGAGGAACCTGCGCACCTTCGAGGTCGGCGCGGCGAACGTCTCACCCGGCATCGGCACGTCGAAGCTGTAGTCCCTGTCCGCCACCGCGAAGCCCACCTTCGCCGTGCGGTAGCCCTCGACGATCGCCAGCAGCTTGCCCGTCTCCAGGCTGAAGATGCCGCCACCCGAGGCCCCATAGCCGATCGGCGCGTCCGTCTTCACCATCTTCGGCAGCTTGCGCTCCCCGTCCCACTCCACCTGGGACAGCATGCCGCCCGACAGCGACAGCGACTTGCCGAACGGGCACGCCGCCACCACCACGTCCTCGCCCAGCTCCAGCTCGCCGTCCTGCGCCAGCTCCGCCGGGGACAGCTCCACCCCCGGCACGCGCAGCAGCGCCAGATCCATCTCCGGCACCTTGCCCGTGGCTACCAGCTCCACCGGGAACTGCACCACCTCGGCCTGACGCTCCTGGGTGATGATCATCCGCGGATCCTTCAGGTCCTCCATGTACACCGCGTGCGCGTTCGTGATGACGTAGCTCGCCACGCCCTGGGCCGTGCGCTCGGCGCCGATCACCACGCCCGAGGCCGTGCGGCGGGACGTGTCACCCTCGACCACCAGCACGCGCACGTTGTGCGGGAGGATCCGCCTCACCAGTTGCTTGCGGGTGGGCCTCTCCGCGGCCACGGCCACCACCTGCTCCACGGGCGGCGCGAGGCGCGGCGCCTCGGACACGGCGGCCGGGGACGGCGACGGAGCAGCGCTGGCGCAGGACAGCAGGGTGGACAGGGCCGAGGCCCCGAGGAGAAGCCGGTTCATCAACGCTCCGGAAGAGGGGGACAGAGCTGCGTACAGCCACGAAGGACGGATCTTCCCGCGCCACGTTGTGATGCGAAAGCACGGCGACCAGCCAGCCCTCCCCTGCCCGCCTGCTCTCAGCCGTAGCGCTTCTTCATCAGGAACAGGATCGCGTCCTTGGCGCAGTGCTCGCAGTACCCGTACTTGTCCGCCATCGTCTTGAGCGTGCTCTCCACCTGCGTCTGCTCGCGCGGGGTGAGCTGGCCGCGCTCCTCGGAGAGGTACTTGAGGACGTTCTCCTTGTTCTTGCGCAGCACCCGCTTGCGCTCCTCGAAGTAGTGATCCCGCAGGCGCTTGAACATGTCCGGGAAGATGCGCGGGTAGTCCATCGCCGCGTCCGGGTTGTCCAGCCGGTGCGCGCCGATGTTGGAGATCAGCCCGCGGCGGAACTCCCCCGCGTCCTCCCCCTTCGGCATCACGATGGACTCCAGCTCCGCCATGCGCTGCTCGTCCGGGCGCTCCATCTCCCCGGTGATGCGGTTGCGCATCTTCTCCCCGCGCACCCAGTGGCTCACGTGCTGGATGTAGCGCTCCACCAGCTCGCGGTACTGGCCCTCGGACACCAGGCCCATCGAGTCGCGCACCTCCGAGTCCACCCTCTCCAGGTACTCAGCCTCCACCGCGCGGACGAACTCCTCGTGATCGTGGTAGCCGTCCACCACCTCCTGCTGGAGGAACTCGAAGACGCTCTTGTCCTGGCAGATGGCCCCCAGCTCCTCGAGCACCGCCAGCGCGTGGAGGCACTTGTAGTCGGGGCTCTGCGCCGCGTTGAAGAGCGCCGTCTTGATCTCTCGCGCGCTGGCGCCCGAGCGCCCCTCGTAGTTCGGGTACGCGTCCGACTCCTCATACAGCTCCGCGCGCAGCTTCTTGAGCTCCTTGGTGTTGGCCAGACTCAGCCGCGCCGGGGCCCGCCCCTCCTCGTAGAGGTGCATCTTCTCCACCGGGGTGACCTGATCCACCAGCTCCTTCGCGTCCGCGGTGTAGCGGTCCGGGATGGGCTTCTTCAGCCGCGTGAGCACCGCCCACATGGCGGCCACCTCCGTGGCGTGCGGCGCCACGTGCTTGCCCACCGACGTGGAGGTGATCTCCGCGTCGTACACCTCCTGCTCCAGCTTGTAGCGGCGCAGGTAGGGCACCCGCACCAGCTCGATGCGGCCCTTGAAGGACGCGAAGTCCGGCAGCTCCTTGAAGGCCCCCAGGTGCTTCTCGTTGGCCGAGGCGATCAGCACCTCGTCCAGCTGCAGCACGAAGGGCTCCAGCGGCACCTGCGCCGTCTCGCTGAAGCCCAGCAGGTACTTGAAGGCCTCCAGCGGGCGCTTGAGCAGATCCGCGTACTCGATCAGCCCGCGGTTGGCGTGCACCAGCGGGCCGTGAGGCTCGAAGAGCACCACGCCGTGCAGCGAGGCCGGCAGGTTGAGCTGCGTGCGGTCCGCGGTGATCTGCTGGGCGATGGCGTCCACGCTCATCTGCGGCTCCACCGTCACCGTGCCCACCTGGTAGCGCCGGGAGATGTAGAAGCGCGCGATCTGCACGTGGCGCAGCACCTTGAGGTAGTCGCCCCCGTACGAGGCCAGCAGCGCCGTGTAGATCCTCCGGCACTTGTGGCACATCTCCCCATCCCGGAGGTAGTCCGAGAGGATGAAGTCCCCCGTCTCCCCGTCCCCGTTGCCCAGGCCCTTCTTCTTCAGCGCCGACTCCAGCATCTTGCGGCGCTCGGGCGGCGGGACGACGAAGAGCGGGTGATCATTGAGCTCGCAGGGCATCCGGACGTCGATGGCCTCCGCGTCCAGGTGCGCGTACGTGCTCGTCTCCTCCGTGCTGGCCGGCACGCGCTCGCCGAAGCCGATGGAGCCCTTGATGAGCTTCTCCGAGGGGAAGATCCAGCCCAGCCGGTACAGCGCGCCCTGCGGCTGGCGCGAGTAGTCCTCCATGCCCGCCTTGAGCGCGTTGACGAGGGTGGACTTGGCGCTGCCGTTGGGGCCGTGCAGGAGGATGAGCTTGTTGATGCGGCCGGCGCGCACGAAGTTGCCCAGCAGCCGGTAGATGGCGTTCTGCACCTCCTCCTGGCCGGCCACCCGCCCGTCCCGATCACTGGAGGGCACGTCGAAGACCTTGAAGCGGCGGAGGGTGCCCGTGGGGTGCGGCACCTGCTCCGCGCCGTAGTGGTCCATCACGTCGTGCAGGTACTGGGCCGCGTTGCGGGCCTGGCTGCGCGGCTCGTTGAAGAAGAGGGTGACGTACTCCTCGAAGGACAGGATGGACCTGTTCTTGATGAAGTCCGCGGACACCTGACTCCCGATGTCCTGCAGGTAGCGCCTGGCTTCCACGTCGTCTCTCCTGTGTGCTCGAGTCCTGGCGTATGTAGCCACGCCGCCGTGCCGCCGCCATCGCCCGGTGAAAGACAGGAACCTTTCCCCCCAGTGCGACGGATGTCCAGGGGCCTCCCTGCACTTCTGTTGGTGGCCACGCCCTCCGGGTGCCCGCCCGCCTCCTCGCCAACCCGCCGCCACCCGCGACGCGGCCCGGCGCACCCTCACGCCCTCCGCCTCTCGCTGGATGCCTCGCTCCCGAGCAGGCGCCGAGCTGGCGCGGCTCCCCCACCGGCGCGAGGCGCCGACACGTGCTACTCCCCCGAATCTCCGAAGGGCCCCCGTCCGCCTCCCGGATTCGTCCCGACACAGCAGAAATAACCGAATAACAAGAAATCGAGCACAGACGAGATAGTCGCCACGGATCTTTCAGCTGCCACTGATCCGGAGGAAGCCTTGCCCGTGGGGGGAGCCAACCTGCTGGGGCTACCCCTCTACCTGGATGCTTACTCGCGGGCGCATTCCTGGTGAAATAGCGTTGGTTCGCCCGCTTCTGGCCCTACCCTGGGAGTCCACACGCGATGCAAAAGAAGGAGCCCATCATCGGCATCGACCTCGGCACGACGAACTCGTGCGCGGCGTATGTCGAGGAGAACGGGAACGTGAAGCTCATCCCCTACAAGGGGGGCGACTACACCATCCCCTCCATCTTCGCGATTGACGACAAGGGCAATGAGCTCATCGGCTACGAGGCCAAGCGCCAGTGGCAGCTCAACCCTCGCAACACGGTGTACGGGGCCAAGCGGCTGGTGGGCCGCGGCTACAAGAGCGACATCGTCGACACGATGAAGAAGGTCGTGGCGTACCAGATGCGCCCCGGCAAGAAGAACGAAGTCGTCCTGGACGTGGGCAAGAAGGAGTTCTCGCTCCAGGAGGTCAGCGCCAGGATCCTCAACAAGATCCGGGACGTCGCCTCCAACTACATGAAGACGCCCATCAAGCGCGCCGTGGTGACGGTGCCGGCGTACTTCAATGATCGGCAGCGCCAGTCGGTGAAGGACGCGGGCAAGCTGATCGATCTCGAGGTGGTGCGCATCATCAACGAGCCCACCGCCGCGGCGCTGGCCTACGGGGTGGGCAAGAGCCTCAAGGAGACGGTCGTCATCTACGATCTCGGCGGCGGCACCTTCGACGTATCCATCATCGAGATCCGCGATCGCGTCTTCGAGGTGAAGGCCACCGGCGGCGACATCTTCCTGGGCGGCATCGACTTCGACAACGCGATCATCCACCACGTGCTGAAGGACTTCGCGTCGAAGACGGGCATCGACCTGGCCACGGATCCGGTGGCCATGCAGCGCATCAAGGATCTGGCCGAGCGCACGAAGATCGATCTGTCGGCGCGCGAGGAGGTGCCCTTCAACATCCCGTTCATCACGATGACGGCGCAGGGCCAGCCGCTGAACATCGAGATGAAGTTCTCGCGGAAGATCCTGGAGATGCTGACCAGCCACCTGATCGACAAGTCGCTGCAGATCGTGGCGCGGGTGCTGGTGGACGCGGGGCTGTCCACGAAGGAGATCGACGAGGTGATGCTGGTGGGCGGCCAGACGCGCATGCCCATCGTGCAGGATCGGCTGACGAAGTTCTTCGGCAAGCCGCCGAGCAAGGGCGTGCACCCGGACGAGGCGGTGGCGATCGGGGCGGCGCTCTACGCGCACTCGCTGCAGGACGACTCGAACCTGCGCATCCAGCTGCTGGACGTGATCCCGATGGCGATCGGGCTGGAGAAGGCGGGCGGGATGTTCCACACGGTGTTCCCGCGCAACGCGCCGATCCCCAACGCCAAGCAGCTGACGGCGACGACGAGCATCGACAACCAGACCGAGCTCGCCATGCGCATCTACCAGGGCGACCACGAGATGGTGGTGCAGAACGAGCTGCTGGGAGAGTTCACCTTCTCGGGGATCCGGACGGACAGGGCCGGCAAGGTGCAGGTGGAGATCACCTTCGACGTGAGCGTGGAGGGGATCCTCACCATGCGCGCGAGGGATCCGGCCACGGGCCGCGAGATGCGGACCACGGTCCGCGTCACCCAGAGCTGACAGCCCCTCCCTCCCGTCTCTTCTTGGATTGCCAACCCGGGTGTCTCTAGAGTCCCCGCCATGGCCCTCCGAAAGAAGCAGCCCGGCGCCCGCTCCACCCCGAGAGGCGCGCCCCTGCCCTTCTTCGAGGCGGTGATGCGCGCGGTGCGCGCGATCCCCCGAGGAGAGGTGCGCTCCTACTCCCAGGTGGCGCTCTACGCGGGGCGCCCCGGCGCGGCGCGCGGCGTGGGCCATGAGCTGAGATCGCTCCCCCCCCTCCGCTCGGTGCCCTGGTGGCGCGTCGTCCGCGCGGACGGGACGCTGGCGCCCACGGTGGCGCACGAGCAGGCCCGCCGCCTTCGCCTGGAGGGCGTGCAGGTGGAGCAGCGCGACGAGGTGTTCCGCGTGAAGGTGAAGCGCTGAGACGCCTGGGCGCGCGGAGGCGCCCGCTCAGGCCGTCTTCTTCTCCATCTTCTCCAGGACGATCTGCGGCGGCTCGTGCTTGGTGATCACCGTCTCCGTGATCTTGCACTCCTTCACGCCCTCGCGGAACGGCACGTCGTACATGATGTCCAGCATCGCGTCCTCGAGGATGGCGCGCAGGCCACGCGCCCCCGAGTTGCGACGCATCGCCTCACGCGCGATCGCCCGCAGCGCCTCCTTCGTGAAGCTCAGCTTCACCTTCTCGATCTCGAAGAGCTTCTGGTACTGCTTCACCAGCGCGTTCTTCGGCTGCGTGAGGATCGTGACGAGATCGTCCTCCTTCAGATCGTTCAGCGTGGCCACCACCGGCAGGCGCCCGATGAACTCCGGGATCATCCCGAACTTCATCAGATCCTCCGGCTCCGCCATGGCCAGCAGCTCACCCACGCTGCGCTCCTCCCGGTGGGTGATGCGCGCCCCGAAGCCCAGGCCCTTCTCGCCCACCCGGCGCTTGATGATCCCGTCGATGCCGTGGAACGCCCCGCCGCAGATGAACAGGATGTTCGTCGTGTCGACCTGGACGTACTCCTGCTGGTTGTACTTCTTCCCGCCGCGCGGAGTGACGTTGGCCCGGGTGCCCTCGATGATCTTCAAGAGCGCCTGCTGCACGCCCTCCCCGCCCACGTCCCGCGTGGCGCTCGGCGTGTCGCCCTTGCGAGCGATCTTGTCGATCTCGTCGATGTAGACGATGCCCCGCGAGGCCTTCTCCACGTCGTAGTCGGCGTTGTGGAGCAGGTTCTGGATGATGTTCTCCACGTCCTCGCCCACGTAGCCGGCCTCGGTGAGGCTGGTGGCGTCCGCGATGGTGAACGGGACGTTGAGGAAGCGCGCCAGCGACTGCGCCAGCAGCGTCTTGCCGCTGCCCGTGGGGCCGATGAGCAGGATGTTGCTCTTGCTCAGCTCCACGTCCTCGCTGCCCTGGGACTTCACCCCGGGCCGAGGCCGCGCCGCCGCCTTCTTCTGGTAGATGCGCTTGTAGTGGTTGTACACCGCCACCGCGAGGACCTTCTTGGCGAAGTCCTGGCCGATCACGTAGTCGTCGAGGAACGCCTTGATCTCCGTGGGCGTGGGCAGGCTGACCTGCGGCTTGCCCTCCTCGCGCTCGTTCTCGTCCGCGATGATGTCGTTACACAGCTTGATGCACTCGTCGCAGATGTAGACCGTGGGGCCCGCGATGAGCTTGCGGACCTCGCGCTGCGACTTGCCGCAGAACGAACAGGACAGGTTGACGTGGTGCTCCTTCTTCACTGCAAGCCTCCGAGTTCGCCGACCCCGGTTAACCGGAGCCTACATCACCGCCACACACCCGCTCGACCGGCCGCCCACGTCTCGAACAGCCGTCCTCGCCAAAATATAGGCCCGCGCCCGACTCGCAGGAAGTCCAACGACGGATTCCCTCTGTCGGACCCACATCCGCGGTCCAGGTCAGCGTTCGATAACAGTCGCTCAAGCGTTCGTCACGCTCGCCGCGAGCTCCTCTACCTCCTCGGCCAGCGCGGAGGCCCGCTCAGCGATGGCGGAGGGGACCCGTCGGCAGCCCGAAAGCTCACTGGCGAGCTTGCGCGCCGCCTGGGCCAGCCTGCGCAGCTGCAGGCTCTCCGGGGCCGGCTCCGGCGGCGGCCGGGGGAAGCGCTCGGTGAGCTCCTTCTTGATCTCCGTGGAGGGCTTCTCCGGGTTCCAGATGCTGTCTCGCAGTGAACGGTACTCCGAGGGGGAGAGCTGCCCCCGCTCCGCGGCGTCCGCGAGCACCTCCACCACCTCGAAGGCCGGCGCGCGCTGGGGGAAGTCCTCCTCCTTGAGGACCTCGGCGGGCTCGTGCCGGGCCAGGAAGCTGAACGAGCGCGTCAGCTTGAGCGCCGTGTTCTTCCGGATGTGGAGCTCCTTGAGGCAGTAGGCCTCGAAGGACTCATAGCCCCACTGCTCGTACTGCGCCTCGTCCCGGACCTGGACGAGCAGCTTGCCCAGCTCGGCCCAGGAGGACTTGAAGCGCTTGGCCGCCAGCAGGACGGTGTGCCGGAACGTGCCCGGCGGGACGGACTGGGCCTTCTTCTGGAGATCGGCTTCTACGGCGGTGGGCATGGCGGCCGTGTGTATCGCTCAGGCGGCCGGGGCCGGGAAGGAAAAACCGGCCCTAGCCCCGCTTACCCACGGTGAAGGCCAGGCCCACCGAGGCGAGCGAGCCCTTGTACGGCTTGAAGGGCCACTTCTTCAGCTCGGTGAAGAAGCAGTCGTAGAGCGGGCCCTGCTTGAGCTGGGGGTGATCCACCCAGAGCTTGGAGACCCGCCCATCGTTGCCGATGACGAACTCGATGGGGATCCGGGCGACGAAGCCGGGCCGGCGCTCGGCCTCCTCCTTGAGGCAGCGGCGCAGCGAGTTCTGGTTGTTCTTCACCACCTTGTTGATGGCGTCCTGATCGAACTCGGTGCCCATGTCCAGGCCGTCCGGCTCGTCGGAGCCACCGCCCGGCTTCTTCCCCGGCCGAGCGGCCACCGCGGCGGCGGGCGCCCCAGCGGCGGGCTTGCTCGAAGAGACGGCGGCGGGCTGCGGCTTGGGGCGAGCGTCCGCGCTGGCGGCCGGCTTGTCCGGCGGGCGCGAGCCCGTGGGGTAGGCGATGAGCTCCTCCTCCTTGCGCGCCTGGGCCAGGGTGATCGTGGGCAGCTCCACGGAGATGTCGGCGAACTCGTCCTCCTCGCCGCCGGGCCCGTGCACCGCCGCCCAGCGCGCCACCTGCCACGCCCCCAGCGCCAGCGCCAGCGTCACCGCCGCCGCCACGCCCCCGAGGATCATCCGCTTGCGCATCACGCGCTGGCGCTCGGCCCGCTGCTCCGCGTCCACGCGCGCCTTCGCCTGCGCGCGGGCCACGTGGACCTTGAAGGCCTCCACCGCGCCGATGCGCGAGAACTCCCGCGCGCCCGGAGGCGCCACGAGCGTGTCCGCGGTCAGCTCCCCCGTGTACAGCTTCTCCACGAGCTGTCGCCCGGTCAGAGGCCCCAGGACGAGATCCCCTTGACGGAACAGCCACTGCTGATTGCTCAGCTCCTCATTGAGCTCTTGTCCGGCCACCATGCAGGGCGAAGTATCCTTGTCCCTCCGCCCCACCGCAACGCCCCTTCCAGGCCTGAGCCCCCTTGACGCGCATTCCCATCGCACTGTGGATCTGGTACCGCGGCGGAAACTTCCGAGGTTTCCAGCGCCAGGCCGAGGGGCCTACCGTCCAGGAGGTGCTGGAGCAGGGGCTGCGCGAGGCGGGCGTTCCCTCGATGGGGGTGATGCCCGCCGGGCGCACGGACAAGGGCGTCCACGCGCGCATGCAGGTGGTGAGCTTGAGGCAGGCCCCCCAGGACACCCCCGAGGCGCTCGTCGCCCGCCTGGCCTCCCGCCTGCCGCCGGAGCTGGGCCTGTGCGTGGCCCGCCGGCCGCACCGCTCCTTTCACGCCCAGTGGAGCGCGGTGGGAAAGACGTACCGCTACCGGGTGCAGCTCGGCGGCACGGTGGCGCCCGCCTGGCAGCCGTATGTGCTGGAAGCGGCCCGAGAGCCCCGGCTCGCGCCGCATGAGATCCGCCCGGAGCGGCTCGCGGAGCTGCTGGGCATGGCCGTGGGCCAGCGGGACTTCGTCGCCTTTCACGAGAGCTCCAGCCTGCGCAAGCCGCGGACGCTGGAGTCCGCCACGCTGCACGAGCTGGGAGGGGGGCTGTTCGAGCTCACCCTGCGCGGAGATGCCTTCGCGCGCTACCAGGTGCGCTACCTCGTGGGCTCCGCGCTCCTCACCGCCGCGGGGGGCCTGCCCGAGGAGCGCTGGCGGGCCGCGCTCGAGTCGGGAGCGCGGATCGCCGGGCTCAAGGCCCCGGCGGCGGGGCTCGTGCTCTGGGAGGTGCGCTACCCCTCGGAGCTGGATCCCTTCACCCCCGCCGAGCGGGCCGCGCCCCCCGGTCTCCCGGAGGGGCCACCCTTCCTCTCGGCGCCGGGCGGCTGAGGCCCGTCAATCGACGAGCCGATCCTCGTACTTCACCAGCAGGTCCGAGATCGCCTCGCGCAGGTACTCGCTCTGGCGGATGCGCGTGCTGCGCGACAGATCCTTGAGCGCGTCCAGCTTCTCGCGGGAGAGACGGAAGACCACCGAGGTGAGGCGGGGATGTGTGTCCAAGTGCGGAACCTCCTACAGTTGCGCACACAATCGCACAGGACTCTCGGATCGCAAAAAAAACACTCACCGGGCGCTGATCGGGAAGCTCCACTGGAGGCCGGTGAATGCCTCTGCGTCCGCGCGCATGCCTGATCCGAAGCCGAGCGACAGCCCCAACCCCCCATACCAGGAGAGGCGATCCGACAGCGTGTGGCGCAGGCCGAACCCTATGCGAGGCCCCAGCCACGTCCCAGAAAACAGCCGCGCGGCCGCGCCCAGCTCGAAGAAGGTCTGCCAGTCCTCGTGGCCGAAGGAGCTGCGGAAGCCGCCCAGCAGCACCCCTTCCCCACCCGCCTTGCCCACCACGCCGCGCGCCGCGAGGAAGAGCTCGTCCTGGTCGTAGCCCACCGTCAGGCTGGCGCCCACGTCGATCAGCAGGCCGAGCCCGGTCTCCGCCTCCTCCCCGCGGATGGCGCTGGTGTAGCCCAGCCCGGGGCCGCCCAGCAGGCTCAGCGCGCGGTGCTCTTCGTAGTACTGGGCGCGGGCGAGCGTGGGCGCCGCGAGCAGCAGGCTCAGGAGCACCGTCCGCACGCCGGCGTCAGCTCACCACGGGCAGCGCGAAGCCCTGCGAGGGCGCCGCCGGCTTCACCACGCCCGCCGCCTCGTTCATCCGGCCCGAGCGGAACGGCTCGAGGTCCACCGCGACGAACTGGAAGCCCAGCGCCTTGAGCGCCGTGTTGATCTGCTGGCGCACGTCGGCCGACAGGAAGCGCTCGTACTCCTCCGCCGCCAGCTCGAGGCGCGCCACCTCGTGGTGGTAGCGCACACGGAACTGCCGGAAGCCCAGCCGGCGCAGCTCCGACTCCGCGCGGGCGATCTGGAACAGCCGCTCCCGCGTCACCGAGGTGCCGTACGGAATCCGCGAGGCCAGACACGCCATCTGCGGCTTGTCCCACGTGGGCAGCCCGAGCTGATGGCTCCACGCGCGGATCTCCTCCTTGGTGAGCCCCGCCTGCGCCAGCGGCGACTGCACCTGGTGCTCCCTGGCGGCCTTGTGTCCCGGCCGGTGATCCTGGAAGTCATCCGCGTTGAAGCCGTCCAGCACCACCGCGTAGCCCAGCGCCTGGCGGCGGGCCTCACACAGCTCGTACAGCTCCGTCTTGCAGAAGTAGCAGCGGTTGGTGGGGTTGGCCGCGTACTGGGGGTTGGCCAGCTCGTTGCTCGTCAGCACCTCGTGCCGGGCGCCGAAGCGGGCCGCCAGCTCGCGCGCCTCCCGCTCCTCCTCCGGCGCCACCGAGGCCGACAGCGCGGTGACGGCCAGCGCCCGCTCGCCCAGCTCCTCCACGGCGATCTTCAGCACGAACGTGGAGTC
Source organism: Myxococcaceae bacterium (assembly GCA_016926755.1). Classification (GTDB taxonomy): domain Bacteria; phylum Myxococcota; class Myxococcia; order Myxococcales; family Myxococcaceae; genus Hyalangium. The sequence goes on along the minus strand of JAFGNZ010000304.1, from coordinate 35,929 downwards.
CACCCCGCCGGAGAACGCCACCAGCGCCGAGCCGTGCGCCCGGATCGCCGCGCGCATCGCCTCCAGCTTGGGGCGGGAGGAGTCGCACAGGGCCTGGATCCGCTCGGGGCTCAGCATGGCGTTCTCCTAAAGGAAAGGGCCCCCGATTGCACGCGCAACCCGGGGGCCCTGGCTTCCTCTTCACACTCCCTCCTGAGCAGAGGGGCGGTGGGATCTACTTGCGCTTCGCGCCCTTCTTGGGGGCCGCGGGCTTGGCCACGCGGGCCGCGCGCGTCGCGGGACGGGCCTTGGCGCCCTTGCCCGGCTTGTCCGCCTTGGGCTCGGCCTGCCGCGCCTTCTTGGACAGCGGCTGCGCCTTCATCTTCTTGCCGGTGATGATCTTCAGCTCCTCGGGCGTCACCAGGCCCAGGTCCAGCAGCGACTGGAAGATCTTCATCGCGCCCTCCTCCACGCTCTCCGTGTCGGAGTGGATCGTCACCTCGGGCGAGGTGGGCGGCTCGTACGGCTCGGTGATGCCGATGAAGTTGGGGATCTCCCCGCTCAGCGCCTTCTTGTACTTGCCCGTCGTGTCCCGCTCGATCAGCTTCTCGGTGGGGCAGTCGACGTAGACCTCGACGTACTTGCTGATGACGCGCCGGTTCTCCTCGCGCACGCTCTTGTAGGGGCTCACGCACGGCACGAGCACCGCCACGTTGTTGCGCGTCAGCAGCTGGGCGACGTAGCCCATGCGCCGGATGATCGTGGAGCGCTCGTCCTTGCTGTCGCCGAGCCCCTGCCAGAGATCGTCGCCGATCTCGCCCTCGTCGAGGATCTCCACATTGCGGCCTACCTGACGAAGCCGTGCGGCGATGTAGGCGGCATACGTGCTCTTACCGGTACCGTGCATGCCGGTCAGCCAGAGCGTAAAACCAGTCGTGCTGGGCATAAGGACGCTAACTCCCTGCGCTCGAAGCGGGTTGTCGCTCCGTGTGTGCGCGGCAAATCAAAAGACGCGCGCTTTATAGACGAAAACCCCAGGGGTTGACAATTGACACACACCTTTCCGCAGGTGGGGGAGCCAACCAGCCAAGTGCCTGCCCCCATTAGGTTTTTTCCTTCATTCCACTCCCAGTGGAACCAGATGGTCGCGAAAATCTCCGTCACGCCACCGAAAAAGCCTCGCAACGGTGGCTCGGCCCTGCTCCACGGCAACCACAAGGTACGACACGCCTGGGAGTAGCGGTTGCCCGGCAGGCGAGGCCTGGGCGCGATCCTCGGAGGAGAAGTCCGCGGATCCATTCACGTGGGAGTGAAACACACACGCAATCCGCTCGCCTCGAGCATCGGCCTCCTCGTTGAGGGCGAGCCACTCCCGGGGCTCGAAGAGGTAGGCGGTGCGAGAGGTGTGAGGAAAGCGCACCGGATCGGCCGCGTGGTAACGATCATAGGCGTTGAGCAGGGGCCGGATGCGCCAGGGCCCCTCAGGCTCGGCCCGCAGGATCACGCCGCAGCCTTCCTGAGGGTACGCAGCCTCCAGGTGTCGGATGATGTCCGACAAATCTTCGGGAAGCTCGCTCCTCACCGCGGCCCACTGCACTTCGCGCACCGGCGGACTTCCAGCTCGGCCACCTGCCCCGGAGCCGCCAGCCTCCGGCCTCCCAGCTGCTCCCCCATTCCGAGCAGGAGCCGCTGGAACACCAGTGCCCCCAGTGCACCGAGCGCCACGCCCAGCACTCCCGTGGGCGGAGGCCCCAGCGTCCGCACCGTCTCGCCGAAGCACCACACACACCCCTGGCGCCCGCGGAACACCACCGCCCCCCGAGCCCCGTCTCCCCCGAGCGCCACCCAGGGCGCCTCGCCATTCCAGGCCGCGGGCAGCTCGGCGAGCCGGCCTCCGCCTGGGGTGCGAGCCGCGTCCGGGTTCACCTCCGGGAGCACCCGGCCCAGCACCTCGGCCGCCGGTCGCCCCACGTCCTCGGCCGAGACCAGGAAGCCCACGGCGGCGGGGCCCAGCGTCGCCTCCGAAGCCAACACCGGCGTGCCGCCCGCGGCGAGATAGGCCGCGGCGGTGAGCCCGGCGGGCCCCGAGCCCTCGAGCCGAGCCCCACCCTCCAGCAGCGCCTCCTGCCCTCGCCCGCCCACGTCCTTGAGCAGGATCTGCCGCGAGTAGCGAAGGATCTGATCCTCGCGCAGCGCCACTGGCTACCCTCCCGCCATGGCCGGGATGAGGGTGATGGAGTCCGCGTCCTTCACCGGCGTGTCCAGCTCCTGCATGAAGCGGATGTCCTCATCATTGAGGAAGATGTTCACGTAGCGGCGCACGGCGCCCTTGTCGTCGAGCAGGCGCGGGCCGATGCCCGGGAAGCTCTTCTCCAGCTGGCGCAGGACTTCGCCCACGGTGGCGCCGCCAGCGATCACCTCTGGCTGGTTGCGGGTGAAGCTGCGCAGGGACGTGGGGATTCGGATCTTCGCCATGTCTGTGTCTACCTCCCCTGCTTGCGGAGCAGCAGCCGGTGCGAGCCATCCGGCCGGGCCTGCAGCTCCAGCACCTCATGCCCCTCCTCCCGCGCGCTGCGAGGCACGTTCTTCAGCGGCTCCTCGCCCTTGAGGAGCACCTCCAGCACCGCGCCCACCGCGAGCGACTCCAGCTTGAGCTTGGTGCGCACGTAGGTCATCGGACAGACCTCGCGGGTGATGTCCAGCGTCGCCGTCACGTCGTGCATCGCGCGGCCTCCTCGGGTGGAGCGAGCGTGGGCCTCCTGCCAGGAGCGCAGCTGGAGCAGTCCAGCGCCCGGGACACGCGCACGGTCCGCCCCGCGAGCGCCACGCCATCGACGACGTGCAGCACGGCCTCGCCACGCGCGGCCCCCACCGCGCCCGACAACCGCTCCAGCGCGAGCAGGGCCTGGAGCGCCCCCACGAGCCCCGCCATGGAGCCGAGCACCCCCGCCTGCGCGCAGGTGGGCACGGCGTCCGGGGGCGGCGGCGCCTCGTAGAGGCAACGCAGGCACGGCCCATCCGGATCGATGCGCATGGCCTGGCCCTGCATGCGCAGCACGCCCCCGTACACCAGCGGCACGCCGGTGAGCACCGCCACGTCGGACAGGAAGAACTTGGTGGCCGTGCCATCGGTGGCGTCGATGACGACGTCATGCGCGCGGAAGAGGGGCTCGGCGTTGTCCGCGTCGACGCGCGCGGGGATCGCCTCGGTGCTCAGCTCGGGGAAGGCGCGCGCCAGGCCCGCCGCGGCGGACTCGGCCTTGAGCCGGCCCACGTCCGGGGTGCGGTGCCAGAGCTGGCGATGGAGGTTCGTCACATCCACCTGATCCGGATCCACCAGCGTCAGGTGCCCCACCCCCGCATGCGCCAGGGCGAGCGAGGCCGGGCACCCCAGGCCCCCGGCCCCCACCACCAGCACCCGCGCCTCGGAAAGGCGGCTCACGCGACACTCCTCCTCTTCGGACGCTTCCCCGCGGGGGCCGAACGAATATCCTCCGCCGCCGAGTCGTCCCACCCCTCGGTAGCACACTCCACCGCCCCAGCGTCCAGCCCTCGGGGCACACCTTCAGGACATATGAAAAAGCTGACCTACACGCTCGCCCTTTCGTGCTCCCTGCTGCTGATCTCCGGCTGCCGCAGTTCCAGGGAGACCCGTGACTCCGCCGATGCCTCCACCGGGGCCGTCGACACCTCCACGGGCGCCCTCACCGGAGACACTCCGAAGCCTGCCCCGGGAGCGGGCGAGGGCTCTACCACCGCGGCGCAGACCGAGGCGGAGCGCGCGGCGCAGGAGCGCTGCGTGGACACGTGGCTGAGCTCGAAGAAGCTCGATCGGTACGGCAACCCCGAGGGCACCATGTACGCGGGCGGCACGCCCCTGTTCAACGAGGCCACCGGCGAGTCCCGTGACCGGCTGGAGTACGTGTACGAGCGCCAGCCCGAGGCGAAGCAGGCCTGCGCCAGGGCCGGCGAGGCGCCCGACCCGAAGTAGCCTGCCCCGCGTGCCCCCCTGGGCGCCGGGGGGGCGTCCGGCGGCCAGAGATTCCCGCGGCCCCGGCTGCTCCCTTAAGCTGCCAGCCGTGACGGACACCGACCTCGCCCGCGACGAGGAGAAGCCGGCCAACGACCTGCGCACCCGGGTGCGCACGGTGCTGCAGCGACGCAAGCTCACGGACACCGTGTCCGCCGAGCAGGCCGCCGCGTCCTGGGAGCAGGATCGCTTCGTGGCCCGGGCCCGCGCGCTCTTCTACGCGCGGATGATGTTCCTCACCCTGGGCCTGCTCATCCTCGCGGTGCCCAACTGGTCGGGCTACTTCGGGCTCAGCGGGCCGCTGGCCTTCGCCGGCTACTTCGCGATGCTGCTCTACAGCGTCGCCAACTTCCTGGTCATCGATCACCCGAAGGCCGGCCGCTGGGTGACGTACCTCACGCTCTGCCTCGACCTGATCATCATGGTCGTGCTGATCGCCAAGCCGCAGGTGGGCGGCGGCCTGCAGAGCCCGCTGCTGGCCACCCAGCTGCTGTTCACCACCCTGTTCGCGATCCTCTACCCCAAGCCGCTGTCCATCCTGCCGCCGCTGCTGGCGCTGCCCATCACCACCCGGCTGGATCTGCTGCTCAACCGCACCGTGACGGCCATCGATGTGCTGACGGTGCTGTGGTACTCGGCGCTCAACTTCATCATCGTCTACGTGGTGGTGTACCTGAACGAGCGCGAGGCCACCGCGCACCGCGAGGTGGTGGAGCTGCAGGGCGATCTCAAGGAGCTGGCCATCGTGGAGGAGCGCAACCGGATGGCGCGCGAGATCCACGACGGGCTGGGCGCCTCGCTCTCCTCGATGATCATCCAGTCCGAGTACATCCTCGGGCTGGCGAAGGACGGCCCGCTGCGCGACGAGATCGGCGAGCTGAAGGCCACGGCGGAGGAGTCCATCGACGAGCTGCGGCGCAACCTGCGGATGATGCGCGAGGACTTCGAGCTGGCGCAGGGCCTGGAGGACTACGTGAAGACGTTCCGGGACCGGACGCAGCTGGACATCCGCTTCGAGCGCTCGGGGGTGCCGCGCAAGCTGTCGCCGGACGCGCAGCTGGCCCTGTTCCGCATCCTCCAGGAGGGCCTGTCCAACGCCGCCCGGCACGCCCAGGCCCGGGTGGTGAACGTGAAGCTGGACTTCGCCGAGGACCGGGTCCACCTGATCGTGCGCGACGACGGCAAGGGCTTCGACCCGAAGAAGACGCCGCGCGGGCACTACGGCCTGCTGAACATGCGCGAGCGCGCCATGAAGCTCGGCGGCGAGCTCATCGTGGACTCCGCGCCGGGTGCGGGCGCGCTCGTCTCCTTCTCCCTTCCCTGCAACCCCTCGTGATGACCGGAGCTCCCGTGGACGCCCCTCAGCAGACGCCCCCAGTCCCCATCCGCGTCTTCGTGGTCGAGGACCAGACCAAGATCCTGAAGAACCAGCTGCGCCTGCTGGAGGGGCACCCGGACATCGAGATCATCGGCACCGCGCTGTCGGGCGAGGCCGCGCTCGAGGAGGTGCCCAAGGTGATGCCGGACGTGCTCCTGTTGGACCTGGGGCTGCCGCGCATGAGCGGCATCGACGTGACGCGCGCGGTGAAGGCCAGCTACCCCAAGGTGGAGATCCTCATCTTCACCATCTTCGACGAGGAGGACAAAGTCCTCGAGGCGGTGAAGGCGGGCGCGTCCGGCTACCTGCTCAAGGGCGCGCCGGTGGACAAGATCATCGAGGCGATCAAGGAGGTCCGGGCCGGCGGCACGGTGATCCAGCCCAACCTGGCGCGCCGGCTGCTGCGGCACTTCCGGGTGGATCCGGACAGCGCCCCGGTGCCCACCGAGCCGCTGCCCGCCGCGGCCGCGCCACCCTCGCCCGCGCCCCCGCCGGAGGCCGCCGAGGCGTCGTCGGACGGTCCAATGCTCAAGCCGCTATCGGACCGGGAGCGGGAGATCCTCCAGCTCATCGCCAAGGGCGTGTCGAACAGCGAGGCGGCGCGGCTGCTGAACCTGAGCAAGGCGACCATCCGCACGCACCTGGAGCACATCTACCGCAAGCTCGAGGTCACCAACCGCGTGGAGGCCGTCACCGAGGGCATCCGCAAGGGCCTCATCTCCGTGTAGCCGCCGCTGGCCACACGGTCAGGCAGGCAGGTGGCTGGGGGCTGCCTCATCGCCGGCTGTCACGCCGCTGCCGCCGCCGGGCCTGCTCCCTCCGCTGGGGAGGAAGACGGGGCCTCCCTGGGCTGGCGGAGCCCGAGCGGAAGAGCGAGGGCTTCTGGGAACCCATTGCCTGAGAACCCACATTCCCCCCAGGCGAGGACGCGTCGTCCCCGCGTTTCCCGGAGGAACATCATGCACCGCGTGCTCAACCCACGCATTCATGGCTTCATCGACTACGGCATCGTCCTGCTGCTGGCCCTGGCACCCACGCTGTTTGGCTTCAGCGGGCTCCCCGCCGCGCTCTGCTACATCATCGCGGTCGCTCAGCTCGGCATGAGCCTGCTGACCGCGTATCCCCTGGGCGTCGCCAAGATCATCCCGTTCCCGATCCACGGTGGCATCGAGCTGGGCGTGGGCATCCTCGCGATCGTGTCCCCCTGGCTGTTCAGGTTCAGCGGCGTCGCCGCCGCGCGCAACTTCTTCCTGGTGGCCGGCATCGCCGTCGCCGTGGTGTGGGCGCTGACGAACTACAAGGCCGCCGAGCTCCCGGGGCGCACGGGCGAGCTCTTCCGCCAGCGCAGGCACGCCTGACGGTCCCTCCAGAGGCACCGCCTCGCGACGGCGAGGCGGTGAAACCTCCTGGAGCAGGCACTCGGCCAGGCTCCCGAGTGCCCCAGCGCCTACGCTCTCGGCACCCCGGCCCTCGCGCCCGCCGCGGACGGCCGGGACACGAGCAGCGTCCGGATGCTGGCGCGCAGCGACTCCGGCTCGAAGGGCTTCTCCAGCCAGGGCCGGTGCGTGGTGTCGAGGAAGTTGCGCCCCGCCTCGGTGAAGGCTCCGCCGGTGATGAACACCATGCGCTCGGCCAGGCCGGGCGCCTCGTGGGCGAGCGTCTTGTGCAGCTCCATGCCCGTCATCTCCGGCATCATCAAGTCACACAGGATCAGCGCGTACTCCTCTCCGGCCCGCAGCCGCTCCAGCGCCTTGCGCGCGCTGGTGAAGGCCTCCACCTCGTGCTCGGGCTCCAGCATGCGCGAGAGCGCCGTCGTCAGCAGCGGCTCGTCGTCGATGATCATGAGCCGCGAGCCCGCCGCGGGGGCGCTCTTCGAGGCGGGGCGCCGTGAGTCCACCTCCGGCACGAGATCCGGCGTCGCGGGCAGCACCACCTCGAACGTGGTGCCGCGCCCCAGCTCGCTGCGCACGCGGATGTCTCCGCCCATGGACTGCAGGTACGAGTGGCAGATGGACAGCCCCAGGCCGGTGCCCACCCCCACCTGCTTGGTGGTGAAGAAGGGCTCGAAGATGCGCGGCAGCACGTCCGGGGCGATCCCGGTACCGGTGTCGCTCACCTCCACCACCGCCTGGCCCTGCTCATCCTTCCGCGTGGCGATGCGGATCTCGTTGGACTGGGTGTGCCCCTCGGGGATGGCCTGGGCGGCGTTGACCAGCAGGTTGAGGAACACCTGGCCCAGCCGCGTCTCGTCCCCGAGCACGTTGGGCACCTTGCCATAGATCTTCACCACCTGGGCCCGGTGGCGCACCTCCGCGTCCGCGATGGAGAGCGCCATGTCCAGCACCTGGTGCAGATCCACCCGGTGCGGGTGCTGGGGCTGCGAGCGGGAGAACGCCTTGAGATCCTGGACGATGCGGCGCACGCGGTCCGCCCCCTGGAGCGCCTCGCGCAGCGCCTGCTCCACCTCCGCCCAGCGCTCATCCTGCCGCTCGGGGCCGGCCGCGTCTCGCACCTCCTCCACGGCGAAGTGGAGGTTGGAGATGATGAAGGCCAGGGGGTTGTTGATCTCATGCCCCACCCCGGCGGCCAGCGTGCCCACCGCCGCCATCTTCTCGGCGTGGGCCAGCCGCTCGCGGGCGTTCTGCAGCTCCTCGAGGCGCGCCTTCAGATCGACGTTGACGGAGGCCAGCTCGGCGGTGTGCTGGGCGACGCGCTCCTGCAGCTCGCGCTCTCGCTGGCTCAGCCTGCGCAGGCGCAGCTTCACGCCTCCCAGCACCGCCAGCACGCCCGCCAGCACGCAGGCCAGCTGGAACAGCAGGGTCTGATGGAAGCGAGGCTCCAGGTAGAAGGAGATCTCCGTCGCGGGCGGCACCGGGCCGCCCGTCGTGGACTCCGCCACCACCCGGAACTGGTACTGGCCCGGCGGCAGGAGCGTGTAGTGGGCCACGCGCTGGGTACCGGCCTGCACCCAGCTCGCGTCGATCCCCACGAGCTGGTAGCGGAAGTGCAGCCCCTGCGGAGTCCGCAGGCCCGGGGACGTGTACTGGATGTCCAGGCGGCCCTCCCCCACGGGGATCCGCTCCCACCCGGAGGCCGGCACGAGGCTTCCGTCCACTCGCACCTCCTCGATGAGCACCTGCGGCGGGGGGGGAGGCTCGCGCTCCGCCTCGGGTGAGTAGACGGCGGCCCCCAGGATGGTGGGGAACCAGAGCCGGCCATCGCTGGTGCGCGCTCCCGCGGGCTGGCCCCTGCCATTGCACTCCTCGGCGCGCATCCCGTCCTCCTTCCCATAGCTGTGGGATGTCACGCGTCCAAGCCGGCCTTCGGCGAAGTCCTCCAGCTCCGCCTGCGCCACACGGAACACCCCCTTGTTGCAGCTCATCCACAGGGAGCCGCGCCCATCGGCGAGGATCTGGAAGACGCGGTCATCGAAGAGGCCCTCGTCTCGGGAGAAGCGCGTGAGCAGGCCCCACTTCCAGCGGAACAGGCCCCGATCGGTGCCAATCCAGAGCGCGCCGGACGCGTCCTCGTGGAGCGCCAGGATCTCGCCCATCCCCCGCTCGTTCTCGGGTGGCGCCAGCACTCTCTTGCCGCCCGGAAGCTCGCCGATCACCGGGGCGTTCTCGGGGACCAGCAGCACGGCCTCGCCGTCCAGCAGGTGGGCCAGGCCTCCGCCCACCGTCCCCACCCAGAGCCCTCCCGCGGCGCTCTTTCGCAGGAGGGTGATCGTCTCGCCCGGGAGCCCAGCGGCGGCGTGGAACGCCTCGAAGCGCTCGCCGTTCCAGCGCGCGAGCCCGTGCTCCGTGCCGATCCAGAGCGTCCCCCGCGCATCCTCCTGCAGGCCCCGCACGAGCCCCTGGGGCACGCCCTGGTCCGCGGTGAAGGAGGTGATCGTCCCCGAGTGCCAGCGGCTGACGCCGTGCACGCTGCCAAACCAGAGGCTCCCATCACCGCGCTCGGCGATGGAGATGATCCGATCCTGGACGAGCCCCTCGCGCATGGTCCACGAGGCCATCTGCCCCGCTCGCCAGCGGAAGATCCCCCCGCCCCACGTGGCGAGCCAGACGCTCCCATCCCGCGCCTCGTGGATGGCTGTCACCATGTCGTGCGCCAGCCCCTCCGGGGCGCCGTAGGGGGTGAAGGGCGCATCCTTGAAGCGGTGGAGCCCCTTGCCATTCGTGCCCATCCAGAGGTTGCCCTCGGCATCCTCGAACAGCGCGAACACGCCGCTGCCGGCCAGCACGTGCGTCGCCTCCGGCGCCGAGCGCTGGCCGCGCACCAGCCGGAACAGCCCGCGCACCTGGCTCCCCGCCCAGAGGGAGCCAGCGCGGTCCATGAGCAGGGCGGTGATGGGAGTGCCCGGCGGCAAGCTCGCCTCGGGCACCCGCCGCATGCTCCCCTCGTGGAGCTGGTACACCTCTCCTTGCTCGGTGCCAGCCAGGAGCGTGCCCTGCGAGTCCAGCGTGAGCGAGAGCACCGCCACGGCGCTCTTTCCCTCGAATGGGAGCGGCGCGCTCCAGGACGAGCCGTCCCACCGCTGCAGGCCACCGGTGCTGCCGGCCCAGATCGCGCCCTGACGATCCTCGGCCAGCGCTCGCACGGAGTCGCTGGCGAGCCCCTCCTGGGTCGTCCACCGCCGCTTGGAGCTGTTCATGAAGCGCTGGATCAGCCCGTCGTTGTACGTCGCGATCCAGAGGCTCCCATCGCTGGCGCCCATCAAGTCGACGACGTTGGGCGCGACGATGCCTTGGGGCGGAGGATCGAGGAAGAAGGCCCCCTGCCGCATGCCGGTCAGGCCTCGGGTTGTCCCGATCCAGAGCGTCCCCTGCCGGTCCACCTTGAGCCGGCGGATGGAGTCGTCCGGGAGGGCGGGCGTGTCCGCCTTCTTGAACGGGGTGAAGCGCACCCCATCGAAGCGCACCAACCCTTCCTGGGTCGCCGCCCAGAGATAGCCATCCGGCGTCTGTGCGATCGACAGGATGCTGTTCTGCGGCAGCCCATCCTCAGCGCGCCAGGTGCGGTGCGGGAACTGGAGCAGCGTCTTGTCGGGATCCAGGGCCCAGGCGCTGCCGGCCACGCCGAGCAGGGCCATGAGCCCCCCCAGCACGACCAGCGCGCGAGCATGAACGGAGAGGGAGGTCCGGCAGTTCCTCCCGAGCTTGGAGAGACTCATCAGGGCGCGATCTCTGATCATGCACCCAGGCTCTATCTCCAGGGTGCCATCCTATCCCTTGAGTAGAGCACATTTCTGGAAATCCACACAACTGATCAGGTAGTGTCCTCACAACCGCAGCTGGTAGTCCCCCAGGTGGAGGTGGCGCGTGCGCAGCCAGTAGTCAACAGTGAACCCGGGCCAGAGCGCGGCGTTGTGTCCCTGGGCGTTCTGGTACCAGCTCCGACACCCGCCGGACTGCCACACCGTGTCACGCAGCCTGGCGTGGAGCGCCTCGTTGAAGACGGCCTGCACCTCGGGCCGCACGTCGAGCCAGCGCAGATCCTGCGCGCGCAGCGCCTGGATGCCCTGGAGCGCATAGCGGGCCTGCGCCTCGATCATGAAGATCATCGAGTTGTGGCCGAGCCCGGTGTTCGGCCCCATGAGCAGGTAGAGGTTGGGGAACCCGCTCACGGTGATGCCCAGGTAGGTGCTCGGGGTGTCCTGCCAGAGCTCGTTCAGCTCGCGGCCCTGGCGGCCCACGATGCGGATCGGCGCGAGGTAACGCGCCACGTCAAAGCCGGTGCCATAGACGATGGCGTCCACCTCGCGCTCGAGGCCGTTGCGCGTGCGCACGCCCCTGGGGCCGATGGACTCGATCCCTTCGGTGATCAGCTCCACGTTCGGCTGCCGCAGCGCGGGGTAGTAGTCATTCGACAGGAGCACGCGCTTGCAGCCCAGCCGGTAGGAGGGCGTGAGCAGGCCGCGCAGCTTGGGATCGGGGACGCTGGCCGTCAGGTACCTGCGGGCGAGCCACTCGACGATCCGGGTGAGCCCGTGCTTGCTCAGGAAGAGCGCCGCGTGCCACTCGTGGCTCCAGTAGAGCGCGGCGCGGTAGAGCCAGCCCAGCAGGGGGATCCGCGCGAAGAGCCGCTGCTCCATCGGGCTGAAGACACTGTCGGGCCTGGGGAGGATCCAGGGCGGCGTGCGCTGGAAGAGGTAGAGCTTGCGGACGCGACGGGCGAGCTGCGGCACGAACTGGATCGCGCTCGCGCCCGTGCCGATCACCGCCACCGTCTTGTCGGAGAGCTCAAGGTCGTGCCGCCAGAGGGCCGAGTGGAACGCGGGCCCCTCGAAGCGCTCCCGCCCGGGGATGGTGGGGTATGCGGGGAGGTGGAGCGCGCCGTTGCCGAGCACGAGCGACCGCGCACGGACCCGCTGCCCATCCTTCATGTGCACGGTCCACACGCCTCGGGCCTCCTCGAACTCGGCGCGCGTCACCTCGGCGTGGAAGCGGAGGTGGGGCCCGAGCTCGTACTTGCGCGCGCAGTGCCTCAGGTACTCGAGGATCTCGGCCTGGGAGGAGTACGCCTGGCTCCAGGCGGGATTCGGCTCGAAGGAGAACGAGTAGAGGTGCGACGGCACGTCGCAGGCGGCGCCCGGGTAGGTGTTCTCGCGCCAGGTGCCGCCGAGCTCGCCCGCCTTCTCGAGGAGCACGAAGGACTCGATCCCCGCCTTCTTCAGCAGGATTCCCATCCCCAGCCCGGAGAAGCCGGCGCCGATGATGGCGACCTCGAAGTCATGGGCGCCCTGCTCGCCCGCTCGGCGAGGCTGCGGACCGGGAGTGCTGGAGGGCGCGGGAGTCAGAGCATTCATCTCCGAGAGCCTACCTACGAGGCCCGAGTTCTCGAAACCTCAGCGCGCCGTAGTCGAGCGCTGCTCCCTCCGCGCCGGGGAGCAACTCGACTTCACGCCGCTGCATGTGCTCGACCAGCCTCGGGAAGAACTCCAGCAGGTTGTCCGAGCGCATCGTGGCCGGCAGCTCGCGCTCCTCGGAGATCAGCGCGCCCACGCTGCCCAGCCGATCCATCGCGCCGTGGCTGCCCGCCGTGCCCACGGCATTCGCGGTGGCGATGGGCGCCTGGTATCCCACCGACATGAACGGGTGGCGGTACGACACGACGATGTCCGCCGGGAACTGCACGCTGATGGGCTCGAACGCCGTGCGCGCCCGGAAGAAGAAGTCCGGGTAGGTGCGCTCGGCGCTGAGCGCGAAGAGCGCCTCGTCGCTGAACACGCCGTGGCTCGCCCCGGGCGCGAACGAGACGGGCAGATCGAGCGCCTCCCAGTCCATGTCACTCGGCAGCCAGTAGGAGTCCGTCGCCGCCTCGTAGCCGAAGCTCGCCGCGATCTGCCCCTCCCTCCAGGCGGTCGTCCAAACGAGGCCTTCGGGGTAGCCCGGCCCTGGCGCCTCCCCGCGCGCGAAGACGAGATCCGCCGCCTCGCACGTGGAGGCCCGCCGCGCCACCTCGGCCACCCACCGCGGACGCGCGTGGATCGCCACGTACGTGACGCGGGTGTGGAGGATGGGCACCGCCGCGGGCCCATCCACCTTGTCCGCCTCCTCGAAGGAGTCCGCGATGGCCACCCCCGCTGCCTCGAGCTGGTCACGGAAGTCCACCACCGTGTCCGGCGGCTTCTTCACCCCATCCATCCCGTGATCGCCAAAGAGGGTGAACACGTAGGTGCGCTCGGGGTGGTTGCGCTTGAACGTCTCGATGCGGTCGTTCAGGGAGACGAGCGCCTCGACGACGTCATCCTCGGAGCGCAGGTGCCCGACGACATCCGTCTCCAGCAGGTAGGCGCTGAAGGTCTCCTGCACCTGGCTGCGTCCGGCGAGCGCCACGAAGAGGTTGTCGAGCCCGCGGTAGTAGCCGTACACCGGCCGGTCGTAGCTCCACAGCGCGTCCAGGTAGGCGCTCGCGTGGTAGTCGAACGCGCTGTAGTAGGCCGGCGCCTGGGCATACGTGGGCAGCGTGAACGGGAGCTCCTCCAGCGGCGGCACGAGGTGCACCAGCAGCCCGCCAATGGCCTTGTTGTAGACCTTGTCCTCCACCGGATCGTAGTGCCCGTACTCGAGGCCCGCGAAGCGCCCGGTGTGCATGATGCGCGTCCAGCTCGCGTCACTGGTGGCGGGGAACATCGGGATGAAGCGCGAGAGGTTCCACTCGGCGAAGGCGCCTCGCTCGCGGGCCCGGACCACCGCGCTGTGAGACAGCCCATCCATCCCGAGGTACACGCGCACCACGGGGTTGAGCGACGCGTCCCCCTCCGCGGGGATGCTGTTCATCATCGCGTACTGAGACCAGTCACACGCGGGGGCAGCGAGCACCCCGAGGACGAGCGCGGCAAGGAGGCGCCTCACAGGTAGGCCCCCAGGGCGATCAGCGGGCTGGCCTGACGGCCGTCCCTCATGAAGCGGTAGAAGTAGCCGATCTGGGCCTCGAACCAGCTGCGCCGGTAGCGGTAGGACGCGCCGAGGATGTTGAAGTCGTGGTTCCAGAAGCCCACCTCCCCCACGTGCGCGCGGAACGAGTGGTGCTGGAACGCGAGGAGTTCCCCCACCACGGTGGTGCCGAGCACCAGGCGCTCGCGGTAGGGCCCGTTGTCGAAGATCCCCATCACCGTGGCGGTGCCGTGCACATAGAACCAGGGGGTGACGGCGTACGAGGCCGTGGCCCCCACTGGCACCACCGTGAGGAGGATGTCCTCTGTGTCCAGACGGGAGATGTAGTTGCTCGAGACGAAGGCCTCGCTCGCGCCCGGCAGGAAGACGAGCACCTCCGCGTGGGCGGCCACGGAGAGCCGCTCGCGTGACAGCAGCCGCACCTTCCCGTGCGCGTTGAGTGTGCGGAAGAGAAAGGACAACGGGCGGGCCCCCACCTGCGCCACATCGAAGAGGCCGATCTCCGCGTCGCTGGTGCCCAGGTACAGGCGCCGGTGGCCGAGCACGCAGGCGGTGTTCTCCCAGAGCGGATACATCGCGGTGAGCGCGGGGGTCGGCGGCTCCTCGGCGGGTGCTGGCTCGGGGGCGGAGGCCTCCGGAGCAGGCGTGGGGGGAGACTCCGCCCAGGTCACGAATGGGGCCAGGAGGAGGCAGAGGAGCACGCACCGGTGGAGCGCGGAGAGGGCCGGGTTCATCACGGCGCGGCATCCAATCGCGCGCCACCCCCAAAGGCAATGAAGGGATGCACCATGTCCGGGTGCACAGACAGGCCTTTGGCTAATCTCCCCTCGTGGCCTCCCCTTCACCCAAGACGTGTGCCTCCTGCGGGCGCCGCATCGCCCCGAGCGAGTTGTACTACCGCTTCACCCTCATCCTCCAAGGTGAGCAGGACGTGCTCGACACCCCGGGTGGCGGGCAGGGCGACGAGCTCGCCTCGATCCTCCGACAGCTCGAGGCGGACCCGAAGGATCCCCGCGAGTGGGAGGAGCAGGTCCATTGGGAGCGCACGGGCGTCATCTGCACCGCCTGCCGCGCCGTGGTGATGCGCACGCTCGCGCCCCCCTCAGGCGACGCCGGCCCCCACTGAGCGGGGGGCGAGCCGAGATGGGTAGGCACAAGATCCCGCCTTCGTTCCTCCGCGAATCCGCTCTCGACGGACGACTGGGGGATGATCTCCCGCTGGGAGCAGCGCCTCACCTCACGGGCCGTCGTGGTCGTGCAGCCCGTGCTTCTTCAGCAGCTTGCGGAGATAGACCCGGTCGATGCCGGCCTCGCGCGAGGCGCGCGAGACATTGCCCTCGCACCGCTCCAGCAGGCCCTTGAGGTAGTCGCGCTCGAAGCCCTCGATGAGCCGCTCCTTGGCCTCCTTGAAGGGCAGCTCCAGCTCCATCGTCGCCCCGGGCGGGCGCGGCTTGCTGTCCACCGGGGAGGGCGCCCCCATGTCCATGTCCGGCAGCGCCTCCTCTCCCAGGTTCACCACGCGCTCGACGACGTTGCGCAGCTCGCGCACGTTGCCCGGCCATGGGTACTGGGCCAGCAGCGCGCGCGTCTGATCCGACAGGGCGCTGGGGGGCCGGCCCATCCGCTCCAGCACCGTGTCCACCAGCAGGGGGATGTCGTCGAGCCGCTCGCGCAAGGGCGGCAGCGTCACCCGCAGCACCGCCAGCCGGTGGAACAGATCCTCGCGGAACTTCCCCGCCTTCACCGCGCCTTCCAGATCCACGTGCGTGGCCGCCAGCACCCGCACGTCCACCGTGCGGTAGTCGTTGGCCCCTACCCGCTTCACCTGGCGCCGCTCCAGCACGCGCAGCAGGCGAGGCTGGATCTCCGGCGGCAGCTCGCCCACCTCATCCAGGAAGACGGTGCCCCCATCGGCCCGCTCGAAGGCCCCGGCCCGATCCGTGTGCGCGCCGGTGAACGCCCCCTTCACGTGCCCGAACAGCTCGGACTCGATCAGCGAGGGGGCGATGCCAGCCAGATCCACGATGATGAAGGGGCCCTTGTGGCGCTTGCTCGCCGCGTGAATGCCCTCGGCGCACCCCTCCTTGCCCGTCCCCGTCTCGCCCTGGATGAGCACGTCCGCATCCCCAGAGGCCAGCCGCTCCAGCAGGGTGAAGGCCTCGCGCATCTTCCGGCTGCCCCCCACCAGCCCGCCGAAGTGCGTGCTCGTGGAGGGGGGGATGACGCGCTCGCGCGAGTCCTCCGGGACGATCTTCAGCTCGGTGGTGCCCAGCTTGAGGACCGCGCCGGGGCGCACCTCCAGCTCGGTGAAGCGCATCCCCTCGCAGAAGGAGCCGTTGCGAGAGCCCATGTCCCGGGCCAGCACCCCGTCCTGCCTCACCTCCAGGGTGAGGTGCTGCCGGGAGACGGCACGATCCTTGAGGACGAAATCACACGCCGGGGCCGTGCCGAGCACATAGCGCCCGGCCACGAGCGCATGGCTCCTCCCCGCGTCGGGACCCGACAGGAACACCAGCTTGACCCGCACCGGGCCCTTCCGCTCGACCGGTATGCTGGCGGTCTCGAAGCTCTCCGAGTCCTGCTCTTCCTCGTCTTCGTGGGGCGCCACGGCCGGGGACCATAGCACTCTCCTACCGGCCAGGCGCCGGAACCTGCATCCCCCACCGCCGATCTCGGATGGCCGCGCTGGGAGGGTCGCACGCTGGGTACGGGGTGGGACGGCGGCGCCCCTGCGGCATTGCGCCCGGTGCGGATTCCAGCGAGCCTCCGTGCCGCATGACGGAGCCGGCCCCGCCCGCACCTGGAGCGAAGCGCGACGATGATCTGGAGGAGTTCGCTCTCCCCTTCTTCCAGCTCCTCGCCCTGCGGCTGCAGGTGGTGCTCTTCGCCATCCTCACCCGCCTCACCGACCTGCTGCTGCTGCTGTGGCGCCCGCGGTTGCTGGTGCCCTACCTGGGCATCTGGTGGGCGGAGATCCTCCACACCCCGTACAGGGCGCGGCGCACGTTCGAGGTGGTCCGAGCGCTGAAGACGACCGGCCAGCGCTTCCGCGAGCTCATCTACGGCGAGACGCCGCTGATGACGGCCCTCTGGTTCTTCAAGCGGGCCGGGCTGGGCCGGGGCAGCCGGCTGGTGGATCTCGGCGCGGGGCGAGGGCGGGTGCTGATCGCGGCGCGCTGGCTGGGGGCCGAGGCCCACGGCGTGGAGCTGATCGCGGACCATGTGACGCGCGTGGCCCCGAGGCTCCAGGCGGCGGGCATCACCCTCACCGTGGGGGACATGACCCGCGAGGAGCTGGGGGACGCGACCCACCTCTTCACGAACTGGCTGGCCCTCACCCCGGAGACGAAGGCTCGGCTGATCGAGCGGTTCCGCACCTGCCGCCCCGGCACGCGCATCATCACGGTGACGCGCCCCATCGAGGCCAAGGGCTTCGTCCCCCTCTCCAAGCACTGGATGCTCTTCACCTGGGGGATCGAGGCGGTGTGGATCCACGAGTACCGGCCGGAGACGCCTGCCCTCCCCTGACCGGGCAGGCAGCTACCCGCGCGCAGTGCCCTGGGAGGGGGCCCTCGCCTGGCCGCCCCCCCCTGCTTCTCAAGTGCCACCCCGTGCTCCAACTTTCCCGCGGACAAAGCCATCCGCCAGCAGGAGCCCGCCCATGAAGCACCCCACCTCGCCGCGAGTCGTCGCCCTCGTTGGTCCCCAGGGAGTGGGGAAGACGACCCTGCTGGAGTCCCTGCTGCGCGTCACGGGAGCGAGCCCCCTGCGAGCCCCGCAGGGGAATGGGACAGCCAGCGGGCGCACCATGACGGTGGAGTTGGCGGCGGCCACCACCGAATTCCTGGACGAGCGCTGGACGTTCATCGACTGCCCGGGCGCCCCCGAGTTCTCCCAGGAGGCGCGACACGCCCTGATGATCTGTGACGCGGCGCTGGTGGTCTGCGACGCCGGCCCGGAGCGCGCGGCGGCCCTGGCGCCGCTGTTTCACTTTTTGGACACCCGCCAGATCCCCCACCTGCTCTTCCTCAACGCGCTGGACGAGAGCGGCGCGTCCGTGCGGGCCCTGCTCGAGTCCCTCCAGGCCGTCTCCGCGCGCCCGCTGGTGCTCCGGGAGATCCCCCTGCGCGAGGGGGAGCGGATGGTGGGCGTGGTGGATCTCGTGAGCGAGCGCGCCTGGGGCACCACGGCGGAGCACGAGGCGGCGCTCATCCCGCTGCCGGAGTCCCACCGCCCCCTGGAGGAGGCGGCGCGCCGGCAGATGCTGGAGCGGCTGGCGGATCAGGATGACTCGCTGCTGGAGCAGCTGATCGAGGACGTGGTGCCCCCTCCGGGAGTGCTCTATGAGCAGCTGGCGCGGGCGCTGCGCGAGGATCGGCTGGTGCCCGTCTTCATCGGCTCGGCCGAGCGAGGGCTGGGGCTGCTGCGGCTGCTCAAGGGCCTGCGCCACGAGGTCCCCGCCGTGGAGGAGACGCGCACGCGCCTGGGGATCTCCGCCAGCGGTGGCGTGATGGTGCAGCCCTTCAAGATCTGGTACCTGCCGCACGTGGGGAAGCAGTCCCTGGCGCGCATCTGGCGGGGCACGGTGGCGGACGGGAGCACGCTGGGCGGCAGCCGCGTGAGTGGCGTGCTCCAGCCACACGGCGCGCGCCACACCCCCATCTCCGTGGCGAGCGTGGGAGAGGTGGCCATCCTCGGGCGCGTGGACGCGGCCCACACGGGGGATCGCGCGGAGCTGGACGGCGCGCGGCGCGTCACGGACTGGCCCGCGGCGCCGCCGCCCGTGCACCAGGTGGCGATCTCCGCGGAGAAGCGCTCGGACGACGTGAAGCTGCCCGGCGCGCTGGCCCGGCTGGTGGAGGAGGATCCCTCCCTGTCGGTGGATCAGGATCCGGACACGCAGCGGCTGCTGCTCGGAGGCCAGGGCGAGCTGCACCTCCGGGAGGCCCTCGAGCGGCTGGGGACGCGCATGCGGGTGCCGGTGGTGGAGCATCCCCTCCCCATCCCCTACCGAGAGACGATCCGCCAGCACGGCTCGCACCATGCTCGCTACAAGCGGCAGTCCGGCGGCCACGGCCAGTTCGGAGATGTGGTGGTGGACGTGCGACCGCTGCCGCGCGGGCAGGGCTTCGCCTTCCATTCGGCCGTCGTGGGAGGCGCCGTGCCGCGGCAGTACATCCCCGCCGTCGAGGAGGGCGTGCTGGAGGGGCTGCGGCGAGGGCCGCTGGGCTTCTCGGTGGTGGACGTCGCGGTCACCCTCACGGGGGGCACCTACCACTCGGTGGACAGCTCGGATCAGGCCTTCCGCACCGCGGCGCGCCTGGCCATGGCGGAGGCGCTGCCCAGGCTGGAGCCGGTGCTCCTGGAGCCCATCCTCCGGGTGGAGATCCACGTGCCGCGCGAGGCGACGGCCCGCGCCCAGCGGCTCGTCACGGGACGGCGGGGGCAGCTGCTGAGTTTCGAGGCCAACCTGGAGCTGCCAGGCTGGGAGATCATCACCGCCTACCTGCCCCAGGCGGAGCTGAAGGGCTTCATCGTGGAGCTGCGCTCGAGCTCGGCGGGGCTCGGCTATTACGTGGCGCGTCATGATCACTACGCGGAGCTGATGGGCCGGCACGCCGAGCGCGTGGTGAGCCATCAGCCCATGGCCGCGCGGTGAGCGGGGAACTCTCCGCTTCTGTCTGAATAAATGCGGAAAGGGGCCGTATTGAGTTCCGCGGCGCTTCTCCGTGGATGTCTGCCGCCGCGCCTCTTTTCACATCTCTCCAAAGGAACTCTCCGTGACTCAGCTCCTGCGTGCTGTGGTGGTGTCGTCCATGTTCATGTCCGCCGCGGCTCTGGCCCAGGACGTGGAAATGAACATGAACGTCCAGGTCGACGACGAGGACATGCCCTCCGCCAACATCCAGATGACCGTCCAGGAGGGGGACGACGACGAAGCGGGCGCCAGCGTGCGCGTGCGTGGCGGCGGCGCCAACATGCAGGTGAAGGTGAAGGCCCCTGTCCATGTGGTAGTGGAGGAGGAGGACTCGGAGTTCGTCGAGGAGCGCCGCTCGCCCCCGCCCCCGGCGTACCGGCGGCCCGGGCCGGTCTTCCGGGACTGCGGCACCCAGCGCGACCCGGGCTGCACCATGACTCGCGATGGCAAGTACGCGATGGACGCGGAGACCTTCAAGGGCTTCCTGCACTCGCTCAGGACGCAGCACAACGAGATCCTGCGCGAGGAGATGTCCGAGAAGGTGCTCAAGCGCAACTACCTGACCGCGGCCCAGCTCGGCCTGATCCTGGATCTGTTCCAGAATGAGATCACCCGCCTGGACGTGGCCAAGACCGCCGCGCCCCACGTGGTGAACCCGCAGCACGCGCTGGGCTTCTCCTCGAAGTGGCAGAACTCCATCTCGAGCGAGGAGTACGTGGAGCTCATGTCGGCGCAGCAGGAGTAGCCGCGGCGCTCAGGGGGCGCTGGCGCCGCCGAGCTCGACGAGCGGTATCTCGGCCCGCGAGCGCCTCCGCAGCACCTGCTCCATGCGGCACTGCGCGGGGGCCTTGTCGGGCCTCCAGCGCAGGAACTGGGTGCCGTGGCGGAAGCGCCCCTGGCTGAAGTGGTCGTACCCCACCTCCACGACGAGCCGGGGCTCCAGCGGCTCAAAGGCCCCATCACGCTTGCTCCAGCGGCTCGGGCCTCCCGGGGCCTTGCCGGTGAACCCCGAGCCCCCTCGAAGCGGCTCGAGCGGCGCGACGAGCTCCTTCTTCTCCTTCTCGGAGAAGCTCGAGCAGAAGCCCACGTGGTGCAGCAACCCGTCCTTGCCATAGAGGCCGAGCAGCAGCGAGCCCACCCCGCGCTCTCGCTTCTCCGCCCAGCGGAAGCCCCCCACCACGCAGTCGGCGGTGCGCTGGGGCTTCACCTTCACCATCCCCGTGCGCTCGCCGGAGGCGTAGGCGGCACCCAGGCGCTTGGCCACCACACCATCCACGCCCGGCGCGCCCAGCCAGGCGCGGGCCACGTCCGCCGAGAGCGTCGCGGGAGACAGCCGGATCTGCCCCTCCGCATCCAGATAGCGCGCGGCGAAGGACTCCAGCTTCTGCCGGCGCTGGTGCAGCGGCTTCTGGGTGAGGAGCTGTCCCCGGGGATCCACGAGCAGATCGAACACATAGAAGCGTGAGGGGCTCTGCCCCGCGAGCATCGCCACACGGCTGGCGGCGGGGTGGATGCGCATCAGCAGCGCATCGAACGAGAGCGCTCCGTCCTCTGGAATGACGATCTCACCGTCGAGCACGAAGCGCTTGGGCCCGAGCTGACGCACGGCGAAGACGAGCTCCGGGAAGTACCGGCCCAGCGGCTGCCCTGCCTTGGACTGCAGCTCCACCTGGTCCCCGTCGCGGTAGACGATGCACCGGAAGCCGTCCCACTTGGGCTCGTATTGCCAGTCGTCGCCGGCGGGGATGTCTCGCGAGAGCTCCGCCTCCATGGGCGGGAACGGTGGCGTGAGCGGCAGCTCCAGCGGCTTCCAGGAAGCTGGCGCGGAGGGACGGGGCGGTCTCACAGGAACCTCTCCAGCTCCACGCGTCCCCTGGGAGAGAGCAGCGGCTTCCAGAGATCTCCCAGGCGCTTGACGCGTGCGGGCACGTTGATCAGGGTGAAGTCCTCGATGCGCGCGCCGGCCTCGAGCTCCTCCCAGGAGACGGGGGTGGACACGCTGGCCTCGGGCTTGGGGCGCACCGAGTAGATGGACGCGAGCGTGCGACCCAAGGCGTTCTGGTTGTAGTCGACGAGCACGCGCCCCTGAGGGCGCCTGGCCACGCGGTACTCGGCGGTGATGAGGTTCGGATGGCGGGCGGCCAGCTCCTGCGCGAGCGCCTTGGCGACGGTCCACACCTGCTTCTGCGTGGGGCCCCGGCGGATGGGCACGTAGACGTGGAGCCCCTTGGAGCCGGAGGTCTTCACCAGCGTCGGCATCTTCAGGCCCTCGAGCGCCTCCCTCAGCACGAACCCGCACTCGACGACCTGCTCCCAGCTCGCCTGGAACGGATCCAGATCGAAGTGCAGATAGTCGGGCCGCTGCACGTCATCACAGCGGGCGTACCAGGGGTTGAGATCGATGCAGCCCAGGTTGACGATCCAGAGCAGCGTGGCGAGATCATCGACGATCGGGAAGTCGATGACGTTGCCCGAGGCGTGCGTGATGGAGCAGGTGCGAATCCAGGGGGGGCGCGGCACGGGCGCTCGCTTCATGAAGAAGAACGGGCCGGCATAACCGTGCGGGTAGCGCTTCATGACCATGGCGCGGTCGCGCACGTGAGGCAGGAGCACCGGCGCCACCTGGGCGTAGTAGCGCAAGAGGTGGCCCTTGGTGATCCCGAGCTCGGGCCAGAAGGGCTTCTCCAGGTGCGTCAGGCGCACCTCGCGGTCTCCGATCATCAGGGAGCGCTCCCCGCTCGCGCCCTCCTCGAGGATGGCCAGCGCCTCCGCGTTCATGGCCCCAAGGTAAGGACGTGATCAGGAGCGCGGCAGATCCGCGCCTCCGGGGCCGATCGGGAAGCGGGCGATCGAACGAGCTTGCCGAACCCGCCTCAAGGCTGCTGGGTCTACCTGGGAGAGGAGCTATCCATCACCGACCTTTTGGGTAGGGCACCCGAGCACCCGACGGCGCCGTCGCGAGTGGATTATGGTCGCGCCTCATGGAGATTCCTCCCGAGGTTTCCAAGACAGCCGCCTCCGCGGCGGAGGCTACCCAGCGCGCGGCGGGGCACGCGGCCCAGGCGGTGAAGTCCGTGCTGGAGGACCCGCGCCTGCGCGAGCGCATCCCCGGGCGCTCCCTGGCGCTGCTCGGCGCGGGGCTCGTGGCGCTCGCCGTCTTCCTCTCCGCCCTGCCGTTCTTCTGGGGCATTGGCCCTGGCTGGTCGCTGGTGATGCTCGCCGGCAGTGTGCTCGTCGGCGTGCGGGAGCTTCATTCCGCCGGGCGCCCCCTCCCGGAGCCGGTGGTGCGCGCGGCGCGCCTGGCCGAGCACCCGCTCTTCCTGCCCGCCTTCACCGCGCTCACGTTCACCCACGCGTTCCTCTCGTTGAGCCTGGGCCTCGTGCCGCTGCTCTGGCTGCTGGCCGCCATCGTGCTCGGCTACGACCAGCGGCGCGCGCTCTCCGCCTTCGTGTCGGAGCAGGGCAAGCCCTCCCCCGAGCAGAAGCGCCTGGGCCGCTGGGTGCTGATGGGGGCACTCCTGTGCGCGGCGGCGCTCTTCTTCACCTGGGGCTACCGCGGCGGCTACTTCCTTGGCGGCTTCCAGCCGTACCAGGTGCGCGACATGCAGATGGACGGCTTCTCGCGGGAGTACACGACTCGCACCGAGTGGCGCTTCAGCATGATGACGAACTACGTCCCCGCCTACTCCGCCTCTGGCCGGGGCCGCCCGCTCGTGTCCGGGGCGCTGCTCGCGCTCGGAGGGCTCGTGCTGCTGGCGTTGGGGAGGCAGACCCGGGCAGCGCTACCGCCCTGGGTGCTGCCCGTGCTCGCCGGAGCCGTCACGCTCTGGGGCATTGCCGGACTGGCCTCCTACCTCGGCCCGTGGCTCTTCCTCGCGGGAGCGCTGCTCATCGACGTCGCGGTGGTGCGCGAGTTCATGCAGCGCAAGGCCGGCTAGCGAACCTTGGCGCCTGGAGGCACGTTCTCCGGCGGAACCACGAGGGCGGGCTTGCCGTCCTCCCCGGTCGCCGCCAGGAGCATGCCTCGGCTCTCCAGGCCCCGCATCTTGCGCGGCGCCAGGTTCGCCACCACCACGACCCGACGGCCCACGAGCTCCTGCGGTGCATAGGCCATGGCGATCCCCGCCAGGATCTGCCGCGGCTGCTCCTCGCCCAGATCCACCTCCAGCTTCAAGAGCTTGTCCGCCCCCTGCACCCGGTCCGCGGTCTTCACGATCCCCACCCGCAGATCCACCTTCATGAAGTCATCGATGGAGATGACCCCCGCCTCGGCGCCACCCTCGGGAGGAGCCTTGGGAGCCTCGGCCGCCGGCGGCACACCCTCGGGCCGATACTCGCCCTCCGCCTGGAGCGTGGCGAGCACCTCCTTCTCATTGTACCGTTGGAAGAGCGCCGCCACCGCGCCGCCCATGGCGCGAGCTCCCGCCCCACCCCACTCCAGCCGCTCCGGGTTCTCGCGAGACGGTGAGCCGGCGAGCCCGAGCTGCCCCCAGAGGCTCTCCATCGACTGCGGCATGAGGGGGTACAGCATCACCGCCAGGTGCCGCAGCACCTCCGCGGCCGTGCCGAGGCTCTTCTCCAGCTCGGCGATCCTGGACGGCTCCTTCGCCAGCGCCCATGGCTTCGTCGCCTGCAGATACTGGTCCGTCTCGCTGATGAGCCGCCAGGCGGACTGCAGCGCCACGTTGAACTCGAGCTGCTCCATCTGCGCGAGGAACTCCTCCTTCACCTCGCGCGCCACTGCGCGGACCTTCTCGTTGTCCGCGTCGGCACCCGCCTGGGGCACTTTGCCGCCGAGCGAGCTCTGCACCAGCGTGAGCGTGCGGCTGGACAGGTTCCCGATCCCCGCCGCCAGCTCGCCGTTGTAGCGGCGGATGAAGGCCGGGTAGTTGAAGTCCGAGTCATCCCCGAAGGACTTCTCGCGGAAGATGAAGTAGCGCACCGCATCGACGCTGAAGTGCTTCCTCAGCGCGTGGATGTTGATGACGTTGCCCAGCGTCTTGCTCATCTTCCGCCCGCCCGAGATCCACATCCCGTGCGCGTACACCTGCCGGGGCAGCTCCAGGCCCGCGCCCATCAGGAAGGCCGGCCAGTAGACGGTGTGGAAGCGGAGGATGTCCTTGCCCACCAGGTGGAGGTTCGCGGGCCAGTACTTCTGGAAGCCGTCGTACTCCTCGTTCCCGTACCCCAGCGCGGTGATGTAGTTGGAGAGCGCGTCCAGCCAGACGTAGAGCGTGTGCGAGGGATCGCCCGGCACCGGGATGCCCCAGCGCACGGAGGTCCGGCTGACCGACAGGTCCTCCAGCCCGCCCGAGACGAAGGCGATCACCTCGTTGAGCCGCCCCTCGGGGCGAATGAACTCCGGGTGCTTCCGGTAGTGCTCCAGCAGGGGCTGCTGGAAGGCCGAGAGCCGGAAGAAGTAGCTCTCCTCCTTCACGCGCTCGAGCGCGAGGCCATGCACCGGGCAGGTCTTCTCGTCCCCCTGGGACACCGCCTCCCGCTCCGTGTAGTACTGGTTGCAGGCGACGCAGTAGAGCCCGTCGTACTGGCCCTTGTAGATGTGGCCGTTGTCCTTGAGCGTCTGGAAGAGCTTCTGCGCGCCGGCCTTGTGCGCGGGGTCAGTCGTGCGGATGAACCGCGACGACTCGAGCGAGAAGTCCACCAGCATCTGCTGGAACTTCGCCGCCGTCTGGTCCACGTGCTGCTGGGTGGGGATGCCCGCGGACTGGGCGGCCTTCTCGATGTTGCGCCCGTGCTCGTCGGTGCCGGTGAGGAAGAAGACGTCCCGCCCGCGCTGGGTGAAGTGGCGGCGCAGGCAGTCGCCGACCACCGTCGTGTACAGGTGCCCGAGGTGCGGCGGCGCGTTGACGTAGTAGATGGGGGTCGTCAGGTAGAAGGTCGAGGACATGGCGCGATGGGCTCGGCTCGCGCCTTAGCACGCGGAGTGCAGCCCGTCAGCCTTCCCCTTCCCCAGGCCAACGCACCGCACCATCCCAGCGCCTTCACCTTCGACATGTGCATCTCCTCCGGGGCGCTGACGCGGGATTCCCGTCAACATCCAGCGTTGTTCCCTACTAGGCGCGGCCCGGCACTTCTTGTAGGGAGCGCGTCCCACATGTCCGCGACCACTCAACTGCTCGAAGCCGTTCGCAAGGAAGCCCGCCCCGGTATCTGGTCCACCGGGGTGAACCTCTCCCGCTCCGGAGCCGTCGCGCTCCAGTCTCGCACCGCGGAGGAGATTGAGTTGAGAGTGCGGGCCCCGGGGCGCTCGGTTGCCCTCACGGTCACCCTGTATCCGAATGATGATGCGTGGGAGTGCGACTGCCCCAGTCGTGTGGATCCCTGCGAACACGTCGTGGCCGCGGCCCTCTCCGTGCAGCAGGCGGAGAAGCAGGAGACCCCGCTGGAGGTGACCGCGAACCGGTGGTCTCGCGTGGTGTACCACTTCACGCGCGCCGACGGCGGGCTGCAGCTCCACCGTGCTCTCGCGCACGCCGATGGGACGGAGGAACCCCTGGAGGACAGCCTGGCGGCCGTGCTGGCCAGGCCGGCGCAGGCCGCGAAGCTGCAAGTCGAGCAGTCGGACCTGAACGCGGATCGCCTGCTGGAGCGCCGCACGCGCGGAGCGATCCCCCCCGAGCGGCTGGAGACGCTGCTCCGGGCGCTCGAGCAGTCGCGGACCGTCCTGCTCGACGGGCGGCCTGTCGCCGTCTCGGACGAGGTCGTCTTCCCCAGGGCCGTCGTTGAAGACCGGGGTGAGCAGCTGGTCGTCACGGTGACGCGCGATCCCCGGGTGACCGAGCTCGTAAGCCCGGGCGTGGCGCTCTGCGGCGATGCGCTGGCGCGCCTGGGCGAGACGTCGGTAGCAGGGGCCTGGCTGCAGAACCTCCCGATCGTCCGCACCTACGCGCCCGAGCAGGTGGGCGAGCTCACCTCGAAGGTGCTCCCCGAGCTGGCCCGGCGCATGCCGATCGAGGTCCGCAGTCGGCGCCTGCCTCCCATCGATCGAGAGCTGAAGCCGCGCATCCTGCTGGATCTGAACCAGCTGGAGTCCGGGCTGTCCGTGCTGCCGACGCTCGTCTACGGAGCGCCACCGTCGGTGCGGATCGACAATGGGCGGATGGTGTACCTGCGCGGGGCCGTGCCCCTGCGCGACGAGGCGGCCGAGCAGCGCCTCATCCACCAGCTCCGCGACGAGCTGAACCTGGTCCCCGGCCGACGGCTGACCGTGCAGGGCCAGGAGATGGTGCGCTGGGCGGACAAGCTGCGGCGCTGGCGCGGAGATCTCACCGGAGACGCCGCGGGCGTCGTGAGCCCGAACGTCCGCCTCCAGCCCCTGCTCCGGGTGGACTCCTCCGGCGCCGGCCCCGGCGTGCCCGAGGTGCGCTTCACGCTCGAGTTCCAGGTGGAGGGAGCCAAGGGCGAGGCCCAGACCGTGGACGCGGCGGCGGTGATCCGGGCGTGGACGGAGGGGCTGGGGCTCGTCCCATTGGATGGAGGAGGCTGGGCGCCGCTGCCTCGGGCCTGGTTGGACAAGCACGGCCAACGCGTCGCGGACCTGCTGGCCGCGCGGCAGGCGGATGGCCGGGTCTCCAACCACGCCCTGCCAGAGCTGAGCGCGCTGTGCGAGACGCTCGAGCAGCCGCCTCCGCCGGGGCTCGATCGTCTGGCGCCCCTGATCGAGGGCTTCGAGAAGCTCCCGCCACCCGCCCTGCCGGAGGACCTGACCGCGATGCTGCGCCCCTATCAGCAGCAGGGCGTGAGCTGGCTCCGCTTCCTCCAGAGTGCGGGGCTCGGAGGGATCCTCGCCGACGACATGGGCCTGGGAAAGACGCTCCAGACCTTGTGCGTGCTGGGCCCCCGCTCGCTCGTCGTCTGCCCGACCAGCGTGCTCCCGAACTGGGCCGCGGAGCTCAAGCGCTTCCGCCCGTCGCTCCGGGTGTGCGTGTACCACGGGCCCGGTCGCGCCCTGGACGAGGCCGCCGAGGTGACGCTCACGACGTACTCCATCCTTCGGCTGGACGCGGCCGCGCTCTCGGGGCGCACCTGGGACGCGGTCGTGCTGGACGAGGCCCAGGCCATCAAGAACCCGGAGAGCCAGGTCGCGCGCTCGGCCTTCGGGCTCAAGACGAACTTCCGGCTGGCGCTGAGCGGTACGCCGCTCGAGAACCGGCTGGAGGAGCTCTGGAGCCTGATGCACTTCGTGAACCCGGGCCTCCTGGGTGGCCGGAGGCACTTCGAGGATCGGGTGGCCCGCCCCATCGCCGAAGGACAGCGCGAGGCAGCGGAGCGGCTGCGCCGGCGCATCCGGCCCTTCGTCCTCCGCCGCCTCAAGCGGGACGTGGCGCCCGAGCTGCCGCCGCGCAGCGAGTCCGTGATGCACGTCTCCTTGGACGAGCGCGAGCGCGGGATCTACGACGCGGTGATGGCGGCGACGCGCAAGGAGGTGGTCGCCCTGCTGAACGAAGGTGGCAGCGTGCTGAGGGCGCTGGAGGCCCTGCTTCGCCTGCGTCAGGCGGCCTGCCACCCGGCGCTCGTCCCGGGCCAGCAGGCGGCCTCCTCCTCGAAGGTGCAGACCCTCGTCGACGCGCTCAGCACCGCGGTCTCGGAGGGCCACAAGGCGCTGGTGTTCTCGCAGTGGACCTCGCTGCTCGACCTGATCGAGCCGCAGATGAAGGCGGCCGGCATCTCCTTCGCGCGCCTGGACGGGACGACGACGAACCGCGGAGAGATCACCACGCGCTTCCAGTCACCGGAGGGAGCGCCGGTGTTGCTGATGTCGCTCAAGGCCGGCGGGACGGGGCTCAACCTCACCGCGGCGGACCACGTCTTCCTGATGGATCCGTGGTGGAACCCAGCGGTCGAGGCGCAGGCCGCGGACCGGGCCCACCGGATCGGCCAGGAGCGTCCGGTGATGGTGTACCGACTGGTGGCGCAGGGGACGGTGGAGGAGCGGATCCTCGGGCTTCAGGAGAAGAAGCGCGCGCTCTTCGAGGCGGCCCTGAGCGAGGCCTCGGCGGCGACGGCCATCACCCGCGAGGACCTGCTCGAGCTCTTCTCCTGACGAGGCTAGTGATGCGGGTGCCCAGGCCCGCCGTGCTCATGCCCCGAGGCCGGCGGCAGCAGCTCGATCACCTCGGCCATGCCCAGATCCCCGTGCTCGAGGATGTGGCAGTGCATCATGGTCGTCCCGATGTAGCGGAGGTACCGGCTCCGCAGCTTGAAGGTCTTCCCGGCCGGCACCATCAGCGTGTCCTTCCAGAGGATCTTCCCATCCTCGGTCTTCAGCTGGAACGGGTTCACGTGGATGTGGAACGGGTGGTTGAAGGACTGGGAGCTCACGGTCCACTCCTCCACCGCGCCCACCGTGAGCTTCCGAGGGTTGTGCGGATCGATGACCTTGCCGTTGATCAGGAACCGCGGCGGCGTCACCGTGGTGTCGATGTGGAAGACGGCCTGCTGGTGGCCGGTGATCTCCGAGTCCTTGATGGGCTTGAAGGGCGCCAGCGGAGCCAGCTCCTGCGCCTTCGGCAGCGCCATCCGCACCGGCCGCCCCTTCACCACCACGCGGGCCAGGGTGTGCGCCGGAGCGGGAGCGGGAGCCGCCTCATCCACCAGCCAGTACGTCCCGGGCTTCAGGGGGCTCCCGTCCGCCTCGGACGCGCGCACCATCACGTCCACGCGGTAGCCGGGGTGCATCTCGGTCTCCGTCACCGTGTCGATCCGCCCCGTGGTGATGCCGTCATGGGCGATGACGTGCTGCTGCAGGGCGATCTCCGCTCCCCCCTCGCGCTTGACCAGCCGGAGCTTGAGCCCCTCCCGGATGCCGCCGTGGATGAACCGCCACCGCTCCACCTCGCCCGGAGATAGCTCGAAGGTCGGCTCGACCACGCCATTCAGGGTGAAGCGCCGCCCCAGGCTCTGCCAGACGCCGGGCTTGAACAGCGCGTAGTCCTCCACCATGTGAGCCTTGTGGCCAGGCTTCGTGGGGTCATCGGTCAGGGCATAGAGGATCTGCTGGAAGAGGAGGATCCGCTCCTTGGCGTGCTTGATGGCGGGCACCTTGTCGATGTCGCCCCGGACGATCAGGACACCGGCCATGCCGCTGGCGAGCTGGAGCGTCGCGGAGCCATGCTTGTGGGGGTGGTACCAGTACGTCCCCGCGGGGTGATCGTGGGGGATCTTGACCTCGAACTCGAACACCCTGCTGGGGCCGATGCCGAGGTTCACGTTGTCCGCGTTCCCCGCGGGCGACACGTGCATCCCGTGGAAGTGGAGGTTGGTGGTGTTGAAGCCGTGAGGCTCGGTGGAGGCGTGCTCCGGGCCAGGCTGCGGCTCGGGGGGGAGCCGGTTGTCCAGCGTGATGTTCAGCGTGTCCCCCGCCTCGGCCTCGATGACGGGGCCCGGCAGCTTCCCGTTGTAGGAGCGCAGCTTGACCTCGTCCCACTCCTTGCACTTCCCATCCTGCATGACGCGGCAGATCCGATGGGTGGCATAGCCAAGCTCCAGGTGGACGAAGACATCCCGCGACGCGCGGTGGCTCTTCTTCCCGACGGACGGCTCCTCCGAGTGCTTGTCATGCTCCAGGAAGTGACGATGAGGCTCGGCAACGTCCACTGGAATCGATCCTCGGTAGGCCATGGTCTCTGCTCCTGAGGTGCGGGCTGGCCACAATGGCCAGCGGTTCCCCATGAGCAGAGTCGGCCCCCGCGCGGTGTGACACACCGACCCCAGGGCGGGCCACGCCTGCTCCCCCATCAGCCTGTTGGCGGGGCGCTCACCCCCGATTCCAAGCGCGTCCCTGGCTCTCGAGCAGGTGGCTCGCGGCCGCCGGCCCCCATGTCCCGGCCGCGTAATTGGGCTCCGCCTTCGTCGCGCTCCAGGCCTCCAGCACGGGCATGACCAGCTCCCAGCTCCGCTCCACCATGTCCCGGCGCGTGTACAGCGTGGAGTTCCCCAGCAGGCCCTCCAGAAGCAGCGGCTCGTAGGCCTCCGGCAGCCGCCCACCGAAGGACTGGGCGTAGAGGAAGCTCAGATCCACCTCGCGCATGCGCAGCCCTCGCCCTGGCACCTTGGTGTTGATGCGCAGCACCAGCCCCTCCTCGGGCTGGATCCGGACCACCAGCTGGTTGGCCGCCGCCTGCTCCAGCCCTTCCAGCCCAGGGAAGCGGAAGGGCCCCGGCTTGAACTGCACCACCACCTCCGTCACGCGCTCCTTCAAGCGCTTGCCGGAGCGCACGTAGAAGGGCACCCCCGCCCAGCGCAGGCTGTTGAAGCGCATCGTCAGCAGGGCATAGGTCTCCACCCCCGAGTCCGGAGCCACGCCCGGCTCCTGCCTGTAGCCGGGTACCTGGCCTCCGCTCGTCCACCCCGGGGCGTACTGGCCACGGATGCACTCGGTGCGGATGCGCTCGGGGGTGAAGTCTCGCACTGCCTGCAGCAGCTCCACCTTGGCGCTGCGCACCGACTCGGGCGACAGGTCCGCGGGAGGCTCCATCGCCAGCAGCGAGAGCACCTGGAAGACATGGCCCTGGATCATGTCCCGCACCACGCCGGACTGCTCGTAGTAGGCGCCGCGGCCCTCCATCCCCAGGGTCTCCGCGTTCGTGATCTGCACGTGATCGACGTGCTGGCGGTTCCACAGCGGCTCGAAGAGGCCGTTGGCGAAGCGCAGCACGAGCAGGTTCTGGACCATCTCCTTGCCCAGGTAGTGGTCCATGCGGAAGATGCTCGACTCGTCGAAGTAGCGGTGCAGGCGCGCGTTGAGCTCCCGAGCGCTGTCGAGATCGGTGCCGAACGGCTTCTCGACGATGATGCGCACCCAGCCTCCGCGACCGGAGCGCGCCAGCCCGGACGCCCCCAGGTGGTCCACCACCGGGCCGAAGAGGCTCGGCGCCACCGAGAGGTAGAAGAGGCGGTTGCCACGGGTGCCGCGTTCCTGCTCGAGCTGGGCGAGGCGCTCGCCCAGCCGCGCGTAGTCCTCCCCCCGCGAGAGATCCATCGTCACGTGCTCCAGCCCCCTGGCGAAGAGCTGCCAGGCCGCGCCGTCCAGCTCCCCCACCGTCTGCTCCAGGCTCTGCCGGACACTGGCGCGAAAGGCCTCGCGATCCATCCTCGCGAGCGAGGCCCCCACCAGGGTGAACCCCTCGGGCAGCAGGCCCCGCTGGAAGAGCTGGAACAGCGCCGGCAGCAGCTTGCGCCGGGCGAGGTCACCGGAGGCCCCAAAGAGGACGAAGACACAGGGCTCGGAGGCGGGCTCGGACGCGCCTCCGATCGAGATGAGCTCTTCCCTTCTTGCGGTCGCAGTCATTGCCATTGCTCCACCCATGAGGCTGTTTTCGTCGGGTGGAGCCTCGGGCGGGAATCTGTGATGGCGGTCCTCGATCCCCTCTCGCGAGGGGCGGCGCGCCTCGCGACCTGAGCAGGCGGCCGGGCGACGCTCAGCAGCCGATCACAAACACCTCCGATCCGCTCAGCCGCTTCAAGAAAGCAGAGCCGCCCGCCTCGCTTCGCGGGCCCCTGCTGCCCTCCAACCCTGCCACGGAGCCGAGAGATGACAGTGATGAGTGAGATGCGTGAGAGCCGCCCCCAGACCCAGCGGCTGGTGCTCGCGCAGATGATGGAGATGATCGAGATCGCGCGGGCTCGCGCCATCCAGGCCCGCCAAGGCCCGTTCCGCAAGACCGAGCCCATCCCCCTCTTCAAGCCCCTGAGCGTCCAGGAGCGGACCGCCTACGTCCGCGCCGAGCTCGAGAAGCTCTCCTCCGAGTTCGGAGAGCTGTCCGAGTTCGCCCGCGCGATCGGCGGAGTGCTCCAGCGGATGGACACCTCCAGCGTGCTCGAGCTCGAGGAGGAGCTCCATGCCCTGCGGCGGCGGTGGATCGACGACGTGGCGGAGGAGACGGGTGATGCTCGGGAGCTCGAGGTCGAACCGTCCGCGAGGGTGGATGCGGCCAGCCTGCTCATCGACTCGATCCGGCGCGAGCGCCGCAAGCCCACGCCCCAGGAGCGGCGCACCCTCCACCAGGCCTACGAGGCGCTCGCCCACGGCGCGCGAGTGAGCCTGCCGTACAAGCCCCTGCCCCTGCCGGGCCACGGTGTGACGCAGACGAACATGTCCATCACCGATCCGGGTGAGGGGCACGTGCTGGGCACGAGCACCCGCGAGGACTTCATGCGGGGCGTGTACGTCCACGTGGAGCACCTGGAGCGCGGCCACCAGGATCGCAGCGCGGTGGAGTCCTACCGCATCCCCTCGATCCTCAACGTGGCCAAGGTGCGCATGCACGTGGGGGGGCAGGCCCCCGTCACCAGCTTCATCGGCCGGCCCCTCTTCGACAGCGGCCGGTTCCACCTGGATCTGTGGAAGGTGGTGCACACCATGGCCGCCGCGGCCAGCGCCATGTTCCAGCAGGGGGTGGCCGAGTGCAAGTTCGCCATGGAGCGCATGACGGCCTCGCAGATCATCGAGTTCATGCGCTGCCTGCGCAGCAACGTGCTGCGCAACCCGCGCACCCAGTACCTGTCCGCCGCCT
This sequence comes from Myxococcaceae bacterium, assembly GCA_016926755.1. Taxonomy (GTDB): domain Bacteria; phylum Myxococcota; class Myxococcia; order Myxococcales; family Myxococcaceae; genus Hyalangium. The sequence goes on along the minus strand of JAFGNZ010000304.1, from coordinate 2,910 downwards.
TCAACCTCAACACGCCGATCCTGGATGATCGGGACGGCGGCGAGCGCCGGGTGACGGGCCGGCGGGAGATCGGCATGCTCGGCATCGAGCTGGTGAAGGCCGGCGGCTTCGACAAGGTCACCTGGGACGGCTCCGCGGATACCTACCCCAGCGTCCCCGTCATGGAGCAGATCTCCCATGCCACGGCCGTGGAGCTGGTGCACCGCGCGCACGAGCAGGGGCTGCTGACGTACTTCTCGGCGGGCTTCCGGCTGCCGCAGATCGCCGCGGCCGTCTACGCCGGAGTGGACGGGGTGGGCATCGGCGGCGCGCAGATCCTCCGCTACATGGATGCGGACACCGGCTTCCACGGGCCCTTCCAGCCCGAGAACATCCCCGCCATCCTCGCGGCGCGGGACGAGGCCGCCCGGAGCCCGCTGGGGCGCGCGGCGGCCCTGCTGGCACGGCTGGACTTCCTCTCCTCGCAGCGGAAGCTCACCGAGTCCCAGGAGCGGCTGCGCTTCGAGCTCTTCGAGGCCCTCTGCCGCAAGGAGGTGGAGGGGCTGCTCGAGTCCGCGACCTTACAGGCGGCCTGAGCGCCACGGAGGGGGCTTCCACGGGGCACCGCCTTTGTTGCTCCGTGGAAGCCCGGCGGATCCGCCGTGTTCCGCGAACGGCGAACATGGTAGCCAAGCCGGGTGAGCGACACCTTCACCCAGCTGGGCCTCTCCCCCGAGGCGCTCGACGCGCTGCGCCGCGCACGCTTCGCGCGCCCCACCCCCATCCAGACGCGGGCCATTCCCCCCGCGCTGGAGGGCCGGGATGTGATCGGGTGCGCGGCCACGGGCACCGGCAAGACGGCCGCGTACGTGCTGCCCCTGGTGGAGCGCTTCGCCGGGAAGAAGGGCACGCTCGGGCTGGTGCTCGCGCCCACCCGCGAGCTGGTCCAGCAGATCGCCGAGCCCGTGCGCTTCTTCTCCGAGCCTCGCGGCCTGACGCACGCGGTGGTCATTGGCGGCGAGGACATGGCGGCCCAGGTGGAGGCGCTGAAGGAGCGGCCGACGTTCGTGCTCGCCACGCCGGGGCGACTGGTGGACCTGCTGGAGGCAGGCGCCGCCTCATTCCCGAACCTGCAGGCGCTGGTGCTCGACGAGGCGGACCGGATGCTGGACATGGGCTTCCTGCCGCAGATCGAGCGCATCCTCGCGGCGCTCCCCCGGCGCAGGCAGACGCTCCTGTTCTCCGCGACGCTCGGGCCGGACGTGAGCCGCTTCGCCCGCGAGCAGCTGCATCAACCCGCGCGCGTGGAGGTGACCCGCAGCGGCACCCCCGCGGAGCGGGCCGAGCAGCGCCTGTATCTGGTGAAGCCGGAGGAGAAGACCCCGCTGCTGCTCTCGCTGCTGGCGGCGGACGAGGCGACGGCGCTCATCTTCACCCGGGCCAAGGAGCGTGCGGACAAGGTGCATCGCGCGCTCCAGCGGGCGGGCTATCGGTGCGCGGTGCTGCATGCGGACCGCACGCAGAACCAGCGCAAGCAGGCGATGGAGGGCTTTCGAGAGGGCACGTACCGCTGCCTCGTGGCCACGGACATCGCGGCGCGCGGGCTGGACGTGGAAGAGGTGGGGCACGTCATCAACTATGATCTGCCGCACGCGCCCGAGGACTACGTGCACCGCATTGGCCGCACCGCGAGGGCCGAGGCCAGCGGCATGGCCTCCACCTTCGCCACCCAGCGGGAGGCTGCGACGATCGCGCGCATCGAGCGCATCATGCGCGCGAAGATCCCCCGCCGTCCCGTGCCGCGAGAGGATCCTGTCTTCCAGGCGGAGCGGGAGCGGCTCCTCGCCGCGCAGCGCGACCCCGGCCCGCCACAGCAGGCTCAAGGCGTCTCCCAGCGCGCGCCGGGCCATGCCCCCGGGCGACATGCGCGGACGCACAAGCCTCGGCGCGGCTGAGAACTCGAGTGGGTGTGGGGTGTCGCGATGAAGCCGCCACTCCCCGTCTCCATCACCTTCTGATCACTTCGGCAGCAGCGGCCCACACCGGCTCCGCCGGATCGCGCGCATCAGGCGTCCGCAGGAGTCGCCCGATCTGTCCGTGGCACGCAAGGCGGATGTCTTGGCGATCTGCGGCGGCGATTGAGGAGGGAGCGTGGGTGGCCGGCCAGTTCCTGGCTCCACGGCCACGGCGCATGGCGCAAAGCTGTCCAGCAACCCGGTGGGTTTCGGCAGGCTGCGTTCGGCCGCTGCCCGATGGGAATCCGAGGTGCAGACCCGAGCACGGTTTGCGGGTCCAGCAGTCCCCATTCTCGCGTCAGCAGGTGGAGGAGTTCCCCACGACATAGGGGACCAGGTGTCGCCCCCACCTTCTTCACGGCCGCCAGGGAGCCTGCAGGCCTCCAGCCCCCTGTGGCCCGAAAGCTGGTCAAGGCCGGTGAAGGCAGAGCAACTCAAGGCACTGCCTGTCGGCGGCGCATGGCGCAAAGCTGTCCGACAACTTGTCAGGTTCAGACAGGCCGCCTCCGCCAGCGCCCCCTCTGCGAGTTCTGGCGTGGAGCTGCTTGGGGGAAGTGGCTCTGTCAGGCAAGGGGACTGCAAGGGCACCTGGGCTGTCGGACAAGCAGGCAGGTTCGGACAGGCCGAGCCCGACAGCGCGCCCCTGGTGGGCTCGGCTTCGGAGCTGGCCGGCGCGGGCGGCTGCGGTGGGGTGGGCACCTCGGACACCCCTTGCGCCGGGCGCACTGGCATCAGCCTGTGGAGCAGTTGCTCATCGCCGGCCAGCAGCAGTGCCGACAGGTGGCGCCTCAAGGCCTGAGCATCCCTGTCTCCCAGGGCACCCGCCACATACCGAGCCCACTGGACGACAGCCTCTCTGTCCAACTGGGGCACCACCCGCGCGGCCATGCCCCAGAAGGAGCGCTCCAGCGACTGG
>JAFGNZ010000046.1 GCA_016926755.1 Myxococcaceae bacterium | reverse complement strand
GCGCCGCAGCGAGGTCCAGCCATTTCGAGCGTTTCGCGCGGCGCGATGGCGGCTGGAGCGCCCAGAGTTCAAGCCTCTGGGCGTCCATCCGCGCGAATTTCCTGATCCATGCACGCGCGACCAGAGCCCGCGCTTTGCCCGCGGTCCCCGCGATCGAAAGCCCGCGTTTCAGGAAGATCGTTTCCACACTGGGGCTCGGCCCGCTACCGGAGGGCCCCGGCGAGCTTCAACTGCACGCCTCGCTTCCACGCATGCAGAACCGGCGCCGACTGCCGGCTACTCGACACCTTCCTCGGGAAGTGAGGCAGCAGCGTCATCCGCGCCCCCCACCCGCATGAGCACACCCGGCAGGTGACGGGCCCAGCTCTCACGTCTCAGACACTCCGCCAGGGCGATATCGATGGACTGCCCGTGCTTCGACAGGAACGCGAGCAGGTCGCGGCCCTCCTGCGCGCGCTCAGGAGGCTCGTACGCCCACGCACCGCTGAGGAAGAGCAGCTCGCCGGGCCTGAGCGCGACGGTCGCGGTGTGGATGGGCGGCCTGGGTTGCTGTCCCAGGTCTCCGCCAAAGAGACAGTCCCGCTGACCGCTACGCACCACAACACCGGTGCGCAAGCTTTCGGGTCCACCCTGCGGCGTCGAGAGGATCGTCGGTGTGAGCAGCTCGAACGCGCCCTGCCTGACGCGGTGGACGCGGACGCGGAACCCAGCCCACGCGATGAAGGCCTCTTGCGCGCCCACCCATAGCACGGCGGCGACCGACGTCGTGGCCTCGGACTCGGGGAAATCAGTGTGAATGGTACGATGAATGAGTTCATTCGCGGCCTCGAAGGAGGCCAGCAGCGTCTCAGGAGAGTCCGCGCGCGGCCTTGGACGAAGCTCGGAGCCGTGAGCGACAGCGTCCCGTGAGTCGATGGCGGTCAGTGCCATCTTCGCACAGTGCTCCGGGGCGGTAGGGTCCTTTGCGACAAGTGCGTCCGCCACCGCCGCGAGCCCTCGTGCAGGCAGTGCGAGGTGGTTGCGCCCGAACGGGGCGTTTCCGCCTCCCACTCGAGCACCACTGACGACGAACATATCAAACGCGTGCATGGAAGGCGCCACCTCACGTTTATCCTATCGTGGCCGATAGGAAGGATGGGGGTCCAGTTGCGGGGTGCGGCCCGGGGCACTGCGGGGCAAGAGGGCTGCTGTCTTTTCCCCACCGGGTGCGGTGGGTACTGCTGAAGGAGGCGGGACTGCTCTCGGACGTCCTCACGCTCTTCCTGCGCGCGGTTTTCGCATTGCAGCGGCGGAGGGCACGGCGGCAGGGTCTGCGCGGTGGGCAGTTCGGTGCCGTGCGCCAGTCACTTCAGAAAGGTGATGGAAAAACCTCAAGCAGGACGTGCCGTTACCGGCTAACGCCATGATCTCACGTCAGCCCCGCGTGATTGCGCCTACGCTTCAGGTTTCGAGGAGGAGGAAGCCATGAAACTGCATCGTATTCTGGGGTGGAGGGTGGGGGTGGTTCTGGTGGGGCTTATTGGCGTCACCGGCTGTCCGGAGCCGGACGACACGCCCGATGGCGGGACAGAGGAGCCGCGGATGGTGCAGTGCGGCGCTCTCTCGGTCGTCACCCAGGGCTCTCCGGCGCTCGTGCACGTATGGCCCGAGGGCGACACGTACGGGGTGAATGCGTTCTATCTGTGGGAGGTGGATGTGAGCGGCCCGCCAGAGGCCCCGGTCTTCCGCTTTCAGGAGCCAGCAGCCGAGGTCACCAGCGAGGTCCCCGCGAAGAACTGGCAGATCCCGGTGACGCGGTGGTCGGCTATCCGGCTCGGGCTGGACGGGTACGATCCGTATCACTTCGGCGCTCAGGAGCCCTTCATCCTGGGGTACCTGCCGTACACGCCAGGCTCCTCGTGGCAGTCCAAGACAGGGGCAACCAATGATGGCACGTGCCCGCAGAGCGACTCGATCATCGGAGGGTTGCACCGGTGCATGGGCAACAAGCAGCTTGACCCCCAGGCACCCACTGGCCTGGCCTCGGGCCGCGGCTGGCTGATCCGGATGATGATGATCATCCCCCTGGGAAAGGATGAAGCGGGCCAGAACCTCAACCGCGTGCAGTCATGTTACCAGCGGGTCTTCATCCAGCCGTGAGACCTGCTGCCGGGCTCCTCCGCGTGCCCCTTGCAGGTGAACGAGCGCCCCCATCCCGGGAGATGCACAACCCCGCCTCACACAGAGGTCCTCGGACCAGGCGATACGGATGGCCTCGCCGGACGACGAGAGCGAGGCGGGACCTGGAAACTGGTCCTGACGATGGGGTCCACCTCAACGGGCACACGCAGCTGGAGGCTGGTGCCGGTGGGGTTACCGACGGTGCTCAGGTTGAAGGCGGAATGCTCCGCACCCGAGGCCACCGGAAGGGAGACGAGCGTGCCGCTGAGGGCGATGAGCTCACTCTCGGAGTTGGGCAGCTCGGACGGCACGGGGACCGCGCTCACCTCGGCCCGGAGCGGCTCCACCGACTCGCCGCGGCCTTCCACGGCGTAGTTGGAGATCACCGTCACCTGCATCAGGTTGCCCACCACTGCCTTCTGGAGCGCCGAGAGGGAGACGCGGTCGCCCGCCATGGGAACAGGGGTCAGCGTGGAGACGATCCTGGAAAAGCGCGGCGTAGCGATCGCGGCCAGCGCGATCGTTTTCCCCCTTCGCGCCGCAGCGAGGTTGAGTCAT
>JAFGNZ010000303.1 GCA_016926755.1 Myxococcaceae bacterium | reverse complement strand
GGTGGGCCCAGGCGGAGCGGATCCCGGATGTACTCTTCGGTGGGGATGAGCTTCATGTGGGTGAAGCCATGGCGGTGGACGAAGTGGGCGAAGCGCTCGGAGACGATGAGGGTGCCGGGCGGGCCACGAGCGCGGAAGATGTCCTCGCCCTGCCAGGAGCCCGGCTCCAGGACGAAGCCATGGATGGAGTCCACCCCCTCGGCGCGACATTCCGGGCAGGTGACCGGCACGTTGTAGCGCAGGCGGCTGCGAGCCACGTCCACGACGCCTTTTCCGAAGAAGGAGACGTTGACGACGAAGTAGGTGGGCACGGAGGAAGGCTTGGGGCCCTTGCGTTTCCTGCGCACGCGCAGCACTTCGACGGGGTGGAAGTCGAGCAAGCCGGTCAAGCCTTCAGCCTGAAAGGCCGAGGCCATGCGCTCGGAGATGAGGAAGCTGTTGCCACCTGGTCCTTTGACGAAGTCGCCGAGCTCCTGGCCGTACAGCTCCAACTCGACGCGGTAGGGTGGCAGCCATGTCAGCATGCCGAGGGCGCCATCGCACCGAGGGCAATGAGGAGCAGGTCCGAGGTTGATGGGCTCGATCGTGTCGAACTGGGTGTCATGAGGTCCCCATGTGTCCTCCTCAAGGACGAAGAGGCGCGGAGGCGGGTGGACTTCGGAAGCCATGGGGAAACCCCTTGAGCATCTCCGGGCGGCGGTAGATTTCTTTCAGCATTGCCTCGAACCGAGCTTGCGTGGCCTTGGGGAACCTGTCCAACCAGCTGATGACCTCCTTGTCCACGTCGCGGTGCCACTTCGGATAGCCGCAGTGCGACTCCAGGTCCTTGGCTTTGGCCACGAAGCGCTTGTCCCGCGGCTCATACAACCCGCGGAGGGTTTCATTGTTCTCCAAGCGCTTGGCGCTGGGCTTGGAGATGATGTGGTGCTCCTGCCCCGTGCAGTCGCAAGACTCCGGCGCGGACTCTGCCGCGGCGTCATCAGCCGCGGCCTCGGCGGCTTGTTGCTCTTGGGTCCCTTCCTCGGCGGCTTTCAGGGCCGCCTGCCGCGCCGCGGCCTTGGCCAGCTCTGCCGTAGCTATGCGGCGTGCTGGGGGTTGGCCTGCTTGAGGGCCTCACAGGCGCTCAGCCGGCCCTGCTTGCAGAAGGTCACCAGGGTGATTTCACCGGGAACCTGGGTCGTCACCAGGAGAAGCAGGAGCGGGAGCATTCGCCTCATGCTAGACGATGGCTTGAGCCGTGTGCCCTCCCCCATGCGCTACCTGGCGTCCGCTCCCCGAACCTGCGTCTGTTCGCTGGTGGTCGTCCTATGCGGACGCGACGCTCAATGCGGACGCGACGCTCAGGCAGGCGAGCCTTCTTATGAGTCCCGCCTCCTCCCTGTTATAGGAGGCGAACAACATGGGCCGGGAAACGCACACCCCTGAGGTCGACCTTCGGCAAGCGCTGGTTGAGCGGATGCAGCACGTGTTGGTGCCGGATCTCCTCGACCGCGCGCGTGACCCTGCGCATGTTCCTTCCTTGAGCGCGCGGTATCAACGAGAGTTCGACGCAGGCTACACCCAAGCTCCCTATGAAGAATGGTTGCTGGAAGTGGTCGAGCAGGTCGGCGCCTCCTGGCTCGTGACTTGCGCTGTGGCTCGCGCATTGGAAAGCCAGGGGCTGGTGATCCCCAGGCCATGGTCGGCGAAGTCGCCCACAGAGGCGCTGTCGGCGCTCTTTCGTGAGCTGGCCCACAAGCCCGGCACTGCCGTCCTCTTTGGGGCCCCGCAGAACGCGCTTTGGCTTCTGCCTCCGTCCGATGCGTCGGCGGAGGCGCTGATCCGCTTCTTCTGGGGAGACGACTCGACGGAGTCTCCAGGCTGGAGGGATGCGTCTGGGTCCGTGCTGCTTACGTTGTTCGAAGACCTGTATCAGGATCTCTCCCAGCCCCTGCGCGAGCGTCACGCGTTGCTGTCCACCCCCTCTTTCGTGGTGGATTTCATCCTGGAGCGGACGCTCGAACCGGCCCTGAACGCCTTCGGGCTCACCCACGTGCGCCTGATGGATCCCGTCTGTGGCGCGGGGGGCTTCCTCCTGCGTGCCTTTGAAATCCTCTGTGCGCATCACCAGCAGCAGGAGGCTGGAGGCAGTGCGCGCGAGCAGGCCCTGGCGGCCCTGGCCCAGGTGCATGGAGTGGATATCGCCCCTCTGGCCACGCTCATTACGCGAGCCCGGCTTACCCTGGCCTTTCTCATGAGGACGGGGATCTCCCGGCTGGAGGAACTGCCAGCCTTGCCACTTAACATCGTGGCCGCGGACTCACTCTTGAGAGGATTCACGGTGGACGGCGATGAGCGTCTGGCGGTGGATGCAGAGAGGATGCTCCGGGAGGCCCCCGATACGTTAGAGCCCCAGGCTGCGGGCGCGCTCCTTCGCCAGCGGTATCATGTCGTCGTAGGCAATCCTCCCTTCATCTCGGTCCCGGACTCCGGGCGGCGGCGGTTGTATCGTGAGCGCTATGTGAGCGCTCACCTGAGGTTCACGCTCAGCGCCCCTTTCATCGAGCGCTTCTTCCAACTCGCGGTCGACGACGGCTTCGTGGGGCTCATCACTTCGCCAGCCTTCATGAAGCGCGAATTCGGGCGCGCGCTTGTCGAACAGGTCCTCCCACGCGTCGAATTGACGAACATCGTGGATGCTTCCGGGGCTTATCTCCCAGGGCATGGTGTTCCCACGGTCTTCCTTCTCGGGCGCAACCGCTCTCCGCGCTCTGACACCGTCCATGTCGTTCTTGGAAAGAGGGCCGAGCCCACAGTTCCTCTCGAGCCTGCCAAGGGACGCGTGTGGTTATCGCTCACCCGGCATCTTGAGGAGACGGGCTATGAGGACGAGTTCATCCAGGTGGCTGAACTTTCTCGTGAGAGCTTGAAGGTTCACCCCTGGACGTTGGCGGCGGGGCACTCGGTGGAGATCCTGAGGCGGATGGAGCGCCAGAGTGTATCGCTCGGAGAATGCGCGGCGTGGTTGGGCCAGGGCTCCTGGTCGGGAGCAGATGGCCTCTTTCTCCTGCCGGAGCAGGTGGCCGCTCGCCTGGGGCTGGAACCGGAGGTTCTGCGCCCCCTGGTCCTGGGGGAGTCGCTCCGGCACTGGGCTGCTCCGGTCAGCGCCGTGGCGCTGGCTCCCTACCGTGACGACTCCCCAGAACCGCTCAGGCCCGGAGCCTCTACGAAGTGGGGCCGCTACCTCTGGCCCTATCGCCTCGTGCTCGCTCAGCGCCCGCGGATTGGCTCGGTGGCCAGCGGGGACTGGTGGTCATGGTCCGGTTGGAGAGTCCGGCCATCTTCTCTGGCCCTCAGCTGCCCACGCATTGCCTCCCACAACCACTTCGCGGCGATGAGCACCGACAAGTTGGCGGGCCGCTCCGTGCTCACCATCCAGTTGCGTGAGAGTGCGGAGGAAGAGGAACTGCTGCTCCTCCTCGCCTACCTGAACAGCTCCGTGGCCTGCTTCTGGCTGAAGCAACACCTCTTCAGGAGGACCCTTCCAAGTAAAGCGGGCGACGGAAGCGAGGCTCAAGACAAGGCGCTCTACGACTTCTCCCCGGGCGTGCTGAGGCAACTGCCGGTTCCAACGATCCTGCTGCGGCCGGGCCCCCTGCGCGAGCAGGCTGTCTCGCTGGCCAGGAGACTGGATCAGGCGGCACGAGAGCGAGAGGCCTCCACGCCGAGGCAGGTGCTGACAGCCTGGGCGGGGACGTCCCGGGAAGCGCTCTTGCGTGAGTTGGCGCATGCACAGCAGCGGGAGGTCACCCTGCTCATGCAGATGGTGTCGGATCAGGAGGATCTGGACTGGCTGATCTACGGAGCCCTGGAATTGGCTGGGGGGCCTGCCACACATAGAACTCCGGGGCTCGCCCTGCCTGAGCACAGGCCTTTCAATTGGCTCTCGGAACTACCTCCGAGGAGGTTGCAGCCTTCGCTGGCAGAGCCATGGGCGCTCCGGCGGCGCGAACTTTTGCATGAGCCCACCCTCGCCTTGCTTGAGACCTCCCTCTACAAGCGTTCCTGGCGCTCGCCTTCCTGGGGCGCGACGGAGCACTCCCGAGGGCCCGATGCCTACCGATCTCAAGTGGCGGAGGCCTGCCGCGAGTGGTTGCTGGAGCGCCTGGAGAAGGTCCTGCGGAGCCTGGATCCGCCGCGTTCAGTTCCCCCCCAGGAACTGCTGCACCTACTACTGAATGAGGCGGATGCCCAGGCCGTCGCTTCCCTTTACAACCCGCCAGATCAGCCCGAGGGGACAGCGGCCATGGAGGCCCTGTTCGAGTCTGAGAGCGCTCCGTGCCTCGCGGCCCTGCGCTACACGGCCTCGGGGCTTGTGAAGCGTGAGGGTTGGGAGAGAGCCTGGGCCTGCCAGCGCGCGATGGGGGAAGAGCCCTTTGATTGCCCCGCGCCGCTACGCTACACTCCTGGGGACTTCCTCAAGCCGCAGCTCTGGTTGCTTCGTGGCCCGCTGGACGTTCCTAGGGAGCGGTTCATTCTCTATCCAGGCGCTGAGTCCGAGAAGGTCTACGGGTGGGCAGGCTGGGATTTTGCCCAGCGCGCGCACGTGCTCATGGTGCTCTACGCGGAGCGCAAGGCGCAAGTACCCCGGGGGGAGCTGATTCCACTCCTTGGGGGGATGCTCGAGTTGTTACCCTGGGTTGAGCAGTGGCACCCTGCCCCAGGCACACGCCTGCGCAGCTTTATCCACTCGGAGGCTCAGGCGCTGGAGACATCCCTCGATGTGATCCGAGCATGGCGTCCTGGGACTGCTGTCTTTCGGTCTGATGGGCTGCGGGGCGCTGCCCACGTGCTGCACGAACAGGAGGGGTCGCAAGACTCATGAAGAACCTGAGCATGGATCTCAAGCACTTTACGGCCGTGGAGAGCGCGACCTTCACGTTCGCGAGCGGCATCAACGTGCTCATCGGTGAAAACGGGGCGGGCAAGTCGCATGTGATGAAGCTCCTCTACTCCGTGCTCAAGGTGGCTCAGGGGCAGCCTGAGACGTTCGCCGAAGCCCAGGAGAGGTTGAGCGAGAAACTCGCGGCGGTCTTCAAGCCTGAAGATGACCGACTAGAGCATCTGGTGCGGGGACAGGCGGGCGCGGGCTGTGAGGTCTGGGTCAGAGGAGCGGCGGGGGACACGTTCTTCACCCTGAGCGAGCATGGGAACGTGGCACTGACTTCTCACGACTGGAAGCCCACGCTCGACTGCATCTTCCTTCCGACTCGGGACGTGCTCGCAATGTACGAGGGGTTCATTGCGGCCTACCAGAGTGAGACGCTCTCCTTTGACGAGACGTATTATGACGTTTGCTTGGCGCTCGACCGCGGCAAGGCGCGAGGAGAAGCGAAGATCGCCGCCGATGAACTCCTCTCCAAGCTCGAAGGTGTGCTAGGGGGAGGGCGTGTCTCTAAGGGGGCCAATCGCTTCTACGTGGAGTTCGGCGCGCTCAAGCTTGAGGCCCACCTCGTTGCTGAGGGCTTGCGGAAGTTCGCGCTCCTCTCCCACCTCATCTCCAATGCCTCCATCAAGAGCGGTAGCATCCTCTTCTGGGATGAGCCGGAGTCCAATCTCAATCCGCGACTCATTGCCCGGCTTCCTGACATCCTCCTCGCGCTTGCGGAGGCCGGAGTCCAGATCTTCGTCGCCACTCATGATTACCTGCTGGCGCACAAGCTGTCGCTGGCCTTCGAGTACGGGGCCGTGCCCAAGGGTGTGGAGGGGCGGTTTCATGCGCTCTATCGCTCATCGCTCTCGGAGCCAGTCCAAGTCGAAGCAGGGGCCACGCTTGCAGAGCTCCAGCACAATGTCATCCTGCAGGAGTACGCTGCGCTCCATGACTGGGAGGAGCGTCTGCTGCTCAAGGAGCTGGCATCAAGCGACGAGGAGAATCCGAGCTGAGCGCGCATGAGTACGTCTATCACGATCGGCAGTCTCCGGTTCGAGTTCGACGATGACTGGAAGCCCCTCTGCCAGTGGGATGAGCACCCGGCCTACAAGAACGGGCTTCGCCATTCCTCCGGGGACAAGGCCGTGGATATCGTCGGCATTCGAAGCGACTGCCTCTACTTCATCGAGGTCAAGGACTACCGAGTCAGCGTGAGGCAGAAGGAGTCGCAGCACCTTGAGGAGTTCGAAAAGAAGGTCGTAGGCACCGTGGCGGGGCTCGTGGGGGCTCACCGCGGCGAGCAGTATCCGGACTTGTGCAAGCCTGTGGTGGCGACCATGACCACTCCGAGCCGACGCATGGTCGTCGTCTACTGGGTTGAACTTCCCGAGACAGAGCGCATTCCCGACGTAACGCGGAGGCAGCGTCGCAAGTCCAGGAGCTCTATCCGGACTCAAGAAGGGAAAGGGCGCCTCCACTGGCTTCGCGCACGCTACCTGCTGGCAGACAAGGCCGAGCAGGATGAGAACGAGGTAATCCCTGGCTTGAGGGTCTTCCACCAACCGGGATCCGGTCGACCTCCAGCTGTTCCCGCGGGAACTCCATCGTGAACCCCTACCCCGGCCCATTCATGATGGGTTCACGCACCAAGAGCTGGAACTCATCATGGCTGCTCCGAGGTGGGCTCGCGGGGCGCGTCGAAGGAAGCCCTGAGGCACTTGCCCTCGTGCTCGTAGCCCGCGGCTCCGCATGGCGGACGTACCTCCAGCACAACCCAGCATGCGCCGAGGATCGCCTTCTCCGAGCGCGCCTCGCAGGGTGGCTTCTTCTGGCCTGGAAAAGGAGTCTTCGGCATGGGGAGCCCCAGCCCATGGGAGGGAGACGGAGAGCGTGGGGGCCGCACCGCGGACAGGAGCGTTTCCTCCGCCACCCCCGCGTCCGGTGACTCCACGGGCGGCACGTGCCACGCCGCGGCGATGGGAGGAAGGGCCATGTCGGGTG